>NZ_JBYUVT010000010.1:0-186353 GCF_058135255.1 Flavobacterium sp. LK-23
GAATCCTGACTGTTATTTCTCATCGCAACAAAATTTATTAAAGTTAAATTTTGTTACCGAATTATCTAACCTTTACAATTTCGACCGAAGGGAGACCCGAGCGATAGCGAACAGGCGAAGCAAATCTCCACAAGTAGCTCGACAAAGATTGGCTATTTAGATTGCGGGGCTTCGACTTCGCTCAGCCTGACAAAGGTGTTCAATTTGTCTATTCGTTTAGTTTGTCATTTCGAGGAACGAGAAATCTCCACAAGTAGCTCGACAAAGATTGTCAACTCACTTTGCGGAGTTTCTCGCGAAGATTTGCTTCGCCTGTTCGCTATCGCTCGTGTCTCCTCACGTCGAAATGACAAAAATGCGATAAATACCTCCTGAAATATAGATTTCTCCTTGCTAGCGCTCAAGTGTAGCAACTAACGAACGCAATATACATCACTACAATATTTCATTTTTCTACTTTCTCTCTTTTGTAAAAAATAAGATTTTATATTAATTTATATTTGTAGTATATTTTAATCTAAAACTATGGACATACTCGGCGACTATGAAGTACAATTCTATATCATGTGGGGTAAAATGATTAATACTAAATACACATGGTTAACAGCTTACATAAATGACTATAAGGAATTAGAGGAAGTTCAGAAATTTTTAGACGAACATATTTATACCGTTATAAATGGAGAAATAGAAAGAGGTGGGGAAATTACAGAAAGTCAATATTTTGCTGATATTAATATTTTGGAAACAAAAATATACAAAGATGCAAGAGCTTGGCAAAATGATAATGCTATCGAACCTGATCTTATTATACCAACTCTTCATTTTACAACGATTTTTGAAGCATGGCGTGATTATTCTCTTATATATGGTTAGAGATTTTAATTATTTTTAAAGCTATTTTAAAATAATATTTTTCTTACTTTTTTAAAAAGTTTTCTTACATTTGAAGTTCTTAAATCTTCACATTAAGACAACATAAAAATTTGCCCTCGTGCTATGTAGTAAAGCTCCGAAAGGACTTTGACGCCGTGAAGAAGCGTAAGACTACTAAGGTATGAGGGTTTTTCTTAAATTCTTCACTTTATGAAAACTAACACCCTTTCCAAAGAAGCCGAAACAAGGCTGATTGATTTTTTTAACCATATTATAGATCCTGAAGATATGGCTAAAATCTTAAGACAAGTAAATTGCATTTTAGCTCTCGGCGTAATGCGACAACACGAAACCCTCCAAATTGGACTAACCAATTTTGAAGACAATTATTATTGGCTCAATGAATTGGCAGAGATTTTGAATCCTTATTTGAGTGAGGAGTAAAGATTTATTAAATTTAAAAACCTCGATTTTTTTAAGAATCGAGGTTTTTATTTTGATTAATTTATGCTTACAAAAGAAAGTCAGCATAAGTAAATTGCGAATTATTTATAATGTATTTATGGAAATATTAGGCTCTAAATAAAGGTTTCTTTGATGATATTTTGCTACAAGTTTCTTCACAAATAAATATGTCTATTTTCCAGGTTGGTTCTTCAATCAATAAATTTTGCCAATCGTTACTAACTTCAATAATCATATCCATAAACATTATTCTCCGCTCATGAATTTGGCTACGTCTTGCTCGACGAACAGTGACACGTAAATATTTAGCAACAATTTCATTCTTATTATCATTTCTTTCTACCGTATTATAAATAGATTTTGTATAATAATTAAAGCGCGCACTTTCATTTATCATCTTATCGTGATAACTATGACTGAAATTTGTAAAAGCATCAAATATATCTACATTATCTCCTTGGCGTAAATCATATAAATAATTAAAAAATGTTTGAATTTCTAAATTTGTTTGAAAGTTGTGTTGCCAAAAAGTAAGTCCCATTTTACCTCTTGCTGCTAAATCATAAAATAAATAATCACGTTGATTGTTCAAGTTTGAAAGTGTTGCAGAAAATTTTGATTGTGTTGAGTCAATATCGTTAAATGAAAGATTAACATATGTTTGATTTCGGGAAAGTGCAAGATATTTTCTTTCCATTGCTTGGAGCAACAACTGCAAATTACCACCAGATGCTGAAATGCTAATAGATTGATTATTTATAAAAGTTGCAAATTCATCTCTGAAAAAATCACGTTCAGACGTATTTTCAGGGAATTCTTGTTCGAATAAATCTAGTAGTGCTTTATTTAAAACAAAATGATTGGTTTTAGTTTCAAAGACTTGGCTTACTAATTGTTCTTCTGTTGTTTTTTGGAATTTTGATCTAGTATTAATGTAAATTTTCACTAGTTGTGGTGTTAATAATATTTCCATGATTAATCCAATAAAGCTCTTGAGAGTTGATATGAATTGTCAAAAAAACCAGATGGAAAAGAAGGAATTAGTTTCCCATCCTGTTGAATTTTGTGAGCGGTAACTTTACTATTTTCTTCGCGAATTAAGTAATGAATACTTACGCTTTCAGGAGTTAACTCTGCTTTTTTCTCTTTTACTGCAACTTGAAGTTTTCTAAGAATATGTTCACTATGTGTTTCGATTACATAAGTCGTTCTTTTGGATAACATTAATAAAGTATCTATTAGTTTTGCATGTAGTTTTGGGTGTAAATGAACTTCTGGTTGTTCTATTAAAATTATAGACCCATGACGTTCCGGAAGAATTTCGGCTAAAAAGCATTTTAAAATTATTGGAAGTTGTAATGACACTCCATATCCTACATCAGTTATGTTACTAAAATGATCTTTAATTTTTACTCTTAACTCACGAACAGGAAGCTTTGGATCATTAAGGATTTCTAAGTCATCTAAAATCCCAAAATTTTTCAATATACTTATAAATACTCCTAATAATATTTTTGTTTGCTCATTTTCTTTACTGAAAAAATGAACAAAATCTTCAATATCGTTAATGTGTGAACTATCTTTGGCATCTCTAGCAAAATAAATTCGATTAGGCGCTGTCTTGATTGGATTAATATATTCCATTTTCTCAATATTACGTTGCAAATAATTTTGAGCAATAAGAAGATATGAAATTGGATAAAAAACAGATTCGTAATTTAATTGATTTTCTCCTAACAAGTCTTTTGCAGGTGAAGGTAAGTCTAATAATTTTAAGATTGAAGCTTCTAAGGTAGAAGCTTGTACAAGTGTCAAAAAGCCATCTTTCTCAAAGCGTAAATTATTCAAAGTAAATTTTTGCTTAGTTCGATAATCTTCAAATACTAAAGAACATGGTTTGGAAGTTTCAAGAAATATATTTTTGTTAGAATCTTGCGCTTTAATAAATAAAAAAGTTATTTTTCCTAGTGCTTCATTTTCTATAAAACAATTTATTGATTCATGATTATTCAATTCTTTAGTGAGTGAGAAACTTACATTTGTAGATTTTTCAGCAGCGTTTCCTAAAGATGATTTTATACGTCGGATTGATCCAAAATTTACATTTTTGACAAAACTAAAGAAGTAAGGATCAAATTCGTAAAGAGAAAATGCAAAAGAAAGAGGGAGATCCTCTTGATTATAGAATATTGTCTCCTTGTAATTACCTAAATCAGCGTATTGACCAGAAAAAGCGAAATTTGTTTCAGTATTATTTTGTGAACTAAGAGTTTGCTTAAGTGCAAGAAAAAATTTAAGCAAACTACTTTTTCCTGAGCTATTTTCACCAATCAAGATATTTATTTTTGAAAACGAGAAATCTTGATCTTTGAAACTTCGAAAGTTTTTAATTGTTAAATCAAACATAGAGTAAAGTAATTTTTAGTAATATTACAATTATTTTGTACATAATTTCTATTTAGGTTTGGAAAATTGAATTTTTATTTTTAAGTTTAGTAAGATTTTGTTTACTTCTTTAATTGTTAAAAAAAAGATTATGGTATTTCGTTAAAAAAGGAAAAATTTCCAAGTTATGATTAACTTAAATTTAAGTAAACTTTTATTTGCGATAAAATCATTAATTATTATCGAAATAATTTTGTTCCTTAATTTGTTAATCCAAAAATATTGAATTTATTAAAACAGATAATCAGGTATTTTTACCTGTTTATCTGTTTTAAATAAAATTTAATAGAACCTCATAGTTATGCTTAAAAAACAAATATTCAAAATTTGAAAAGTTCAAAGGCTTTTTTTTAGCACTTTTATGTATATAAACAAAAAAAACAGTCCCTCCACAAAGAGGAACTGTCATAAGGCAAATTTTTAAATTTGCATTCCTAAGAATGCGTACAGTTTTTGGTAATCACTAAATTGAAGACTAAAACGCAGGTTATTCGTTTATGACATCGCCTTCCTTAGTTTCTTCGCTGGCAATTTTTACCAGTTTATCGTTTGGAGTCAAATCGCCGAAAATTTCGATTTTATCTTCGATTTCTCTTCCTTTTTTAATGTCAACTCTTGTCGCTTTGTGGTTTACCACTTTCACCACATATAAACCTTCTGCAGAATTCACCACTGCCGATTTTGGCACTACAAACGTACTGTCTTTCGCGTTAAGCGGTAACAAAACTTCGGCAACCATTCCAGGCAATAAATTTCCTTTGGTGTTGTGAACGTCCATTTCAACTCTTTCTGAGCGTAGTTTCAAATCTAAAGCGCCAGACATTCTGGTAATTTTTGCTGTAAATGTTTCTGGTAACGATTTTACATTAAAACTCATTTCGTCGCCTGGGTGTAAATATCCTGTATATAGTTCTGGAACCGAAACCGCCAAACGCAATTTACTTTGCTCCTGAATCGTTAATAAAGGCAAATCTGAACCTTTTCCTGCCGGGCCAACAAATGTTCCTAAATTCACATTTCTAGCTGCTACAACGCCATCAAAAGGAGCACGAATTTCAAGATAACCTCTCATAATCGCAATTTCTTTATGAGCTGCAATTGCTGCTTGGTATTGTGCGTAATCAGAATTCTTTTTACCGCTTGCCATTTCTAAATCGTTTTTAGAAATCGTTCCTTCTACTTTGCTTGTTTCATACAAACGGTTGTACGTGCTTTTGCTGGTTGCATAAATCGCTTCCATAGATTTCAATCTCGATTCGGCTGCAGCCAATTGCGAACTGATTTCTGGTGCTTCTAAAACGATTAAAAGCTGTCCCTTTTTTACTTTCGTACCAATATCAACTTTCAATAATTTTACGAAACTGCTCACTTTTGCATACAAATCAACTTGTTGGAAACCGGTTAATTCGGCTGGTAAACGCAATTCTGTTGTTAGTTTTTCTTTCGCTAAAGCGAAAGTTTCTACTTTAGGTTCGATTTCCGCTTTTACTGTTTCTTCTTTTTTAGAATTACAGCTGTTCAGGAAAAATACTGCTGCTAGAAACAGCGGGCTATATTTTATAATTTTAGTGTTCATTTTTTGGTTTTAATGATGAGATATAATGGATGCTTTCTTCGTCTTCAGGATCTAAAGAAACAGATTGTGTCGATGTTTTTTCTTGTGCCCACGCAAATATCTGCGGAAGGATTAATAATACGGCAAAAGTAGAAAATAATAATCCGCCAATAACCGCTCTTCCTAACGGAGAAACCTGATCGCCTCCTTCGCCGTGTCCAATTGCCATTGGCAACATTCCCGCAATCATCGCAACCGAAGTCATGATAATTGGACGAAGACGTAACGCAGCAGCTTCACGCGCAGATTCTAACGCATTTCCGTTTATTTTTCGAAGCTGTTCGGCATTCGTAACCAATAAAACGGCGTTGGCAATAGAAACTCCGACGGACATAATGATTCCCATATACGATTGTAAATTTAATGTAGAACCTGTAATAGTTAACATTAATAAAGATCCTAAAACTACCGCAGGAACTGTCGTTAAAATAACCAACGAAACTTTAAACGATTGGAAATTAGCAGCCAACATTAAGAAGATTACAAAAATGGCAACCAATAATCCTGTTTGTAAACTGCTTAATGTTTCGGTCAATACAGTACTTAGTCCAATTGGCGTAATAAACAAACCACGAGGTAATTCGCCCAAAGCGCTAATTGTTTTGCCCACATCTTTTGTAGCCGTACCTAAATCGGTTTGGTAGATGTTTGCCGTAACGGTAATGTATGGCATGGCTCCTAAATTGTCGTTTTCACCGCTTACAAAGCCCGGTGTAATTTTGGCAACGTCGCTTAAAACAGGACGAAGCGAGTTTTTCAATACCGGAATTTCTCCAATATCGGTTTTGCTTTTCATTTTATTTAATGGTACTTGAACCTGAACAGAATACGATAATCCTGCTTTTTCGTCTACCCAGTTATTTTTTTCGGTATAACGAGAAGATGAGGTTGAAGCCACCAATGAACGCGAAATATCATTCATATCAACTCCTAATTCGGCAGCGCGAGTTCTGTCAATATCAATATTCATTGCTGGATAATGAATGGGCTGACCAATCTGTACGTCTCTGAAATACGAAATCGCTTTTAGTTTGTCTACAATTTGAGTCGCGTATAATTCGTTTCGTTTTTTGTCTTTTCCGGCCACTCGAATCTCAATTGGAGTAGGAGAACCCTGGCTTAAAACTTTATCCGTCAATTCGATTGGCTCAAAAGAAAGTTTGGTGTCTGGCAATACTTTTTTAAGTCTTGCTCTAAACTCATCTTTAAAATCATCCATATCTTCATGATAGTCTTTTAAACTCACTTGAAAAACTGCTTCATGAGAACCTGCCATGAATAGATAAATCGGGTTGATCGAGAACAGAGAAGGGTGCTGGCCGACATATACAGACGTAATTCCGATATGATCTTTACCCACCATTTTTTCCAATTCTTTTAAAACAACTCTGGCTTGTTCTTCGGTTCTTTCCAAACGCGTTCCGTCAACAGCGCGCATTCTCAATTGAAACTGACTAGAATTGGTTCTCGGGAAAACGTCTTTTCCGATAAAAGTAAGAAATACAATCGCCAGAATAATGGATCCTGTTAGATAAATAATAGTCGTTGCTTTTTTATGAACAAACAAACGATCTAAAGTTCGCATGAAACGATTTCTGAATTTTTCAAAACCGCTTACTTTTCCGTCGTTATTGAAATCTTCTCTTTCAACCAAATCTTTTTTCTGACCAATTAAATTCTGCTCCGATTCAGGCGTTAATCCGCAGGCGTTAAACTCTGCTTCGTCGTCTGTAATGTTTGGTTCGTGTGCGTGTTTTTCATGACCTTTCATCATCCAGTTGGCCATTACAGGAACAAAAGTCTGCGAAAGCAAGAATGAAATTACCATTGAGAATCCGATTGCTAAAGCCAATGGCAAGAACAACGCTCCCGGAATTCCGACCATGGTAAAGGCTGGTGCAAATACGGCTAGAATACAAAGAAGGATCAACAATTTAGGCAAAGCAATTTCCTGACAGGCATCCCAAATGGCGAGTGCCTTGGGTTTTCCCATGTCGAGATGCTGGTGAATATTTTCGATGGTTACGGTACTTTCATCCACCAAAATACCAATTGCCAAAGCCAATCCTGAAAGAGACATTAAGTTAATCGTCTGTCCGAATAATTTCAGGAATAAAACTCCAGAAATAATCGAAATCGGAATTGTCATAATTACGATTAAAGCGGCACGACGGTCGCCCAAGAATAATAAAACCATTAAACCAGTTAGAACCGCACCGATAATTCCTTCGGTAATCAAACTTTTAACCGAGTTGATTACATAAACCGACTGGTCAAATTCGTACGTAATGTTTACATCTTCAGGAAGCGTACTTTGAATTTTAGGAAGCTCTTTTTTCAATTTCTGAACCACATCCCAAGTAGAAGCGTCGCCCGCTTTTGCAATACTGATATAAACCGAACGTTTTCCGTTTACTAATGCGTAACCTGCCGTGATATCGGCACCGTCTTTTACATTGGCAACATCGCCTAGTTTTAAGTTTTGAACACCGCCTTTGAATAACGGAATCTGCTCAAAATCTTTAATTTCTTTAATCGTATTATTGGTTGGCGTAATATAGTTTTTGTCGCCCATACGTACGTTACCAGATGGAGCCGTTTGGTTGTTTAAACGAATCGCTTCCACGATTTGATCTGGCGTCATATTATGAGAACGCAATAAATCTGGATCTACGTTTACCTCAATAGTTCTTGGACTTCCTCCAAATGGAGCTGGAGATAATAAACCAGGAATCGAAGTAAAAGAAGCACGAACATAAACGTTGGCCAAATCCTGTAATTCGTTGTTTGAACGTATTTTACTGCTCAAAACCAATTGTCCGATTGGCAGTGAAGAAGCATCAAAACGAATGATAAACGGAGGCTGTGTTCCCGGAGGGAAAACCGCTTGGATTCTGTTTGAAAGCGCACTTAACTCGGCAGCCGCCTGAGCCATGTTGGTTCCTTCATAATAGGTTAATTTCATAATCATTAACCCTTGAATATTTTTAGTTTCTACCGATTTGATACCATTCGAAAAAGGTAAAACGTTTACGTAGTTTTTGGCAAAATAAGCCTCCATCTGGTCTGGCGTGTAACCTCCAAACGGATGCGCGATATAGATAACCGGCAAATTCATTTTGGGCAGAATGTCTACCTTAATGTCTTTGATGGCACCAATTCCGAAGAAAAATAGACCCGCAACCAATACTAATATGGAGATGGGTTTGCGGAGTGCAAAACGTATTAAATTCATTAGGATTTATAATTAAAATTCATTTATAAATAAGTCAAAATTTCCTGTCGCAGCGACTTTCAATAAGTACGATTGCCACACATTATTATTGACAATATCTTGATCGATTTCAGCGCGATTTAAAACATACATCGTTTGTGTTAAATCAGTCAAATCAGTTAAACCGTTTTTGTATAAAGTTGATTTCTGTACATAAGCTCTTTTTGCCGCATCAACTTGAATAGGCGCTTCGGCATAATTTTCTAAAGTAATTTTGATCTTATCTTCGGCAAAATTCAATTGCGATTTCAATTCTCTATCGGCCTGATTGTATTCTTCCTGCAATGCCTGAGAAACAAATTTCTGAGCGCTAACTTGTTTGCTTGATCTAAAAGGAGTGGTTAAATTCCATGTAATTCCAACACCAACCAAATAATTGGTACGATCCGGATTTACGCCATCCCAATAGTTTCTGCTAAAGGCATTTTGGTCTGTAGCATAAGTATTCTCAAATCCCGAAGCTCTGGTTTGTAAAACCCCAAAAGCACTCATGGTCGGATAATAAAATCTCTTATACAATTTAACCTGCTGGTTGCTGTAATCGATTTTCGTTTTATAGAATTGTAATAAAGGATGAAGACTATCTGTAGAAGCTTCTTTTGTTACTAATTCCTTCGGAATCTGAGTTACAAATAAAGTATCTGTAACGAAATCCTGAGGCGCAACGCCCATTAAATCGACTAATTTGTTGTTTTGTTCTTTAACGAAGTTTCTAGCAAGGTTTAAAGCAATTTTAGCTTTAGAAACCTCGGCTGTAGCCAAAGTAGAATCGACTCCGGCCAATAATCCGTTTTTAACTCTCGCTGCAGCAGTCTTTTTGAAAACTTCTGCACGATCTAAGTTCTTTTGCTGTGAAATCACTAATCTCTGGCTCGCCAATAGATTGAGATAAGCAGCCGAAATTTTGATTTCCTGCTGGAATTTTTCCTGCTGTAAATCTTTTTCTTTAGCCTGAACATCAATTTTAGATAAATTGATTTTTTCCTGTGTTTTTCCGAAAGTGAAAAAATCCCAGTTCATGTTGACTAAATAAAGTGCGCCAAAAGCCGAATTCCAGTTTTGTTCTGGTAACGGAAGTCCTGATGAAGCAACTCCTAAACCTCCAAAACCATAAAGCGGTCCGTTTTGTCCGTTTACAGTTCCGTAATCCTGCTGTGCCGATAAATTTAAGTTCGGCAGATAATCACGTCGAGATTGTTTTAGAGTCTCTTTTGATGCATTGGTGTAATTGTTTTTTGCTCGGATAGAACCGTAGTTTTCAAGACCTATCTTTAATGCTTCTTTTAAAGACAGGGTTTGAGCATAACCGATTGAGGCAAAAATCAATAAAAATAATAAGGTAATTTTTTTGAAATACATAAACTCAAGGTGTGAATAGAAATGTTTTTGAAGCAACAAATTTATTTCTCTTATGCTGATAAAAGTCAGGTTAAGTGATGTACTGCACTAGTAAATGACGAATTGAATTGGTCATTTTTTGAAAAAATTAATTAAATATTTGTTCGTACTTTGTAAACTATTTCAAAATTAAGAATGAACAAAAAAATTGATAACATACTGGATAACAAATGGTGGCAGGAGGTTGCCGTTGTCCTTTTCTCCTTTACAATATATACCCTAAAAAATGATTGGATGTTATTTAGTTCATTCATTTCTATTGCAATGGGTATATTTTTCTATTGCGTTTTGTACATGCATGCCCAGTTTAATCGCTTTTTTCTGCTTCCTATTTTATTCAAAGCAAACAAACCTTTTACCTATATCATTTTAACGCTTTTTGGAGTTTTTGTATTTTCTGTCATTTTGTATGAAATTACAAGGATGGATATGTTTGCCAAATGCCATTTGTATCAAAACTCGCATCAGAGAAGTTATGCGTACCAATTGGCAAGTGTTTTAGGAACTTTGGTCTGCATTCTGAGTCCGATTATTGTCTTTAAGTTTTATCGTATTCATAGAAAACAAACCGATGCGGCTTTATTGTTCAATCAAATGCAATTAAATTCATTGAAAGGACAATTAAATCCGCATTTTTTGTTCAATACTTTTAATACATTGTACGGAATCAGTCTGGAATTTCCAGACAGAACGCCAGATTTAATTATGAAGGTTTCGCAGTTAATGCGTTATCAATTAGAAAGCAATAGTAAACAATGTGTTTCTTTAGAAGACGAACTCGAATTTATAAACAGTTATGTTCAGTTGGAAAAAGAACGTGTTGGTTATCGCTGTGATATTACTTTTGACAGTACGGTAGACAAAGATTACACGTATAAAATTTCGCCAATGCTTTTAATTGCGTTTATAGAAAATGCATTTAAACACGGAACTTGCGCTATTGAAAACTGCTTTGTAAAAATTGCTATTAAAGTTGAAAATGGATTATTGCATCTTCATGTTACCAATTCAATTCCGAAGAAAAATGATGTGATTTCGACTAAAATTGGTTTAAAAAACACGATCGAACGTTTGAATTTAATTTATGGAAAAGACTATAAATTAGACATTCAGGACGATAAAAAGACTTACATTGTTGATTTAGAAATACAGCTAAAAAAGTTTGTAGGATGAGAGAAACAAAAAGATGTATTATAATTGATGATGAACCCGCTGCACATTATGTTCTGGCTAATTACATTAAGCAGAACCCGCAGTTAGAATTGGTTTTTCAAGGATATAACGGCATTGAAGCGATGAATTACCTTAGAGAAAATTCAGTCGATTTAATGTTTCTGGATATCAATATGCCTGAAATTTCGGGAATGGAATTGCTTAAAATTCTTCCAACGCATCCTAAAACTATTTTAACCACAGCCTATTCTGAATTTGCATTGGAAAGCTACGATTACGGCGTGATTGATTATTTACTGAAACCAATCTATTTTCCAAGATTTTTAAAAGCAATTGACCGTTTTTTTGCTACTGAAAGTACCAAACAAAAGACAGAAGAAACTGTAAATTCAGTAAGTGTAAAAGTTGATGGTTATTTAATGGGAATTGAATTGGACCAGCTTTTATACGCCCAGAGTTTTGGTAATTACGTAAAACTTCACACCATCAAAAGAACGTATCTGGCTTCTATCACGACAACAGAGTTTGAAAAATGTCTTCCCGAAAAGAGTTTTATGCGTATTCATAAATCGTACATCGTAGCGCTGGATAAAATTGATGCAACCGAAAAAGATTTTGTGGTCATTAAAAATGAAAGAATCCCAATCGGAATTACGTATAAAAGAGAACTAACAGATCGATTAAAAAAGCTTGAATTGTAATCTAAAGCTTTGATTTTAAAGGCGTTTTTCGTGCAGATGAAAAATGTTAATTTCTTCATGTTATCTTAATAAAAAAGTAGTAATTTTAATACGTTATTAAAGTCTAATTTAAAAAATGAAACTATGAAAAACGTGCTTTTGTCTTTTACTTTTTTATGCAGTAGTTTTTTAATTGCGCAGGAGGGAACCAATATGAAAAAAGTGGTCACGCCTCCAGAAAAAATCCGATTTGCTTTTGAAAGGGAATATCCGGGAAAAGTACCAGTCTGGTCGGAAGAATATGTTGGTGACGACGCAGATGAGATCAGGTATGAAGCGCGATACAATGTAGATGATAGAACCAAAGCAGTAGCGATTTACGATAATCTCGGAAACATGAAAGCGTATGAATTGCAAATTCCGTTTAAACAGCTTCCGATAAAAGCACAGTCGTATTTAAAAAAGAATTATAAAGCAAAAGCGATTCTAGAAATTGCAATGGTGGTAGACGATAAGAAAAAAACAACCTACGAAGTCGGTGTAGAAAAAGATACTAAATTTTATGATATTGTTTTTGACGCAGAGGGAGGTTTTAATGTCTCTGTAGAAAAAAACTAAATGCTTTACTAATTCAAATATTATTTGAAATGACAAACCCGATGAGTTTTTGGTTACTTATCGGGTTTTGTTTTTTTTAGGTTTCAAGTTTAAAGTTTCAAGTTTCAAGTTTAAAGTTTCAAGTTTCAAGTTTCAAGTTTCAAGTTGATATTCTTTGTGTGTTTTAACCGCAAAGAGCGCAAGTTTTTTTTAAGCTTTATGCTATATAAACGCAAAGTTCGCAAAGCTTTATGTAAAAACTTTGCGAACCTTGGCATTCTTTGCGGTTAAACCTGAAGCTTGGAATTTGGAATAACCGCAAAGAGCGCAAGATTTTTTCTAAGCTTTATGTTATATAAACGCAAAGTTCGCAAAGCTTTGTCTATAAACTTTGCGAACCTTGCGTAATCCCTAGCGTTCTTTGCGGTTAAACCTGAAACTTGAAACTTCAAACTTCAAACTTGAAACCTCTTATAACATCATTCCACCAGAAACTTCGATTCGTTGTGCATTTACCCAGCGAGAATCCTCAGTACATAAAAAGGCAACAACACCGCCAATATCATCAGGAAGACCAACTCTTCCTAAAGCCGTTACAGAAGCAATTTGTTGGTTCATTTGCTCATTGTCGCGAACAACTCCGCCACCAAAATCAGTTTCGATAGCGCCAGGAGCAACAACATTGGCTCTAATTTTTCTTGCACCCAATTCTTTTGCCTGATATTTGGTCAAAGTTTCAATAGCTCCTTTCATAGATGCATAAGCCGCATAACCTGGGAATGAAAATCTTGCTAAACCTGTCGAAATGTTTACAATTCCGCCACCGTCGTTCATTGCGTTTAATCCTTTTTGAGTCAAGAAAAACGGACCTTTAAACTGAATATTAGTCAATTGATCAAACTCAGCTTCGGTCGTTCCAATGAAAGAATTGTGAATTCCAATTCCGGCATTGTTTACTAAAAAGTCGAATTTATCGGTTTTGAATGTGTTCTTTAAAGTTGATTCTACTTCTTTAAAGAAAGAATCAAAAGTGTTTGATTCAGCTACGTTTAATTGTAATGAAGCTGCTTTTTGACCTAACTCTTCAATTTCTTTTACTACTAAATCAGCTTCTTCTTTTTTGCTGTTGTACGTGATAATTACATCAAGTCCTTTTTTTGCAATTGCAATTGCCATGTTTTTTCCTAAACCTCTGCTACCGCCTGTAACTAGAGCTATTTTTGTATTTACTGCCATTTTTTTAATTGTTAATTGTGAATGGTTAATTGTGAATTATTTACTGTTTGTTGTCAGTCTGAGCGGAGTCGAAGACCTTTTAAGGTAATAATGTCCTTCGACTTCGCTCAGGAGGACAAATCGTTGAGTTTATTATTTAAACACATAGAAACATAGATTTTATTTCTCTTTTAAAAGACTATAAAAAGAAACTAGTTTCTAACACATAGCTATGTGTTTTATTAAAAGTGAAACGCCTTTTTATTAACTCCAAAAATCTATGTTTCTATGTGTTTAAATTAAAACTACGGATGCATTGCATTAAAATGATTTCTCAATTCTTCTGCGCTTGCGTTTAATCTGGTTTCGCTTGTGCCGAAAGTCAGTTCTTGTCTGCCTTGTTTTAGCTGTTCGAAAATAGATTCGATAAAACTGCTTACGCTTGGATGTGCATCGTGAAGACCGATTCCGCCTAAATCGGTATTTAAAGCTGGTGGAATAATTTCTACTACTTCAATATTTTTTTCTTTTAATAAATGACGAAGCGAAAGTGTAAACGATCTTAAAAATGCTTTTGTAGCCGAATAAACTGGAACTTTTGCAAAAGGAGAAAAGGCTAATCCAGAAGTTACATTCATCACTGTTTTTAGCGATGGCAACTGAATAAATAAGGAAGTTAAATGCAAAGGAGCTTCAATATTGGTGCTGATTTCAGCTTTCATACTTTCGTAGAAATTAGCATCAGTAACCGAAACCCATTTTTGAATTCCTGCATTATTGATTAAAACGTTTAAATCAGGATGATTTGCAGCAATCCATTCGTAAAGAGCGATTCGTTCTTGTTCTATAGATAAGTCGCATACTTTAGTAATAATAGAAGGAAATTTTGCTTTTACGTCGTTTAAAACCGATTCTCTTCTGCCGCAAATGATCACGGTATTGTTTTCCTGAATAAATCGTTCAGCAAGTCCAAGTCCGATACCACTTGCACCGCCAGTGATTAAAATTTTGTTGTCTGATAAATTCATCTTTTCGTTCTTTTAATTTGATGAGACAAAGGTAGGAGCGAAGTAGAGTTGGGGAGTTGTAAATATCAAATGGATGTTTGCGAAATTCAAATCACGAGTGATAAATTCCAAAATTCAAATTCCAAATTCCAAAACGTTGTGTTAAACTTTGTCAAAGTTTCAAACTTTGACAAAGTTCTACGAAACCTGAAAACTGAAACCTGAAACCTGAAACAAAATTTAAGCTCTAAAAGCAATCGGCGTATAAGAAGTTTGTTTTTTAAAGAAATTAGAGAAATGCGCTAATTCTTCAAAACCAAGCGAATAAGCGATTTCAGAGATGTTCCAATCGGTTTGTTTTAAAAGTATTTTGGCTTCGTTTGTTAGTCGGTTGCTGATTAATTCGGTTGTGGTTTTTCCGGTGTTTTCCTTTAAAACCTTATTTAAATGATTTACGTGAACGGATAATCTTTCTGCAAAATCTTTCGCTGTTCTCAATTCTAATCGCTGATTTGGAGACTCAATAGGGAATTGTCTTTCTAACAATTCAGCAAATAAAGAAGAAACTCTTGCTGCCGAATTGTGCTTAGAATATAAAGCTGTAATAGGCTGTAATTTTTGTCCGAAGTGAATTAACTCCGCCACATAATTTCGAATTAAATCATATTTGTAAATATAATCAGAATTAATTTCCTTTTGTATTTTATTGAAAATCAATTCTACTTCTGAAACTTCTTCATCTGAAAGCTGAAAAATCGGATAACCGTCTGAAGCGAAAATTGGGAGTTCGTCCAAATCAATTCCGCTTTTGTTTTTAGATAAAAATTCACTCGTAAAAACACAAAACTGTCCGCCTTGATTGGTGTCTTGTGGTAAATAGTTATACGGAATTTTTGGAGTTGCAAATAGCAATCCCTGTTTTTCGATTTCGATTACTTTGTCTGCGTATTCCGCTTTATTGTGACCTCTAATTAAACTTATTTTGTAATACGCTCTGCGGTCATAAGGCATTCCAGGCTTTCCTTTCATGCGTTCCAAAAGTTCTTTGATATCAAAAACATTAAAATGCCCGATTTCTTTCTGAATGTCGTTTGGCAATAAAGAAGTAGGATCAACAGTTGAGCCTTCGGTAATATCTTGGTAAAAGGAATCTAGGGATTTCATATTTGTAAATTGCGAAATTCAAATATACGAAAAAATGTTATGCGAATTTTTGCCACAAAGTCGCTAAGGCGGAAAGTTTTTTTAAGATCCCTCAAATTGTAACGCAATGCAAATCAAATTCACAGTTCCCGTGGTTGAAACCACGGGCTATAACCAAAATGATTACCTATTGTCAACCAATTTTGCAAAAACAAAAAATCTTTGTGCCTTAGTGCCTTTGCGGCAAAACTTTTAAAACAAACTCCCTTGCATAAACTCAGGTTCTGGATTACTTCCAAAAGGAAAAGCATCAATCACAAAAAACTGTTTTACTTTGGGATCGAACTCTCTTAAAACAATTTCATTGCATTCAAATTGAAGATCAATTGTGGTAAAAAGCTCAGAAGCTATTTTAAGATTTTCTGGCGTTAATCTTCGTCCGATTGACATATGAGGATCATTGCTTTTTTTCATACCAGGGACTTTTAAAGTCTCCTGAGTTTTTTTCATAATTGATTTTAATGTAGATTGTTCAATTTCGTCTTCATTAGGTTTCGGTTTCGACTTCCCTTTAATCGGTTCTTTTAAAGCATTATCTGTTTTTTTTACTTTTGGTTTTGATTTAGCTTTTGGCTTCTCATTAGGAACCATAAAAAAAGCTCCAGCATTTTCATAAGCTCCAAATTCTTCAAAATAAACTTGAAAAGGCGTAAAAGTATCCGAAATTTTAGAAAGCTTCTGTTTGATTGCATCGAATTGGGATTCGTCAATTTTAAACTCACAAATCGTAATATGCGCTTCAGAATTGCAGCTGTTGTACCAATTGATTTTGCTTCTTAAAAAGTCCTTCAATTTTTTAACGGGCTCAACCAGTGTTTTAGAATAAAATACAACTGAATATGTTTTTTCCATTAGATACTGTTCTACAATTTTAAAATCGGAATTGTAATGGTGCTGTCAGAATACCATTTTATTTGTAGAGGTTCTTTAGCATCAGCAATAGTTTCGTCGCTCACATTTTTACCTGTACCGTAATTAACTTCCCAATTCGGATTTTTGTTAGCTCCTAATACGATTACAATCGAACTTCCTTTTTCTAATTCTTTAGAAATTATAAAAGTTTGTTCAATGTCAATTGTTTCTATCTTATTAGGAGTCAATAACTGTCTTTTGGTTCTGTCTTTTGCAAAACTTGCTCTTTGCAAATTATTGGTTAAAGCAAAATATTGCCCTTTTGCTGTTTTTTCGTAAAGCTGTATTTCGACATCAATGTCTTTTTTGTTGGTGCTTATTTTTAACGATGTTTTTAGTGAACCGCTAATTATAGTTGCATTTTCAAGAGGATCACTTTCAAAGACCAATAGATGTTTTTCGGGTTTCAAAATCGAATCTATAACTTTAGGAAAACCATTTACATAGTCGTCATTGTAGATATTAATTTCAGATCGATCTGTAAAATCAACCGTTTGGTTAATAGAAATGGCTTTTTTAGGAGCTGTTTTTTGTAAGGAGTATTTCGAATTGCTGCCGCTTAAATAAAAGGTTAGGTCATCATTGTGCATTTTGTCCAACGAAGAAACACTTTTCCATTCATTTTTGCCCATAATTTCAAAGTTTACTTTATCCTTCAAAATTTCAGGACGTTTTGCACCTTTCAAAATATAATCAAACCATTGAAAAATAATGGCATTAATTGGAATATTTGCCGCCTCATCGATAGTGTAACCTCCCAATTCTTTTCGGGGAGTACCTTGTGAACCGCCATGATCATACGGCCCGATTATAAGATAATAATTATCGCTTTTATTATATTTTTGGTATTGATTGTAGTA
This sequence comes from Flavobacterium sp. LK-23, assembly GCF_058135255.1. Taxonomy (NCBI): domain Bacteria; kingdom Pseudomonadati; phylum Bacteroidota; class Flavobacteriia; order Flavobacteriales; family Flavobacteriaceae; genus Flavobacterium; species Flavobacterium sp. LK-23. Next base: position 17,721 of record NZ_JBYUVT010000010.1, read on the forward strand.
ATACATCGCTCCGAGCTGATCGTCATCGTAATAGCCAGTTGTGCTTAGAATCGGAATATTAATATTAGCAAAAGCTTCTTTTTGAGGCGTCATATTCTGCCAGTAGCTATCATAAGCAGGATGTTCTAGCCATCTTTGAAACAACGGGGAAGGATTGCCTTCAATTTTGTCTAAGGAACGGAAACTCGCTCCGGTTTTATAATATTGCGTAAAAACTTCGTCCCATTTTTTGCTGTTCAAAAAGCTATTGAGATCTGTTAATTTGGTATTGGCAACCAGATGAATCCATTTTAAAGCATAACTCATAAAAATGCCATTTTGCATCGGAAAATCAATTCCTGCACCAACAGAAACTAACGGTACAATTGTTTTTAAAGCAGGATGTACTTTTTTTACCGCGCTCCATTGGCTAAATCCTAAATAACTACCGCCGTATAATCCGATTTTACCATTGCACCACTGTTGTTTGCTAACCCAGTCCAAAATATGATACGCATCGTCGCCATCGTGTTCGTAAGGTTCTATTGGATCATTGCTTAAACGTTTGCCGCGTGTGTTGGCAACAAAACCTACATAGCCCATATTCGCAATTTCTTTGCAGTCGCTAACTTCATTTCCTGCATAGATATTATATTTCATTACCACGGGCTGTGGTTCAGATACATTTTTAAGTCTGACCATAGTGGCAGAAATAGTACTTCCGTTTGGCAAAGTAATAATGATATCGCGGTCTATTATATAGGTATCACCTTCTATTTTTGAAATTATTTTATGAGCAAGAGACAGTGTTTTGCTTAAAATAAAATAGCGAGAATATTGTCGGCACAATTGCGCAGCATTTTCTACACTTATGCTGTCATTATCCTGAACCGCTTTAAGCTGTGTTTCAAAATCTTTTTTAATGTCGGATAATTTTAATTCATAATATCCTTCTGCCCAGCTTTTTCCATCTGTATTTAATGTATTGTATAATTTGTAAAACTCAGTTGTAAAAACTTTTTCAAAATCAGCTTTTGTTTTAGGTTCTTTTGATGCTGTTTTTCCATAAATTTTGTAAACAAACCCTAAAGGTCTATTGGCAATACTATCGCCTAAAATTTCTTGCGAATAGGTCACAAAAGTCTCGTGCATTCCTTTAAAATCTCCTGCAACAGATTGTATTCTAGCATAATTGTCCAAGTAGGAAGCCCTGCTTGGATTTTTATAAAGTGGAAGTACTTTTTTGGCAAGAAGCGGTATGCTTTTGCTAAGAGTTATACTGTCTTTGTAATTGCTTTTTTCGAAATAGATTTTTTGTGAAGTTCCTATTTGAAAGGAAAAACAAATTAATAAAAGAATGATGCTTTTTTTCATCTTAAGAAACTTACTTTTTGAGGTGTTGGTTTAAATTTGTGTTCTCAAAAATAGCATAAATTTCTTATAATCAATAAGTGGATTTTTATTATATTTAAAAAAGAAAAATGTATGCTAAATCTTTCCTTTTAGATGCAATCTATGCAGAATTTCAGATTTCAATAAACCGCTTCCGCCTCCAAAATGCTCAATGACTTCAACATTTGGCTGATTTTTTAAGCAGAAAGAAGTAAATTCTTTTTCGACATGATCTTCAATAGCAGAACTCAAAAGAACAATATCAATGGTATTATTTTGAAAGTATTCTTGTGCTTCTTTTTCATTATTAAAAGCTACTGCGTTCCAGTTTTCATCTGCATTAACGAGACGAAGTAAAATAGCTAAAATAGCTTCGTTTTTTCCGAGTAATAAAAATTGCAGTTGTTTCATTTTTTTGAGGTTCTAAGATGCTAAAGTTCTGAGATTCTAATTATCTAATTAATGAATTACATACAAATGTAGGGAGGGTTTTGGAAAAAGAGACTTAATCTAGGACAAGAAATATTTTTTTTCGGCTCTTTTTTCAGGTTTTATGTATGAATTCGATATTTTATTATGCTAAAATTTCGTTAAAGTATATTTTGACAATAATTTGCAGTACAATAACTTAAGGTTTTTAATTGTAAATAATGTTGTTAATTTTTTGATGCAATGAGGAAAACCGTAAGGTATTCTCTTTTTAGGGCTTTACTTTTGGCATGTTGAAATTTAAAAACAAATGCTGTTTTTACCTTTTTTAGAATATCATTTTTTAGATTTTAACTAATTCATGTTTTTTGGAGAAACATTTTTTTTGAATTAAATTTTGACATATTCATTTGATCGTGGGTACTTGTATAAAAGTTTAGATTATACATTAATGTCTTATTTTAAGGGTTTTAAGAGGAAGTCGACGGACTGAATTTTAAAACCCTTATTTTTAACATATAAATGAAAACGCGAGAAACCAAAACTGAAGGATATCGGTATTGATTTTAAATTTCTGAGGAGAAAATCCGTAATAGTTTTTAAACGCGGCCGAGAAATGAGAAACGTCTTTATAACCGCATTTATACGCCGCTTCGCTTACCGTAAAGGCTTTGGCTTGAAATAATTCTTTGGCGTGCTCCATTCTAAGTTTAATGATGTAGCTTTTTACAGTTGTTCCAAAACAAGCTTTAAAGCCTTTTTTTAATTTGAATTCGTTTAGCGAAATAAGTCTGGAAAGTTCAGGAAGAGTAGGGGTGTTGCGATAGTCGTTTTCTAGTATTTTTTTTGCTTCTAAAAGTTTACTGTAATCTTCTTCGTTGATATTTTCTGCTGGTAAAGGTTTGATAATTAATGTTTCGAGCTGATGGATAAGGAGTTCTTTAATCTTACTTTCGATATAAATTCTTTTTAAAAGACCTTCTCTTGTGCAATTTTTTATCTCCGAAGTTACCCACTGGATTGCTGGTGTAAACGGAAGATATTTTGAGATTAAATAACCGGATTGCTTCTGAAGAATTTTTTTTGAAAATTTTTCATGCAGCTGCCAATCTTCGTTAATGATGTTATAATAAAACTCTTTAGAAAGAATAATCGAAAGATAGTTTACATTTTTGTGAGCTGGAATTTTAAATGATCCTTTAAAATTATTGGTGTAAAATATATTATGGGTATTTTCTTTAGAATACTTTTCGCTTTCCAATTGATCAATATGAGTTTCTACGTTACTACTATAGATAAAATTCATAACAATCGATTCTTCGTCAATTTCAAAAAGAATAGTTTTAGAATTGGAGAAATACAATTGCGTATCCAATAGGACTAATCCGTCGGTTATGAAATGGCGACTAATTATTTTTTCCGAATGGTCATTTTCAATATGAACATTTTCTTCGGTTAAAATACTTTTCGGATAATATTTATCTCCAATTTGAATTTTAATGATGGGCGTTTGAGAAGTTAGAAGAGTGGCTTTGATTTTCAAAATATAATCCGTTTTTACAAAATAATAATCCGTTTTTCCCTATCTTTTTTGGAGACGTTGATGGTACTTTTGCAGCAAAGTTATTTATAATTAGTCTAATTAAAGATATGTCAACTCAAAAATTTTTATTTGCCAGTTTATTTTTTCTAACCACGTTCTTATCATTTTCCCAGCAAAATCAAGGTTTCACAGTGTCTGGAAAAGTTGTTGAAAATTCTGGAGAAACAATTCCGTTTGCAACAGTTATCATCGAAAAAACAGGTTTAAGTGTTATGTCAGATGAAAACGGAAATTATATTTTAAAAAATGTACCATCAGGAAAACATACATTAAGAATCTCAGCAATGGGATTTGCAGTTCAGAAAAAACAGATTGAAGTTTCAGGTAATTTGGATGTTTCAATTAAAATGGAAGGCGAATTGCAGGAGTTAGAAAGTGTAACCGTATTGGGAAGATCTCAAACGGATAAAGTAAATAAGCAATCTTATAGTGTAACTGCCATCGATGCTAAAAAACTACACAACTCAACTCTAGATTTATCACATGCTTTGGACCGTGTTTCTGGGGTTCGTAATCGTGAAGCGGGTGGAGTAGGTTCTAGATCGGAGCTTTCTATAAATGGATTCTCAGGAAATCAGATTAAAGTTTTTATTGACGGAGTTCCGATGGATAATTTTGGTTCTTCTTTTCAGATGAATAATATTCCGATCAATCTTGCCGATCGTGTAGAGGTCTACAAAGGGGTTGTGCCAATTTGGCTAGGAGGAGATGCTTTGGGAGGAGCAATAAATATTGTAACGAATAGTAAGCCAAGAACTTTTGTAGATGCTTCTTATTCCTTCGGATCTTTTAATACCCATCGTTCAAGCATAAACGCGGGTTATACGGCAAAAAGCGGTTTTACAACAGAAATTAATGCTTTTCAGAACTATTCAGATAATAATTATTGGGTAAATGTAGATGTAGCCGATTTAAATACGGGGGCTTATTTTCCAAATCAGAGAGTGAGACGTTTTCACGATAAATATCGCAACGAAACGGTAATTGTAAATGTTGGGGTAACGGGTAAAAAATATGCTGATAAATTAATGATCGGTTTTACTGGCGGAGAAAATCAAGCAGATATACAAACCGGTGCAAGAATGGTAAGTGTTTTTGGAAAGATTTACAGAAAAGGAAGCATTGTAATGCCAACTTTAAAATATCAGGTAAAAGATTTGTTTACTAAAGGCCTTAATGTAAATGTAACAGGTAATTACAATTTTGGTTACGAACAGAATATTGATACTGTTTTTAGAAGATACAATTGGTTTGGCGATTACAAACAATATGAAGGAGCAGGAGGAGAAAGAAGCCGAACGCTTCGTAAGTTCTATAACAACAATGGTATAGCAACAGCCAACGCGACTTATACGCTTAATGACAGACACTCTTTTATGGTCAATAATACGTTTAATACGTTCGATCGTAAAGAAAGTGATGAGTTGGTTCCTGAATCCTTGGTTTATAAACAGCCTAAAAAAACGCAGAAAAATGTTTTAGGATTGGGGTATAAATTAGATTACAATGATAAGTGGAGTACTTCTGTATTCTTAAAAGATTATTCATTAAAAACTACTTATTCTAGAAGTTACAATCCTTCAGGGGCTACAGGAGATATTGCTTATCAGAAATATGTAGACCATACTTCTACAACGGGTTATGGAGCGGCTACGAGTTATTATTTAAAACGTAATCTGCAGATTAAAGCCTCTTATGAAAAGACGTATAGATTGCCAACTCCAGAGGAAATCTTTGGTAATGTCAATGACAACTTAGAAGGAAATCTTGCTTTGAAACCAGAATCTAGCGACAACTATAATTTAGGAGCAAGTTATCAAACGAGTTTCAGCGAAAAGAATGCTTTATCATTTGATGTAAATCTTTTGCAAAGAAATGCAGTAGACTTTATTCGTCCGACATTGAATAATAATCAAACCATGACAACCAATGTCAATCAGGGAAAAGTGACGAATTATGGTATTGACGGTGAGGTAAGATATTCGTACGGGAATCGTTTTACGGCTGGTTTCAATGCTACATACCAGAACATTAGAAACAAAACAATGTACGAGCCTAATCAGAACTATGTGTCTCCTTTCTATAATGACAGGATTCCGAATATGCCTTATTTATTTGGTAATGCAGATGCGACAATGTTCTTTAATAATGTTTGGAAAAAAGGAAACAATCTTTCTGTTGGTTACAACCTGCTTTATGTGCATACGTACTATTTGTCTTGGCCAAGTATGGGAAGCAAAGACAGCAAACTGGAAATTCCACAGCAGTTTAGCCATGATTTGAATGCCGTTTATACGATGGCAAACGGAAAATACAATATTGCTTTAGAATGTAAAAACCTTTTAGACAATAAGCTTTACGATAATTTCTCCTTACAAAAACCAAGTAGAGCTTTTTATATCAAGTTGAGATATTACTTCAGTAAATCAAATAATTAAATTTAATACAAACACCATAATACAATGAAAAAAAGTACAACATTAGCTTTATTATCAGCTGTTTTAGCTTTTACAGCATTTTCTTGCAGCAGTGATTCTGATAAATCAGGAGGTGAAACTGGCGGAGGAAACGATACAGGAAAAACGAAATATATTATTACTGCAACAACTGGAGCAGCAGGAATTGCAGATTATTTATTAACTGCAGACGATGTTTCTGCTGGAGTGATCACAACTACAGGAAACGGATTAGAGCAAGACGGAACATACCGTTATTACATTACAGCACAAAACAATTTCTTTAGTTTACTTTACGGACAAGGAAATCCAGGAGCTGTTACCACTTATAACTTAAATGCTGAAGGAAAACTAGTTAAGAAATCTGACTTTCAAGCAGAAACGGTACACGTATTTGCTGCTGTAAACCAAGATATTTTAACTATTAAAGTTCCAAGAAGTGGTGCTTCTATTGCTTCTATGTACAAAATTGATGCAACAAAATCGCTTATTACAGGAGAAGCACAACAAGATACTAAAGTATTGGCTAAAAATGGAGAAAGAGCTTTCTTTACTTGGGCAACTCAAGTGGGAGATAAAGTGTATATGCCTTATATGAGTATTAAAGGAGACGGTGTAGACAACTTCGGAACTGCAAATCCAGATAGTACTTGGGTTGCTGTTTACAACTACCCAGAATTGAAGTTAGAAAAAGTAATCAAAGATAACCGTACAAGTTATTTAGGTGCTTATTTTACAAACGGATTATTCCAAGATGAAAATGGAGATGCTTACGGTTTCTCTGGAGCGATTGCTACAAGCAATGCTGTTATGACTTCTACAAAACCGTCTGCGGTTGTGAGAATCAAAAAAGGAACTACAGAGTTTGATCAATCATACTTCTTTAATGTTCAAGAAAAATCTGGAGGATATAAAATTTCTTCTACAAGCTACATTTCAAAAGGTAAATTCTTATTGTTAATGTACGGAAATGTTGGAAAAAACAACGGTGCAGTTAAAATGGCAATTGCAGATGTTTACAACCAAACATTTACTTGGGTAACAGGTGCTCCAGAAACATTAACTTCTGTAACTAGCCGTTACAACATTACTTCAGAAGACGGAAGCTCTGCAATTGTAGGTATTAATACTCCTGACGGAAACTGGATTTACTCAATCAACGGTACAAGTGCTGTTGCAACAAAAGGCATGAAAGTTGAAGGCGGACAAATTACTGCAATCCAAAAATTAAAATACTAATATTTTTTTGCCGTAAGTCCTTTTTTATGAGGACTTGCGGTTTTTTTATTTATCCTATTTATCTATCCAATTATGTTTTCTTCTTCAAAACCAAATAATAAGAAAAAAAGTAAAAAGTCGCTTTTTAAGCGCATCATGGCTTGGCTGCACTTGTGGCTGGGTTTGGCATCTGGAATCATTGTAGTTATTGTCAGTCTTACCGGCTGTATTTATGTTTTCGAAAATGAAATAAAAGATTTTCTTGAAGACTGGCGTTTTGTAAAACATCAGAAAGAAGCATTTTTACTGCCATCGCAATTGGTTTCGATTGCAGATAAAAAAATGAAAGATAAAAAAGCTACCAGTGTAACTTTCGGTGCAAAAGATGAAGCTGCGATTGTAGGTTATTTTGTTGAGAAAAAAGAAGAAGGCGAAAGAGGTGGTCGTGGTGAAAAAGGAGAACAAAAAAGAGGAGAAAGAAGAAAAGATCTAGCCCAAAATAAAGAAAAGGCAAAATCGGAACTGAAACCTCAAGGAAAACCTGGAGAAAAAGGAAAGGAAAAGAAGGGTAAAGGAGGAAGAAGACAAGGAACTTTTATAAGTGTTTATATGAATCCGTATACGGGTGAAGTGTTAAATGTGAAGACTTTTTCTAGAGGAGACTCACCAGATTTTTTCAGATGGATTTTAAACGGACACCGTGCATTGTGGCTTCCTTATGATATTGGAAGACCGATCGTTGGAGTTGCAGTTTTAATTTTCGTTGTATTATTAATTTCGGGCATCGTTTTATGGTGGCCAACAAAATGGATTAAGTCCATTATAGATAAAAGTTTTAAAATTAAATGGGATGCCAGCTTTAAACGTGTCAATTATGACATGCATAATGTATTTGGTTTTTACAGCTGTATTTTCCTGTTTTTTATTGCCGTAACAGGCTTAGTGTGGAGTTTTGGATGGTGGAGTAAATCTTTGTATTGGGTAACTTCGGGAGGAAAACCATTGGTTGAAAACCGCGAATCTCCAAAATCTGATACAACCAATGTAAAAGAGTTTAATATCACAACAGCGGATAAAGTTTTATTGAATTTAAGAAAAGAAAATCCTCAGGCAGCCGGAATCATGATTAGTATTCCAGGAAAACCTGCAGATCCGATAGGTGCTTTTGTTTACAAACAGAAACACACTTTTTATAACATGGATCGTTATAGTTTTGATCAGCAAAGCTTGAAGGAAATTTCGATTAAAACTCCTTTTTCAGGAAAGTATATCGAAGCGAATATTCCAGACAAAATCCGACGTATGAATTACGATATTCACGTAGGAAGCGTTCTTGGACTTACGGGTAAAATTATTGCATTTTTGGCCAGTTTAATTTCTGCCAGCTTACCCATTACAGGATTTATTATCTGGTGGGGGAAACAGAAATTTGGCAAAAAGAAACCTACTGCAAAACCAAAAGTGGCAAGTAAAGCAATTCCCGCTCCTAAATTGAAAAATACAGCAGAACAAGAAATTACTGCTTAAACATATTAAATCGGTTTTTATAATTCCTTTTTTTTTTTTTTTTGATAAAAGGCAAAACTTGTAAAAGTTTTGCCTTTCTGTTTTTTAATTATATCCGTTTGCTTTGAGCCATTCAGCACAATCTCTAGTCCAGAATTTACTAGTGTCAGCAACACCTAATCCAAATCCGTGACCGCCTTTTTCATAGATATGCAACTCTACTGAAACGCCATTTTTCTTTAAAGCCAAATAGTAATTAATACTGTTTTCTGGTATAACAACCGTATCATCTGTAGCATGAATTAAGAAAGTAGGTGGCGTTTTAGAAGTCACTTTCTTTTCGTTCGAAAAAGAATCTATTAACTCTTTTGAGGTATTTTCTCCAAGCAGATTGGTTTGAGAACCTTTATGCGTAATTTCATTTTCCATAGAAATCACAGGATAAATTAGCAATGAAAAATCAGGACGTGCACTTACTTTATAAGCAGATTCATAAACTTTATCATCATAATGAGTGGATGCTGTTGAAGCCAAATGTCCTCCAGCAGAAAAGCCTAAAATCCCAACCTTATTAGGATCAATACTCCATTTTGCCGCATTTTGTCTTACGTAGCGAATGGCTTCCTGAGCATCTTGCAAAGGCCCAACGTTTTTGTTCTTCATCGTTAAATCAGTCGGCATTCTGTATTTTAAGACAAATGCCGTAATACCTAAGCTATTAAACCATTCAGCGACTTTTGTGCCTTCTTTATCAAAAGCCAAATGCGTGTAGCCGCCGCCCGGACAAATTACAACAGCAGTCTGATTTGGTTTTGTCTCTTTCGGAATAAAAATGCTCAAAGTAGGAACAGAGACCTGACTTGTACTTTGTACTTTTCCGTCTTTTAGTTCTGGTTTTTCTTTGTAATTGGCTGCTTTAACTTCATCTGGAATTTTATCCCATAACGGGATTACTTGATTTTGTGCACTCATAGAAAATAGCCCTGAAAAAAGAAGAAAACTCAACGTGATTCCTCTTGAAAATTGTGTTCTTGTAGTTTTCAATTTAATTTATAATTATTTGGTTTGTAATATGATAGGTTTTTTGTTTCAAAAAATACAACCGATGGCCTAAAGTACCCAAAATTGATGAAAAATTCTTTTTTTAATTGTGAATTTGGGGACAATTTTACCCCTTAAAAAGGATGAATTTCACCTGTTAGCTTTTAACAAATATATTGTTTAATGTGTAATTTTGTATTCTTTTTTTTATGTAATATATTTATTTAAGGAGCTAAAATAATTTTTTATACAATATTATTTGGATTGTACAGATTAAAAACTATATTTGTGCAATCGATTACATTATTTTTCTTTGAAGGTGTTAATTTATTGATTTTAATATTTTTAGAAAGCAGTAAATATAGTCTTTTAAGATAACCAAGAATTTCAAAAACTATAATACCCACTTACTATGAATCAAACCGAAACTGTTGCAGTAAATCAGAGTGTAAAAACCACTGGAAAATACCGTTGGAGTATTTGTGCATTGCTTTTTTTTGCGACTACAATCAATTATTTGGATAGACAAGTGCTTTCCTTAACTTGGAGTGATTTTATTGCGCCAGAATTTCACTGGACCAATAACGACTACGGAAATATTACCGCTTTATTTTCTATTTTTTACGCAGTATCATTATTGTTTGCAGGAAGATTTGTAGATTGGTTAGATACTAAAAAGGGATTTCTTTGGGCAATCGGAATTTGGTCTGTAGGAGCTTGTCTTCACGCTTTCTGCGGTATCGCAACTTCAGGAATTATTACAGGAGAATGGTTTGTAGGGTTTCACGGTTCAAAAGAAATAATCAGCACAATAAGCGATACAGCATTGGTAATCAATGTAAGTGTGGCTTTGTTTATTTTTGCTCGTTTCGTTTTAGCAGTGGGAGAAGCAGGGAACTTTCCTGCGGCAATTAAAACTACAGCAGAATATTTCCCTAAAAAAGACAGAGCTTTTGCAACTAGTATTTTCAATGCAGGAGCAACAGTGGGAGCTTTAGCAGCACCCATTACAATTCCGTTTATTGCAAAATCTTTCGGTTGGGAAATGTCTTTCATTATCATCGGAGCTTTAGGATTTGTCTGGATGGGATTCTGGATGTTTATGTACGATAAACCAGAGAAACATGCTAAAGTTACACCAGAAGAATTGGCTTATATTCAGCAAGATGATATTGCCGACAGTAAATTAGTTGGTTATGTTCCAGAAACGACTTCAAAAGTTTCTTTAATGGAATGTTTTAAATACAAACAAACGTGGGCTTTTGCATTTGGTAAATTCATGACAGATGGGGTTTGGTGGTTCTTTTTGTTCTGGACTCCAGCATATTTGAGTTCTGTTTACGGAATGGATTCTACAGAAGCTGCACTTCCTTTATTTGTGTTATATATGATCACATTATTGTCAATTATTGGAGGATGGCTTCCAACTTATTTCGTAGAGAAAAAAGGAATGAATCCGTACGAAGGAAGAATGAGAGCGATGCTAATTTTTGCATTTTTCCCATTGTTAGCTTTAATCGCACAGCCTTTGGGATATATTAGTTACTGGGTTCCGGTAATTATTATCGGAATTGCAGGTGCTGCTCACCAATCTTGGTCGGCAAATATTTTTACTACAGTAGGAGATATGTTTCCTAAAAAAGCCATTGCAACCATTACAGGGATTGGAGGTTTAGCAGGTGGGCTTGGTTCTACATTGATTAATAAAGGATCGGGTGTTTTGTTTGATTATGCAAAAGATACGAATATGGTTTTTATGGGATTCAAAGGAATTGAGGCTGGATATTTCATCATTTTCTCCATTTGTGCTGTTTGCTACTTAACGGGTTGGATTGTAATGAAATCGTTGGTTCCAAAATATAGTCCGATCACTAATTTATAAAGAAAAATGAACAGAATTGAAATATTTTTTTCGTTTCAATTATGCTATTTAAATATAAAAATATAATTTTGTGCAATCGATTACATTAAATTAAAATTATGACAAAATATAGTTCAAGATACGCGTCAAGCCCTGAAGCTGTTAAAAAGTATGATACACAGCAATTGAGAGAAGAATTCTTAATTGATGACTTAATGCAGGAAGATGAAGTGGTTTTGGTTTATTCACACTACGACAGATACATTGCAGGTTCTGCAGTTCCTGTAAAAGGCGATTTAGCTTTAGAAACTATTGATCCGCTTAAAGCTCCTTATTTTTTAGAAAGAAGAGAATTAGGGATCATCAATGTTGGAGGAAGCGGTTCGGTTGTGGTAGAAGGAACAACTTATGAGTTAGGTTTTAAAGATGCTTTGTACATCGGAGCTGGAAATAAAGAGGTGGTTTTTAAAAGTGATGACAAAAGTAATCCTGCTAAATTCTATTTAAACTCTGCACCAGCACATACCACTTATCCTACTAAGAAAGTAAGTTTAGCTGAAGCTAATAAATTACAATTAGGAACAATGGAAACGGCAAATCACCGTACCGTAAACCAAATGATTATTGGAAGCGTGGTAACCACTTGCCAATTACAAATGGGTATGACAGAATTAAAACCAGGAAGTGTTTGGAATACAATGCCAGCGCACGTTCACGATCGTAGAATGGAGGTATATTTCTATTTGGATATTCCAGAAAATCAAGCGGTTTGTCACTTTATGGGACAGCCACAGGAAACAAGACATATCTGGATGAACAATCATCAGGCAGTAATTTCTCCGCCTTGGTCTATTCACTCAGGTTCTGGAACTAGTAATTATACTTTTATCTGGGGAATGGCTGGTGAGAACTTAGATTACGGAGATATGGATGTTTGTAAAATCACTGATTTAAGATAAGATGACAAATTTATTTGATATAAAAGGAAAAGTTGCCTTGATCACAGGAAGTACGCACGGACTGGGAATGGCAATGGCAAAAGGATTAGGTCAGGCGGGTGCAACGATTGTGGTGAATGGAAATTCTTCTCAAGAAAAAATTGATAATGCTGTAGCAGAATTAAAAAGTGAAGGCATCAATGCAGTGGGTTATAAATTTAATGTAACAGAAGAACAAGAAGTTAAAGCAGCTGTTGCGAAAATTGAAAGCGAAGTTGGACCAATCGATATCTTAATCAATAATGCAGGAATTATCAAGAGAATTCCGCTTTTGGATATGGAAGTATCAGATTTCAGAGAAGTAGTAGATATTGATCTTGTAAGTCCGTTTATTGTTTCTAAGCATGTTGCTAAAGGAATGATTGAAAGAAGACAAGGAAAAATCATCAACATTTGCTCTATGATGAGTGAGTTGGGTAGAAATACCGTTTCTGCTTATGCTGCTGCAAAAGGCGGTTTGAAAATGCTAACTAAAAATATGGCAACAGAATGGGCAAAATACAATGTTCAGATCAACGGAATCGGGCCAGGGTATTTTGCAACAGAACAAACCAAACCAATTAGAGTTGATGGGCATCCGTTTAATGATTTCATCATCAGCAGAACTCCTGCAGCAAAATGGGGAGATCCAAGCGATTTAGCTGGAGCAGCGATATTTTTATCATCAAAAGCGAGTGATTTCGTAAACGGTCACATTTTATATGTTGACGGTGGAATCCTTGCAACAATCGGAAAACCTTCAAACGAAGAATAATTTTCAAATTATATTTTAAAAGACATGAGCCAGAAATTCATACACGATAATTTTTTATTAGAAAATAAATATGCTGAAGAGTTGTACCATAATTACTCTAAAAATCAGCCGATTATTGATTACCATAATCACTTAAATCCACAGTTTATTGCAGAAGATAAAATCTTCGATAATATTACGCAAGTTTGGATTAATGGTGACCATTACAAATGGCGAGCAATGCGTACTTTAGGAATTAACGAGCAGTTTGTAACTGGAAATGGTTCAGATAAAGATAAGTTCTTAAACTGGGGAAAAACGGTTCCGTATACTATGCGTAACCCTTTGTATCACTGGACGCATTTAGAATTGGCTCGTTATTTTGATATTTATGATTTGTTGAATGAGAAATCGGCAGAGAAAATCTATATCGAAACTTCAGAAAAAATAAATTCTCAAGCGTACAGCACACAAAACCTTCTTAAAAAAGTAAATGCTGAATTGGTTTGTACTACAGAAGATCCAATTGATTCGTTAGAATTTCACCAAAAATTCGCGAACAATTCGACTGGAATCAAAATGAGTACGGCTTTCAGACCTGATAAAGCCATCTTAATTGCTAATGATGGTTATAATGCATATCTGGACACATTAGGGGATGTGTCCGGTATTGCAATTAACACTTATGCTGATTTACAGTCTGCATTAAGAAAGAGAATCGAATTCTTTAATGCAAACGGATGTAAATTGAGCGATCACGGATTGAATCAAATTGATTTTGAGAACTATACCGAAAGTGAAGTAAATGCTATTTTCAAAAAGAAAAGAGAAAATGGCGAATTGTCTCCAGAAGAAGTTTTAAAATTCCATAGTGCTATTTTGGTTTTCTTATCAGAAACTTATCATGAGTTTGGATGGGTGCAACAATTTCATTTAGGAGCGTTGCGTAACAACAATGCACGTATGCACAGAATCTTAGGCCCGGATACAGGATGGGATTCTATTGGAGATTATCCGCAAGCACAAAAATTATCTGCTTTCTTAAATGCTTTAGACAGTAAAGATAAATTGACTAAAACGATTATCTATAACTTAAATCCTGCTGATAATGAAGTTATGGCAACGATGATTGGAAACTTCAACGACGGAAGCGTTCGCGGAAAAGTACAATTTGGTTCTGGATGGTGGTTTTTAGATCAGAAAGACGGAATGACAAAACAATTGAATGCGCTTTCAAACATGGGCTTAATTAGCTGTTTTGTTGGAATGCTGACAGATTCTAGGAGTTTCTTATCGTTCCCAAGACACGAATATTTCAGACGTATCTTGTGTAACCTTTTGGGAGACGAAATCAAAAGAGGAGAACTTCCAAACGATATGGAATGGATCGGAAAATTAGTTTCTGATATTTCATACAACAACGCTAAAGAATATTTTAAATTTTAATTTTTTTGAACCATTAAGGCATTAAGAAAATTAAGTTTTTGGTTTAATAAATAGTTACTTAAATAATAAAGATAATTAAGCGAGTGGGCTTAATAAACTTAACCTTTAATAGCAAAGAGAACATAAAGTAAAGCTTAATTTTCTTAATGCCTTAATGGTAAAATTTAAAAAAGATAATATGAGTAGAGTAGTTGCATTTGGAGAAATCATGCTGCGTTTATCGACAGAAAGACATTTACGTTTTTCGCAATCTACAGCATTTGGTGCTACGTATGGTGGCGGAGAATTCAATGTATGTGTTTCTTTGGCTAATTATGGCGTAAATGCTGAATTTGTTACCAGACTGCCTGAAAATGAAATTGGTTTTTCTGCATTAAAAGAAATCAGAAAAATGAATGTCGAATCTAAAAACATTGTTTACGGAGGAGAACGTTTAGGAATTTATTTCTTAGAAACAGGTGCAGGAACTCGTGGAAGTAATGTCGTTTATGATCGTGCTCACAGTGCCATGTCGACTATCCAAAAAGGACAGGTGGATTGGGAAAAAGTGTTGGAAGGAGCTGAATGGTTTCATTGGAGCGGTATTACACCAGCGATTTCAGAAAGTGCAGCAGAAGCTTGTTTAGAAGCGATTAAAGTCGCTCATAAAAAAGGAATTAAAATTTCATGCGATTTAAACTATAGATCAAAACTTTGGCAATACGGAAAAACTCCGAGTGAAGTTATGCCAGAAATGCTAAAATACAGCAATGTGATTTTAGGTGATATTGATACGGCTTATTTCATGTTAGGAATTCCGAAAGTAAATCCGAATTATCAGGACGAAAAATCACTTCCAGCAGTATATGATAAATTGTTTGAATTGATTCCGAGCTTGAAAATCGCTGCAACGACGCTTCGTTATTCTGTTAGTGCTTCTCATCAGAGAATAGGCGGAATTTTATACGACGGAAAAGCAATTTACAGTGCAGCAGTTAAAGAAGTTACTCCAGTTGTAGACCGTGTAGGAAGCGGAGATGCCTTTATGGGCGGATTGATCTACGGTTTGTTGGAATATAATAATAACCAGAGAGCATTAGATTTTGCAGTTGCTGCTTGTTGTTTAAAACATACCATTGCAGGAGATTACAACTTGGTTACTTTAAAAGAAGTCGAAAATATGATTGATGGTGATGGTTCTGCATTAGTATCAAGATAATTTTAAAATAAAAATGGCAAAATATTCAAGAATTGAAGTAGCTCAGACAATGAAAGAAAATGGTATGGTTCCGTTGTTTTTTCATTCTGATATTGAGTTGAGTAAGAAAGTTTTAAAAGCCTGTTATGACGGAGGTTCCAGATTAATGGAATTTACAAGCCGCGGTGATTTTGCTCATGAAGTTTTCGGAGCTTTAAATAAATATGCTTTGGCCGAACTGCCAGGGATGATTTTGGGAGTTGGTTCTATTACAGATGCAGCTTCGGCTTCATTATACATGAGTTTAGGAGCAAATTTTATTGTAACACCGGTTTTTAGAGAAGATATAGCTATAGCTTGTAATCGCAGAAAAGTGCTTTGGTCACCAGGCTGTGGTACTTTGACAGAAATTGCTAGAGCAGAAGAATTAGGCTGTGAAATCGTAAAATTATTTCCAGCTGATACTTACGGGCCAGAGTTTATTAAAGCGATAAAAGGCCCATGTCCATGGACAAACATTATGCCGACAGGAGGCGTTTATCCAACGGTTGAAAGTTTGAGTTCATGGTTAAATGCCGGTGCAACTTGTGTTGGTTTAGGTTCGCAATTAATCTCAAAAGATATATTGGACAACAAAGACTTCGAGGGACTAACTGTAAAAGTGAAACAGGTTCTTGACATTATAAAAGATATTAGAAAATAGATTAAGGGGTAATCATGCCTAACTCCTTATTTTATAAGTTTTTTTTAGATTTTTAGAGATTGTAATAGAGCATTGCGCTTGAAAAATGGAGTCCGCCATTCCTCACAGCAGATTTTATTTTACTCAATCGAGTGTGATGCTTCTTTTACAATTTTAAAGGCAGAAATGAAGAAATAAGGTTTGTAAATGGTTATTTATAACGCATTAAAGAAAATTTAAAATGAAAAAATTAAATAGAATAAATACAGGATTAGAAAAGTTACAGCCAATTAAGGTAGTTCAGTTTGGAGAAGGTAACTTTTTAAGAGCCTTTGTTGATTATGCTTTTGACAAATTAAATAAAGAAGTTGATTTTAATGCCGGTATTGCAGTAGTTCAGCCTTTGAAAGACGGTATGGTAAATATGATTAAGGATCAGGACGGTCTTTATACCTTGTTTATGAACGGAATCAAAAAAGGTGAAAAGATACAAGATATTCAGTTAATTAATAATATTGTAAAAACTATAAACCCATATACTGAATTTGCAAATTATTTGGCTTTAGCCAAAGAAGAAGAACTTCAGTTTATTGTTTCTAATACTACAGAAGCTGGAATTGAATTTATTGAAAGTGATACTCCAGACATGCAGCCACCAGTGTCATTTCCTGCAAAATTGACGGTTTTATTGTATGAAAGATTTAAACATTTTAACGGAGATGCTTCTAAAGGAGTTACAATAATTCCTTGTGAATTAATTGATTATAACTCTGAAACGCTTAAAAAATATATTTTGCAATATGTTGATTTATGGAAATTAGAGGATGCGTTTAGAACTTGGGTATCAGATGCTTGTACGTATCATAGTACTTTGGTTGACAGAATTGTTCCTGGATATCCAAGAGCTGAAATTGAAGAATACAATAATAAATTAGATTATGAAGACAATTTAATTGTTGCCGCTGAACCTTTCTTCCTTTGGGCTATTGAAGGTGGAGATGATTTAAAAGCAAAATTGCCTTTTCACAAAACAGATTTGAATGTAAAAATCGTTGATGATATACGTCCTTTTAAAATGATTAAAGTTCGTATTTTAAACGGTGCGCATACAGCAATGGTTCCTTTTTCACTTTTGCATGGTAATAAATTAGTAATGGAAACTGTTAACGGAGATTTTACAGGAAAATTTGTAAATAGCGTTATTAGTGAAATTAGTGAAACTCTTGATATGGACAAAAACGAAATTACGGCCTATTCTGAGGAAGTAATGGACCGATTTAAAAATCCATTTATCAAACATGCACTTGCTGATATCGCATTAAATTCTGTATCGAAATTCAAAGTAAGAGTTTTGCCTAGTTTATTAGGATATTATAAGGCGAACAAAGAATTACCTGTTAATTTGACTTTTTCATTAGCAAGCTTAATTCGTTTCTACAAAGGAACTTGGAATGGTCAAAGTTTACCAGTTAAAGATGGTGAAGATATTACAGCATTCTTTAACGGACTTTGGAAGTCTGATGATTACGAGAAAATTGCTCGTTTAACATTACAAAACAAAGGTTTCTGGGACCAGGATTTAACTGAAATTCCAGGACTTATAAGAGCAATTACAATTGCATTAGAAGAAATTGATTCAAATGGAATTGAAGCTGGTTTTGCTAAGTTTCAAGAAAGAATAAAATAAATCCGTTAGATAAAAATCTAATTTGATCTGCTAAAATCTTTTTAAATCTGCGTGAAATATTTGTTAGACATCGATTTTTTCACGCAGATTTATACAGATTCAAGCAGATTTTCACAGATTTAAATTTAAGTTGGTGAATATTATTGAAAAAAATAATTTCACATAACAGACAAAATAAGAGAAAAATAAAAAGAACAAAGAACAAAGGTTAATTATGGCAACGCAGAAAAAATTAATAAAAGTTCACCCAACCGACAATGTTGCGGTTGCTTTGGTGGATCTTACTGCAGGCGAAGTGATTGATTTTGAAGGACAATCAATTACCGTAGAGTCTGATGTAAAAATGAAACATAAGATTGCAATGGTTCCTTTTAATGTAGGGGACAGAATCATTATGTATGGTGTTTTAGTAGGAAAGGCAAGCTCTAGAATCGAAAAAGGCGGGTTACTTTCTACGGCAAATGTAAAACACGAAAGCGATAAAGTTACAGGTAAAACTGAAACTATTGGCTGGAATGCTCCAAATGTGGATAAGTGGAAAGACAGAACGTGGCAGGGCTATCATAGAGAAGATGGGCAGGTTGGAACAGAAAATGTTTGGTTGTTTTTTCCATTGGTTTTTTGTGAAAACAGAAACATCGAAATTTTAAAAGATATTTTTGAGAAAGAATTGATGAAGCCTAAAGAGAATGATTATCAGTTATTGTTACGTTCTTTGGTGAAATCAGAAACGGGTGGAGCAGGAAATCAGGAAGCTTCAAATGACGCTAATTTATTCAATAATATTGAAGTGAAATTCATTACACACCAAGGTGGATGTGGTGGAATTCGTCAGGATTCTCATAGTTTAGCGAAGCTTTTGGCTGGTTATGTAAATAACCCAAACGTGGCAGGAGCAACGGTATTGAGTTTAGGATGCCAGAATCTTCAAATTTCAATTTTCAAAGAAGCTTTAGATGCCATTAATCCAAACAGTAAAAAACCTGTTTTAATTTACGATCAGCAATCTATTGGAACAATTGAGACGATGTTGAGCAGTGTGGTAAAAGACACTTTTGAAGCTATTAAAAAAGCAAATGAAATTAAGAGAGAGCCAGCTCCATTATCTAAGCTAAGAATTGGTTTAGAGTGTGGTGGATCTGACGGATTCTCTGGAATTTCTGCAAACCCAACATTGGGAGTATTATCGGATCATTTAGTTGCTTTGGGAGGAACTACAATTCTTTCTGAATTTCCTGAATTATGTGGAGTAGAGCAGGAATTAGTAAATCGTTGTATAGATGATGAGGATGGGAAACGTTTCTTAGACTTAATGAAATGGTACGAAAAAACAGTTGTTGATGCAGGTTCAGGATTTGACATGAATCCGTCTCCAGGTAACATTAAAGACGGTCTGATTACAGATGCTATGAAATCGGCTGGTGCTGCTAAAAAAGGTGGAACATCGCCAATTACAGGTGTTTTTGATTATGGAGAATATATTAATGAACCAGGCTTTACATTGTTATGTACACCAGGAAATGACGTAGAATGTACTACTGCAATGGTGGGTTCTGGAGCTAATATGGTATTGTTTACAACAGGATTAGGAACTCCAACAGGAAACCCGATTGCTCCAGTTGTAAAGATTTCATCAAACACGCAATTGGCAAACAAAATGTCTGATATTATCGATATTGATACTGGTGGAATTATCACTGGAGAAAAATCAATTGATGAAATGGCCGATGAAATGTTAGAGTTTATTATTGATGTTGCCAGCGGTAACATTAAAACAAAAGCAGCAATTTTAAATCAGAACGATTTTATTCCTTGGAAAAGAGGGGTATCGCTTTAAGTTTTTAGGTACAAAGGTACAGAGATACAAAGTGACAAAGGTTTATATGTAGAGGCGCACAGTAGTGCGTCTCTTTTTTTTGAGAAAGCTTCGGAGAAGCGAAAGTAATAAAGGTTTATGTGTAGAGAAGGATTAGAGTGCATCTCTTTTTTTTTAGAGAAAGCTTCGGAGAAGCGAAATATTTATAGCAAAAGATTAACCGGTTACAACATAAAGCTCCAGAGGAGCGACATATATTTAGGTTGCAAAAAAAATATGTCGCTCCTCTGGAGCTTTATTCTTGATGACTAATTTTTATCTATAAATGTTTCGCTTCTCCGAAGCTTGTATAAAAAAAGCCCATTCTAAAATGAGCTTATATAACTTATATG
Source organism: Flavobacterium sp. LK-23 (assembly GCF_058135255.1). Lineage (NCBI taxonomy): Bacteria > Pseudomonadati > Bacteroidota > Flavobacteriia > Flavobacteriales > Flavobacteriaceae > Flavobacterium > Flavobacterium sp. LK-23. The sequence continues at coordinate 38,137 of NZ_JBYUVT010000010.1, forward strand.
GTGAAAAATATTAAAAATTAGTTCGTGTAGAAGATTTGCGAATATGTAATTCTGGTGCAAGAACAACTTTCTTTTCAATTTTAATAGTATCTGTTTTGTCTACCTGTTCTAAGAAAACACGAGCAGACATTCTTCCCATTTCCAGTGGTGACTGATCTACAGAGGTAATCGATAATTCCATGAATTTTGTAAAAGGCTCGTTACTGAAACCCGCAACACAAAACTCACTCGGAATACTGATATTTCGTTCTTTTAACTCCTGTATTGCTCCTAAAGCGGCAAAATCACTCGAAGAAAAAATAGCATCTGGAGGAGTTTGCAACTGTAAAAGTTTATCGACAGCATCTTTACCAGCCTCTACGCTACTTTTAGTAAAAATAACATACTCTTCATTAAAAGGAAGTCCGTTATCTAATAAAGCTTGTTTGTATCCTAAAAACCTGTTTTTGAAAATGTCTAACGATTGATCTCCAGAGAAATGAGCAATATTTCTGCAACCTTCATCTATTAAGTGTTTAGTTGCTAAATAACCGCCCTTAAAGTCATTAATAGTTACAGAACTTACTCCATCAATGTGTTTGCTTCTATCAAAAAAGATCAGCGGTACATTTTTTTCTAATACATTTCTGAAAGCGCTGTCATTTTCATCTGAAATACCCGTAACCGACATCATAATTCCGTCAACTTGGGCATCTACTAATGTATGGAGGTTTTCGTTTTCTCTTTTAATGCTTTCATGCGTCTGGCAAATAATAACCTGATAGCCGTGAGGATAAAGCTCTTCTTCGATTCCTCGAATAACCGATGCGAAAAAATTGCTGTCAATACGCGGCACAATAACTCCGATATTATTACTTCTACCGCTTTTCAAAGCTAGCGCCAGTTTGTTCTGCTTGTAGTTCATAGCAGCGGCAGTTTTGATTACCAGCTCTCGCGTCGCTTCCTTTATTTTAGGATTATTGTTTAACGCTCTGGAAACTGTTGCAGCAGTGATGTTTAATTTTTCAGCAATATCATAAATAGTTACTTTTTCACTCATTCAAAAAAAGTTTTTCGGATTATTTTTAGACAAAAGTACATTTTTTTTCATTACTTAATAAAAATTGTTATCGATTACCGTATTGAAAAACTCAAACGTTTTAGATTTTACAATGATAATAAATTATCTAATTTTTTGCATTAAATGTAATTAATTTTTGTAATAAAAATTAAATATATAATTTTTTTCTAAATTAATTTGGTCTCTTAGAACAATTTTTCTACTTTCGTGTAATCGATTACATAAAACCTGATGTTTTTGATGTTCCAATAAGAAAAATCTGTGCAAATGACTACAAATAAGATAATCACATTTAAAAAGATTCTTTTTTTAGCTGCTTTAGGGCTTTTGATAGCATCGTGCGCTAGACATTCTTCTTCAATTTCTTCAGAGAATCCATGGGAAAGAATGGATTTAGTGATAAAAAGCATTCCTCAAACGCATTTCTCAGATAAAGTATATAACATAAATGATTTTGGTGCTATTGCAGATGGAAAAACGTTAAACACTTTGGCTTTCCAAAAAGCAATACAAGAATGTTCAAAAAATGGTGGAGGAAAAGTTTTGGTTCCAAACGGAAAATATTTAACTGGAGCCATTCATTTAGAAAATAACGTTAATCTGCATTTAGAGGATCATGCGGAGATTCTTTTCAGTTTAAATCCAAAAGATTACCCTATCGTTCATACTTCTTGGGAGGGAACAGAATTAATGAATTTCTCACCGCTTGTTTACGCAAAAAACAAAACCAATATTGCCATTACAGGAAAAGGAACCTTAAACGGTCAAGCAGACAACACCAATTGGTGGATATGGTCTGGAGGAAAAGATTATGGGTGGAAAAAAGGGATTCAGTCTCAAAACGATCCAACGAACCGTGAAGTTTTGGTAGACATGGCAGAAAAAGGAATTCCAGTATCAGAAAGAATTTTTGGTGAAGGACGCTACTTAAGACCAAATTTCATTGAGTTTTTTGAATGTAATACAGCTTTAATTAAAGATGTAAAAATTATTAATTCGCCTTTTTGGATTTTACATCCTATAAAAACAAACAACATGATTATTGATGGAGTAACGGTTAATAGCCATGGTCCTAATAATGATGGTTGCGATCCAGAATATTCGCAGAATATTTTAATAAAAAACTGCACTTTCAATACAGGGGATGATTGTATTGCTATTAAAGCAGGACGTGACGGAGACGGAAGAAGAGTGGCAATACCAAGTAAAAATATCATTGTACAAAACTGCAAAATGATCGATGGCCACGGCGGTGTTGTAATTGGAAGCGAAATTTCGGCAGGAGTAAATAATGTTTTTGTTGAAAATTGTGTTATGGATAGTCCGCATTTGGATCGTGCCATTCGTATCAAAACCAATTCAAAAAGAGGTGGAGTCATTGAAAATGTATATGTGCGAAATCTAGAAGTGGGAACTGTAAAAGAATGTGTTTTAAAACTAAACATGTTTTACAATGTATACGGATCTCAAACAGGAAACTTTATTCCAGTAATCAGAAATGTAAGCTTAGAGAATGTAACTGTAAAAAACGGTGGAAAATACAGCGTTTGGGCAGAAGGTTATGCAGCATCTCCAGTGGAGAATATTACACTAAAAAATGTAAAAATCCAGAAGGTAGATTCTGTCTATTTATTAAAAAACGTAAAAAACATAAATTTTATAAATACCTATATTAATGAGAAAAAAGTAGAATCTATCAACAATTAAACACTATCAATTAACCAAACTTTAAACCACATGAGTATTAAACAATTATCTGAGAAAAAAGATAAGTACTTTGTATTTTTCTTTTTCCTGAATTTTTTGCTGTGCAGTTCTATTTACGCACAGTCAACAACAATTGAAGGGAAGATTACCGACGCTACAGGTATGTCGCTGCCAGGGGTAAACATTAATGAAAAGGGAACAAAAAACGGAACTTCGACAGATTTTGAAGGAAGTTTCAAAATTAATGTATCAAACAGTAAAGCGACTTTAATAATTAGCTATTTAGGATTTCAGACACAAGAAGTAAATGTTGCTGGAAAAACTAAAATCAACGTAAGTTTAGCAGAACAATCAAACGCATTAACAGAAGTTGTTGTGGTAGGATACGGTTCTGTAAAAAAGACAGATCTTACAGGATCTGTTAGTACTATTAGTGCTGCCACTATCACAGAAAGAAATACAATTAATCCTTTGGAGGCAATTCAAGGTAGTACGCCTGGGGTTCAGATTTCGTCTTCATCAGGACGTGCGGGAGACGGATTTAAAGTAGTAATTAGAGGTAATAATTCCCTAATTGCAGATTCAAATAACCCAAGTGTGGTTGGTTCTTCGCCTTTATACGTTGTAGATGGTGTGCCAATGGATGGAATTGATTTCTTAAATCCGCAGGATATTGCCAGAATGGACGTTTTAAAAGATGCCTCTTCTGCTGCAATCTACGGTTCTAGAGGATCAAACGGGGTTATTATCGTTACAACAAAAAGCGGAACGAGCGCAAAAGCAGGAATCAGTGTAACTTTTGACACTTCTTACGGAAATAAAATTGCGACTAGATTGCCAAAAATGATGACCGGAGAAGAGTGGTGGAAATTCCATCAAGTTGCTTACATGAGTGCAACTCCTCTTACACAAACGCCAGCTCAATTAGCATCTTTAGCTGGAAACCAAAGTCCATTATTGGTTTCTCGTGCCAATAGCGGTTACAATTTTGACTGGTATGATGCTGTACTGAAATCAGGAATGACAGAGAATAATTATTTAAATATTTCTGGACGTTCAGATTCTGGTTTAAGTTATAACTTAGGATTCGGAATCCAGAGTGATCGTGGTCTTATTGAAAATGATGCTACAGATAAATACTCTTTTAAATTAGGGTTAAATCATAAAATAAACGACAAATTTTCTACAGGAGTAAACGTTACAATCGCAAGATTAGATAATCAATTAGGAAGTGATTTGGCAATGCAAGATGCATTTAGATTAAGTCCGCTTATGTCTCCATGGGCAGTTGATGCGCAAGGAAATGAGAAAGTGGGAACTTTATTTTTCTTGCCTGGAAAATTAACGTATCCTGATGGCTCTTGGGCAATTAACAAAACGTCTACAGTGAACCCTTTAATGGAGATTGCAAATTCTTCTCAAACAGAAAAAACATGGCAAACTGTAGGAAACGCGTATTTCCAATATCAGCCACTAAAATGGCTTTCGTTTAAAACAACATTTGCTGCAGGAATTATGGATACTCAAAATTCTAAAGCTTACACTGCACAAACAAATGCAGGGGTAACCTTAAACGGAAAAAACTCAGCAACTTTAGAAAACATAAACAACTTCAATTATACTTGGGATAATCAAATCGATTTGAAACATACTTTCAATGAAGTTCACGATGTAAGTGTTTTATTATTGCAAAGTTTGTATTCAAATACAGATGAAAACTCTTATATGTATTCTAATAATCAGCCTTTTGATGTTGGAACAGATAATATGGGTTCTGGTGCGCAAACGAGTTATGTAATAAGATCGGCTTTTGCGAAAAATACCTTAAACTCATATGCAGTACGTTTAAACTATGCGTTTAAAGATAAATATTTGATTACTGCTTCTTCAAGATGGGATGGTTCGTCTGTTTTATCTGAAGGTAACAAATGGGAAAGTTTCCCATCATTAGCCTTAGGATGGAAACTTAGTAAAGAATCATTTTTAGCAAACAGCTCAGTTGTTTCAGATTTGAAATTACGTGCTAGTATTGGTTACACAGGAAACGATAACGTAGCTCCTTATACCTCTCAGGCACTTTTAAACCAACAGACATTCTATGCACAAGGTTCAAATGTTATTCCAGGTTGGCAGTCAGAAAATTTGGCAAATCCAAATTTAACTTGGGAAAAAACAAGAGAATATAATTTGGGTCTTGATTTTGGATTCTTAAAAAATAGAATTACAGGTAGTGTAGATGTATACGACAGATTATCAGACAATTTGATTTACAAACAGCAATTGCCAGCTGAGACAGGTTGGAAAAATACGTTTGCAAATGTTGGATCTGTTAGCAATAAAGGTATAGAAGCTTTATTGACTACAAAAAACATTAAGTCTGGAAAAGTAACTTGGGAAACGACTTTTACTTTTACTAAAAACGTAAATAAATTAGAGTCAATTTACAATCAGGACAAAGTAAGTGATATTGGAAACAAATTGATACTTGGTGCGCCATTAAACCCAAATTACAATTATGTTTATGATGGAGTTTGGCAAGAAAGCGAAGCGGCTCAGGCAGCATCTTACGGAATGGCTCCTGGACAGGCAAGACCAAAAGATTTAAACGGAGATGGTAAATTTAATCAAGATGATAGAACGGTAATTGGAAATCCAAATCCAGAATGGCAAGGAAGTTTATATTCTAAATTAGTTGTTGGACAATTTGATTTTAATTTTTCTGTCTTAACAAGCCAAGGGCAAACTGTTTTAAGTACTTTCCACCAAAACTTTGCCGATGTAAGCGATAGAGGACGTCAAAAAATAGCAATGGATTACTTTATTCCAACAAATGGTACAGGAATCGAGGCTAATGCAAATACTACAAACCCAAGACCAGGACCTGTTGCAACAGGTGCAGGAGCCTATTGGTCTTCTCTTTTTGGGTATTATAGAGATGTTTCTTACGTGAAAATCAAAAATATATCTTTAGGTTACACTTTAGATTCTGAATTATTGAAAAAACTAAAAATTTCTAATTTCAGAATTTATGTGAATGTTCTAGATCCATTTGTGTTTACAGATTTTGATGGTTATGATCCAGAATGGGCAGCTTCTCCTTTTGGAGTAAACCGTCCAGCGGCAGTAACTACACAATTAGGATTAAGTGTTAAATTTTAATAAAGATATTCAAATGAAAAAAATATTAGTAATGATAGGAATAATCGCTGCAGCTGTAAGTTCTTGCAGTGATTATATTGAAGAAGATAGCCGCTCTTTTGTACCGGCAGACGCAACATATAAAACAGCATCTGGATTCCAGTTATTGGTCAACACAAACTATGCTTGGCTAAAAGGAATTTATGGTGGAAACCCATGGCTTTTTGAAGCAGGAACCGATATGTATGCTGAAGGAAGAACTCCAGAACCAGCAGGATTAAGCCAGTATACACTTTTAATTCCTTCGTCAGACAACGTAGCCGATTTGTATACTTCTTGTTATCAGCAGATTCAAGCAGTAAACAAGACGGTATATTATTCTACAATTACAGAACAGACACCAAATTTAAATACACTTGTTGGTGAGGCACGTTATTTAAGAGCCAATGCTTATTTCTTATTAGTGCAGACTTATGGTGGTGTGCCGATTGTTTTGGATAATATTACTACTCCAGTTTTATCTTTTACAAGAAATACTGCTGAGGAAGTGTACACACAAATTATTGCAGATTTAGATTTTGCTTTGGCGAATGTTGGAACTACGGCTTATGGTACTACAGGAAGAGTAAATAAAAGAGCAGTAAACGATTTGTTGGCAAAAGTGTATTTAACAAGAGGATATGAAACTTTTGGAAAAGCAGATGATTTCTCTAAAGCAGCAGCTTACGCCGATGCAGCAATTGCAGGTCAAACTTTAGCAATTGCATTCGACCAGCTATTTAAACCAGGAAATGATTTAAATGCAGAAACGATTTTTTCTGTACAATACGATAAAGCTTCTACAAGTACAGATCCGACAAAATTGGGGAACAATCAGTTTTACTATTTCAGTTCTTATTTAGGAGGAGCAGAAACAGGAGCTCCATTAAGAAGTTACAATTTATGTCCTACCGATTATGCTTTAGGCTTATATGAAAAAGGGGATGCTAGATGGAATGCTACTTTCATGACTGAAATTTTAGAAGGACCTGAAACAACAAACGGAGTTACAAAAACTATTTTATACTATCCGTACTACAGAAGTTCAAATCCATCTTCTTTAAAAATTAGACATTTTTACGAGCCAAAATGGTTTACAGCGGCAGATAAAGCGGCTTATATGACAACTAATGCTTCTAGATTAGCTTCGACATTTGTATATCACCCTTGGGGAGAATATTCTGCAGCTCATACGCTAATTAAAAACTTAGACTGTTATACTATTCCAGTTAAGAAATTTGACGATCCAGATCCAACTACTCCATCAAGTACAGGGCCAGTAAGTACAAGAGATATTATTGTTTCTAGACTTGGAGAAACATACTTAGTTGCAGCAGAAGCTTATTTAAAAGCAGGAAACCCAGGAACAGGATTAGCTCGTTTAAATGAAGTAAGAAGAAGAGCAGGTGTTGCCAATGCAACTGCAGCTCAATTTAATATCGACTATATCTTAGACGAAAGAGGACGCGAACTATTAGGAGAATACAAACGCTGGTTCGACTTAAAACGTACAGGAACTTTAGTTGCAAGAGCTTCAGCTCATAATTATAAAATTAAAGAAGCAAATTTTGTTGGTATAGACGGAAAACTTAAAATTTTAAGACCAATTCCACAATCAGCTTTAGATTTGAATCAGAATAAAGATTTTCCTCAAAATCCTGGTTATTAGTAATTTGTTAGTTTTTTGAGAACTATGTTTTTTGAAGTAGTTAAAAAGGAGTTTGACTATAGGTCGAACTCCTTTCTTAACTAAAAAGTAAAGATTAAAAATGCATAAAATTAAATTAATCTTAGCGTTGTTTTTTAATGTCCTTGTAATGCAAAGTCAGCAGTACCAAGTAGATACGTCGTATACTATAAAAAGCACTTACGCTAAATTAATTAAGAAGCATCCGTTTATTACAATTCCAGAAATAAAAGCAAATCCAGATGTCAAAGAATTGTTCGATCTGGTTTACAATCAAGAACAAGATCGTGTTTTGCATTTTGATGCTTTTATAAATATTAAAAAGAAAAAAAATCCGGCAGTGATCATGATTCACGGCGGAGGTTGGAGATCTGGAAACAAAAGCCAGATGCAGTTTATAGGAAAAGAAATTGCTGCAAAAGGCTATTCTTGTTTTGCAATTGAATACAGATTATCATTAGAAGCAAAATATCCTGATGGTGTTATTGATATCAAGAATGCGATAAAATTTATTAAAGATAATGCGGCGAAATTTAATGTAGATCCAAACAAAATTGCGGTTTTAGGCTGTTCTGCAGGAGGGCAAATGGCAGCTTTGATTGGTACGACAAATAATTATCCGCTTTTTGAAGATAAAAATTTTAAAAGCCGTTCTTCTTCAAAAGTCCATGCCATAATAGATGTTGACGGCGTTTTGGCATTCAAGCATCCAGAATCATCAGAAGGGGATATGGCAGCATTTTGGTTAGGAGGAAAATCAGATGAGATACCAGAAAATTGGAAAAATGCTTCTGCACTAAGTCATACAGACAAAAATACGCCACCCGTATTATACATCTGCAGCAGTATTCCGAGATTTCATGCAGGAAGAGATGATATGATCAAGATTTTGAACAATTATAAAATCTACAATGAAGTGCAGACTATTCCAGATTCACCCCATTCATTTTGGTTTTATGATCCTTGGTTTACACAAACAATCACGTACAGCGTACGATTTTTAGATACAATTTTTAAATAATTTAGAATACAGAAATGAAAGCAAAAATCACGTCAGAAATTTTATTTTTCGCGGGTTTAACTGCCATAAAACGCACAGAAATACGATATTAAAAAGAACTAAACTTACGCCGAAATATCTGTAAAAACAGATGGAAAATAGAAAGGGAGAAAGTATAAAGGCGGAACTGTTTAAAAAAAAATGTAAATTGTTTTTTGCCACAGATTAAAAGATTAAAATGATTTTAAAAAATCTGCTCAATATGCCGACTCTGCGTGAGATTAATTTTAACAAATAGTAACATAGAATTTTATGTGTGTTGATGTAAGTGAAGCGCCTTTTATTAAGTTTTATCCTGATAGTTATCAGGATTATGTGTTTAAAAAAAAGCAAGCAAAGAATAATCCAAATAATCCATTAATCTGTGGCAAAAAGAAACATAAATATGAAGTATAGAAAAACAGTCCTATTATTATTTCTGCTTTTCAATGTTTTTGCATTTGCACAAAATCAGTCTGAAACAGTAATTCCGTATGATCTAAAATGGTCAGAACGAACAGCACTTTCTATTTTAAATAAATATCCGAATGCTTGGCAACTTGACGGAAATGAAAAGCCAAAATGGGATTATAAAATGGGTTTTGTATTGTCGGGATTTGAAAAATTATATCAAAAAACAAACAATAAAAAATACCTGAATTACATCAAAGAATATGTTGATGGAATGATTGACAGTACGGGAAATATCAAAAAATATGATATCAAGGAGTATAATATTGATTGTTTAAATCCGGGAAAACTGCTGTTTAATTTATATGATATAACAAAAGATTCTCGCTATCTGAAGATTATTGGGCAGCTTAGAAATCAATTAGAAAGTCAGCCGAGAACACCAAGCGGAGGATTTTGGCACAAACAGATTTACCCAAACCAAATGTGGATTGACGGTTTGTATATGGCTGAACCTTTTTATGCGCAGTTTACCGTTAAGTACGAAAAGGGAAAAAGTCTGGATGATATTGCTAAACAATTTGAATTGGTTCAGAATCATCTTGTAGATCAAAAAACAGGTTTGGTTTACCAAGCTTGGGATGAAAGTAAAGAGATTGCTTGGGCAGATAAACAAACGGGAACTTCGCCTACAATCTGGGGAAGAGGAATTGGATGGTACATGGTGGCGCTGGTTGAAACGTTAGATTATTTCCCGAAATCGCACCCAAAACATAAAGTTTTGGTGGAGTATTTGAATCAGATTGCCAAAAATGTGAATCTATACAAAAGCGAAAACGGACTTTGGTATCAAGTAGCCGATAAACCAGAATTGTACGGAAATTATGTAGAACCATCGGCTTCTGGAATGATTATTTATGCTTTTGCAAAAGGAGCTAATAAAGGCTATTTAGCTTCAAGCTACAAGACAACAGCTAAAAAATCATTTGACAGTTTTGTAAAAGAATTTGTGAAAGTAGATAAAAAAGGAGAAGTGAATATTTTGAACGTTTCATCAAATGTAGGTTTGGGCGGAAAACCATTTCGCGACGGAACAAACAGTTATTATCTACTTTCTAAAACAAAAGAAAACGGTGCAATTGGTTTGGGGGCTTTTTTATTAAGTGCAATCGAATTGGATAAATAAATGTTTTTAATGGATAAAAAGAGAAAATATTTTGGTTTACTGCTTGTAATTATTAGTCTGCTGTTTTCATTTATGAATGCAAGAGCTCAAGAAAAGACAATGGTTATTTCTAAAGACTTAAAGTGGTCTGAAAGAATGGCTCTTTCTATTATGAAACGTGACCCAAAAGCTTGGCAGATTGATAATAACGAAAAACCAAAATGGGATTACAAGCTAGGTCTTATGATGACTGCTTTTGAGAATCTGTACAATAAAACACAAAATCCAGTTTATTTCAATTACGTTAAAGAGTATTACGAAACAGTTATAAACGATTCGGGCGATATTCTAAATTATAAACTAGACGATTACAATATAGATTATATAAATGCTGGAAAAGGACTTTTTGAAATTTATAAACAAACCAAAGATGATCGTTACCTTAAAGCGTTGCAGCTTTTAAGAAAACAATTGGAAACACATCCGAGAACAAATTCTGGTGGTTTTTGGCATAAGAAAATTTACCCAAATCAAATGTGGTTGGATGGATTGTATATGGGAACTCCTTTTTATGCACAATACACAGCTGAATTTGAGCAAGGAAAAAGTTTTAATGATATTGTAAAACAGTTTGAGCAGATTCACCAGCATACTTTAGATCCAAAAACGGGTCTTCTTTTTCATGCTTGGGATGAAAGTAAAAAAATGGATTGGGCAAATAAAGAAACCGGGACATCTCCGAATTTTTGGTCTCGATCTATAGGCTGGTACATGATGGCTTTGGTTGATGTTTTAGACTTTATGCCAAAAGAACATCCGAAAAGAAAAGAACTTATCCAGTATTTGAATGAGATCTCGAAAGCTGTTGCAAAATATCAAGATAAATCAGGATTATGGTATCAAGTTACAGATGCTGGAAATAGAAAAGGAAATTACCTTGAAGCATCTGGTTCTGAAATGTTTGTTTACGCATTTGCAAAAGGAGTAAAAAAAGGGTATTTGCCAAAAAACTATAAAAAGTTAGCAGAAAAAGGATTCGACGGAATTACAAAAAAGCTCGTTACAGTTGATCCAGACGGAGAAATACATATTACTCAAGTTTGTGCTAGTGCAGGGTTAGGAGGAAATCCTTATCGTGATGGGTCTTATGAATATTATATAAGCGAAAAAATAAAAGTGGATAATTCGCATGGATTAGGGCCTTTTATTTTAGCGGCAGTTGAATTAGAAAAATAGTAGAATTTAAATAAATTTTGAAATGAGAAATAGTAGAAAGCAAAGTTATTTTATGTCGATTTTGATGGCTTGTTTTATGACCATTACAAGTTGTAAAGTGACATCGCAGGAACCAGCAAAAGAGATTGTGATTGGAAAGAATGCGAAATGGTCTGATAAAATGGCCTTAACATTGATGAAACGCCATCCAGAATCGTATATGATCGACGATGCTAAAAAACCAAAATGGGATTATGTTCATGCTTTAGTTTTACATTCAATAGAAGAGCTGTACAAAAAAAATCCAGATCCTAGATATAAAGCTTATGTAAGAAGTTATGTCGACCAATTTGTACAGGCAGACGGAAGCATCACTACGTATGAATTTGAAAAATACAATATTGACTTAGTATTGCCAGGACGTCTTCTTTTTGATGTATATGCTAGTTCAAAAGAAGATAAATATTTAAAAGCGTTGCAATTAATTCGTAAACAGCTTTCAGAACAGCCAAGAACACAAAGCGGAGGATTCTGGCACAAACAAATTTATCCAAACCAAATGTGGTTGGATGGTTTGTACATGGGAGAGCCATTCTATGCAGAATACACAGCTAAGTTTGAAAACGGGAAAAGCTTTGATGATATCGCAAAACAATTCGAATTGATTCAGCTTAAAGCTACAGATCCAAAAACTGGATTATTATACCACGGTTGGGACGAAAGCAAACAAATGCCTTGGGCAAATAAAGAAACAGGAAACTCTCCAAACTTCTGGTCTAGATCTTTGGGCTGGTATGTAATGGCTTTGGTTGATGTTTTAGATTACATGCCAAAAGATCATCCAAAAAGAAAAGAGTTGATTCAGTATTTAAACAATGTTTCTGAGGCTTTACTAAAATTCCAAGATAAGTCTGGATTGTGGTATCAAGTTACAGACAAAGGCGGTGAAAAAGACAATTATTTAGAAGCTTCTGGATCTGCAATGTTTTCATATGCTTTTGCAAAAGGAGCAAACAAAGGATATTTGCCATCTAAATTTAAAAAAGCAGCCAACAAAGCTTTTGACGGATTAACAACTGTATTAATCAAAAAAGTAGATCAAGATGGAGGAATTACATTAACAAACTGTTGCCAAGTAGCAGGTTTAGGTGGCAATCCATATCGTGACGGATCTTACGAATATTACGTAAACGAAAGAAAAAAAGACAACGACCCTAAAGCAACAGGGCCATTTATTTTGGCAGCTTTGGAGTTGAATAGATAATTTTTTAGAAGTTATGAGTTATGATTGATGAATGTTCAGCTTTGTCTTGCTGAGTGAAGTCGAAGCATCTCAAAGTAACTCCTCAAAGAATAAGCAAGTTACAAACCCGACAGGTTTTTAAAACCTGTCGGGTTTAAATAAAAAGAACAGTTAAAAATGAAAAATATAAAAATCATCCTATTTCTTCTTTCCATTTTTTGTTTCCAGAAGAATACCGCACAAGTTTGGACGCCAGATAACGGAGACGGAACATACACCAATCCGATTATTCATGCCGATTATTCAGATCCAGATGTTGTTCGCGTAGGCGATGATTATTATATGACAGCTTCTTCTTTCAACTGTATTCCAGGGTTACCGATTTTACATTCAAAAGACTTGGTAAATTGGAAAATTATAAGCTACGCTTTGGCTAAACAGCCTCCATTTGAAACCTACAATAGCGTACAGCACGGAAACGGAGTTTGGGCGCCAAGCATCAATTATCACAACAACGAATTTTACATCTATTATCCAGATCCAGATTTCGGAATTTATATGATAAAAGCTAAAAAAGCGGAAGGGCCTTGGTCTGAGCCACTTTTAGTTAAAGCAGGAGTTGGATTGATAGATCCGAGTCCGCTTTGGGACAATGATGGCAAAGCTTATTTGGTGCATGCTTTTGCAGGAAGCCGCGCTCAGATTAAAAGTTTGTTAGTTGTATGTACTATGAATCCTGAAGGAACGGTAGTGAATAATGATGAAGTTATGGTTATTGACGGACACGAAAGCGAAGGCACAATTGAAGGTCCAAAATTTTACAAACGAAATGGATATTATTACATTTTTGCACCAGCAGGAGGAGTTGCAACGGGATGGCAGACTGTTTTAAGATCGAAAAATGTTTTCGGACCTTATGAAAAGAAGAAGGTTCTAGAACAAGGTTCGACCGCAATAAATGGGCCGCATCAAGGCGCTTGGGTAACAACTCAGACAGGCGAAGATTGGTTTTTCCATTTTCAAGATAAAGGCGCTTATGGACGAATTGTGCATCTGCAACCAATGAAATGGGTGAATGACTGGCCGGTTATGGGAGAAGATTTTGATAAAAATGGAATAGGCGAGCCCGTAACAACATACAAGAAACCAAATGTTGGTAAAAAATATCCGATTGAAGTTCCAGCAACTTCAGATGAATTTAATGAGCCAAAATTAGGATTGCAATGGCAATGGCAGGCAAATAAACAGACAAACTTTGGTTTTCCAACTAGTTTGGGTTATTTGAATTTGTTTTGCAATACCACAACCAAAAATATTTTTAATGCTCCGAATTTACTTTTGCAAAAATTTCCAGCAGAAGAATTTACCGCGACTACAAAACTGACTTTTAATGCAAGATTAAATGGAGAAAGTACTGGTTTGATCGTTATGGGGTTAGATTATAGTTATCTGAATTTCAAAAATGAGAACGGAAAATTATATCTGAACCAGAAAACAGGAACTTTTGATAAAACGGTTTCAGAGACTGAAACCAAGCCTGTATTAATTGAGCAAAACACAATTTATTTAAGAGTAAAAATTAGCAAAGGTGCAATCTGTAGTTTTTCGTATAGTTTAGACGATAAAAATTACCAAACCATAGGAAAAGATTTTACTGCTAAAGAAGGAAAATGGATTGGAGCCAAAGTCGGACTTTTTGCTTTGGGTGAGATAATTAAAAATGATTCAGGGAATGTTGCTGTTGATTGGTTCAGAGTAACAAAATAGCTAGGAAATGATACAGTTTAAAAAACAAATAATGCTTTTTTTATGCCTTTGCAGTTTTGCTGTAAATGCTCAGAATACTTATAAAAGATGGTCTGAAATTATTCGCAAGAGTGATGCCGCTTGGTTTGCAACTGCAGATGCAAAAAGAGTAGCGGATAATGTACTGCTATACCAAAGAGATATTGGAGGCTGGCCAAAGAATATTCAAATGCAGGATCAGTTGACCGAAAAGCAGAAAAAAGATTTGATTGCTCTTAAAAAAACAGCTGTCGAAACTACTACCGATAACGGTGCAACTTGTCAGGAAATGCTTTTTATGTCTAGAATGTATGCGCAGGTCAAAGACGAACGTTACAGAGAATCTTTCTTAAAGGGGTTAAATTATCTTTTGGAAGCTCAATATCCAAACGGAGGATGGCCTCAGTTTTATCCGTTAAAAAAAGGATATTATACGCACATTACTTACAATGATGATTCAATGGTTAATATTATGAACGTAATAAAAGCCGTAGCAGACGAATCGGATTATTACAGTATTAAACCATCAAAAGAAATTGTTGAAAAATGCAGAAAATCATTTGATAAAGGAATCGATTGTATTCTAAAAACACAATATAAACAAAATGGCGTTTTAACCGCTTGGTGTGCTCAGCATGATGAAGTGACTTTGGCTCCAGCAAATGCAAGAGCTTTTGAATTGGCTTCGTTAAGCGGTTATGAATCAGCAAAAATAGTATTGCTTTTAATGTCGATTAACAAACCGTCAAGAGATGTTGTTATTGCTGTAAAAAGCGCTGTAGAATGGTTCGAAAAAACTAAAATTACCAATTTAGAAGAAAAAAGAGTTTTAAACGACGCTGGAAAAATTGTAGACAAAAAAATGATTCTGGTAGCAAATGCCCAACCAATCTGGGCAAGATTTATGGATTTGGAAACCAATGAACCTTTCTTTTGTGACCGTGATGGAATTAAGAAAAAATCATTGGATCAAATAGGATCAGAGAGAAGAAATGGCTATTCATGGTACTCAGATGCGCCTCAGGAAGTCTTAAAAAGATTTCCAGATTGGGCAGTTAAAAATGGTACTAAAGTAGGTGCATCCGAAAAGAAAATTGTAGATTATATTACTGTAGCGCAAGATGGTTCGGGAGATTTTACCAAAATTCAGGATGCAATTTATGCAACACCCGCTTTTCCGTATGAGAAAGTTACTATTTTTATTAAAAACGGAATCTACAACGAAAAAGTTCGAATTCCAGAATGGAATACTCATGTATTTCTGAAAGGTGAAAGTAAAGAAAATACCATTATTACTTTTGATGATAATTTTTCGAGAATAGCTTTAGGCAGAAATAGCACTTTTTATACCTATACGCTTTTGGTCGAAGGAGACGATTTTACAGCATCAAATCTAACGATTAAAAATACTTCTGGTGAGCATGGACAAGCTATTGCGTTGTCTGTTGTAGGAAACCGCGCTAAAATTATAAACTGTAATCTTTTAGGAAATCAAGATACTTTGTACTTGTCTGGAAAAGATGCCAAACAATATTTTAAGGATTGTTATATTGAAGGAACAACAGATTTTATTTTTGGAGGCGCAACAGCTCTATTTGAAAATTGCAATATTCACAGTATAAAAAGTTCTTATATCACAGCGGCTTCAACGCCAGAAGGAACTCCATTCGGTTTCGTTTTTAAAAACTGTAAACTCACGGCAAATCCTGAAGCAAAAGAGGTGTATTTAGGAAGACCTTGGCGCATTTATGCAAAAACGGTTTTTATAAATTGCGACATGGGTAATCAAATTAAACCTGAAGGCTGGGAAAATTGGTCAAAACCAGAAGCAGAAAAAAAATCTTTTTATGCAGAATACAATTGTAGCGGAGAAGGGTTTCAGCCATCAAAAAGAGTAAAATGGTCTTATCAGCTTTCAAAAAAAGAAGCAACACAATATTCGATAGAAAATATCCTTAAAGATAAGATTGCGAATTGGTATTCTCTTTAGTCGCAGTCCCAGTTCTCAGTCGCAGTTTCAGTCGGCACTGAAAACTGGGACTGCGACTGCGACTAGCACGCACTTAAAATAAAAAAACATGAATTTCAAATACTTCTTTCTAATCTTCCTTTCGTGGGCATCATTTGCACAGAATAGCGATTTTCCGTCAGCTAAAGTGGATTCTATTGTGAAACGAATTCAACTTCCAATAATAACTTCCTATCGGATTAATGTTTTGACATTAGGTGCCAAAGGCGATTCTATTACAGATAATAAAAAGTCTTTTGATAAAGCAATGGCTTTGTGCAAAAAAAATAAAGGCGGAACAATTATAGTTCCAAAAGGAATTTATAAAATCAACGGACCGATACATTTTGTAAGCAATGTAAACCTTAGAATTGAAAAAGGGGCTAAAATAAAGTTCAGTGATAATCCGAAAGATTATCTTCCAATGGTTTTAACAAGCTGGGAAGGGACGATGTTGTATAATTACAGTCCGCTTATTTATGCTAATAATTGCACGAATATTTCCATTTCTGGAGAAGGAACAATTGACGGAGAAGGAGGAAAGACTTGGAAAACTTTTAAAGCAAAAGAGAACGAAGGTAAAAACCGAAGCCGTGACATGAATCACAACAATACGCCATTAGAGGAAAGAAAATTTGGAGAAGGCTATTTTTTACGACCACAGATGATTCAGTTTTTAAATTGTAAAAACATTTTAGTCGAAAATATCAGAATCGAAAATTCGCC
This sequence comes from Flavobacterium sp. LK-23, assembly GCF_058135255.1. Lineage (NCBI taxonomy): Bacteria > Pseudomonadati > Bacteroidota > Flavobacteriia > Flavobacteriales > Flavobacteriaceae > Flavobacterium > Flavobacterium sp. LK-23. Next base: position 55,360 of record NZ_JBYUVT010000010.1, read on the forward strand.
GTTTTGGTGTCTGCATCTTTTAAAATCAGAAAGTGTTACCATTCGCGGAATAAGTTATAAATCCTTAAATCACAATAACGACGGAATCGATCCAGAATACGCAAAAGACGTTTTAATTGAAAATGTCACTTTCGACAACGGAGACGACAATGTTGCCATAAAAGCAGGAAGAGATCATGAAGGAAGAGCCAATGCAGCAACGCCTAGCGAGAATATTGTGATACGAAATTGTAATTTTAAAGGACTTCACGGAGTAGTAATTGGAAGCGAAATGTCGGCTGGAGTTCAGAATGTATTTGTAGAAAATTGTAAAACGGCAGGTTATTTAAAAAGAGGCATTTATTTAAAAACGAATGCCGATCGTGGAGGCTATATCAAAAATATATTTGTTCAAAATATTCAATTAGATCAAGTAGAAGATTGTCTATACATTACAGCAAATTATCACGGAGAAGGAAAAGGCTATCAGTCAGAGATATCAAATGTATATTTCTCTAATATCACCTGTAACAAAGCGTCAGAATCTGGTATTGTAATTCAGGGATTTGCAGATAAAAAAATCAAGAATATCTCTTTGAAAAACATAGAAATAAAAGAAGCTAAAAATGCGCTCTCGAATGAAAACGCAGAAAACGTCTTGATGACAGATGTTTTAATAGGTAAAAGAGCAACAGTGCCTACAGCAGTTTCAAAACATTAGAGTTTTAACCTCATTTTATAGCTAAGCGTTTTTTTTAACGCAAAGTGCACAAAGAAAGCGCAAAGTTCGCAAAGGTTTAATAAAAGGAGGCAAAGGCTCAAAGGTTCAGAGATTCAAAGATTTTTCGTAGAGATGCACTGCAGTGCATCTACACAAAGAATAACCACAAGCTTTGTGTCCTCATTGACAAAGTAAATAAAGAATAAAAAACTTAGCGAACTTTGCGTAACCTTAGCGCATTTTGCGTTAAAAAAACACTTCGCAATAAAACCACTCAGCATTAAAAAAATAAAAGAAAATGAAAAAATATATCTTTCTAACATTACTTATCACCACAGTAAGTTTTGCCCAAAAAACCTCTTTGTATTGCATTGGAGACTCTACAATGGCAAATAAAAAAGATCCGGACAAAAATCCAGAACATGGTTGGGCTCAGGTATTGCAACCTTTTTTTAATGAAAACATTACAGTAATCAATAAAGCGGTAAACGGACGAAGCACGAGAAGCTTTATCAATGAAAAACGCTGGGATTCTGTTTATAACAAACTTAAAAAAGGAGATTATGTTTTTATAGAATTCGGACATAATGATCAGAAAATAGAAGATTCAGCACGATTTACCAATCCGCATACGGCTTACAGATACAACCTGATTCGTTTTGTAAAAGAAAGTAGAGAAAAAGGTGCTATTCCGATATTATTAACTTCCATTTCAAGACGTAACTTTAACGAAAAAGGAGTTTTGGTGCCAACTCATGGCGATTATCCTTTAGAAACCCGATTGGTCGCACAGGAATATAATGTGCCTTTTATAGATTTAGAATACTACACCGAATTATTAGAGCAATCTTACGGGCCAGAAAAATCAAAACAGCTTCATCTCCATTTTAAAGCAGGAGAAAATGCTTTTTATAATACAGATAAAGCTGATGATACACACCTTTCCTTGTTAGGAGCAAATAAAATTGCTGAAATTGTAATTAACCAAATTAAGCTTTCGAAAGACGCTTCGCTAAAGAATCTTAAAAGCGGAATTAAGTAAAACGTTTTTAAACTTAAAGTAATTAAAAGAAAGGGGGAATTTGTATTTCCCCTTTTTTGGTTTTTGACATTTCATGTAAAAAGAAGATAAAAAAGTAAAGATTAAAGAAATAAATCTAGCCCTATTTTAATATTATAAAAGCTTCTAAGTCTAATCTGTGCTTTTTTGTTGATATACTTTTGCCTTGAATAATATACCTAAGAAAACAAAAATTATGAAAGCGGCTAATTTTTCATTAGAGTTTCAGTTAAATATTTCTGAAATTAGAAAACTTAACAAAATGTACTTTGAACACTTGTTTAAAGAGCGTTTAATCTATGTTTTTTTTGTTGTTGCATTAGTGATGCTTTTTCTTGATTTTATTAACGAAGCCGATTTTTTTCAGTGGCTGATAAGTTGTTTGGTTACACTTGTTTTTTTGGTGATCATTCAATTCTTTTTTCTGGATGCTATATCTAGAACGATTTTCTGCTTAACAAAGTGGCTTATCCAGTACAACAAATTTTATAGCAGATATAAACTCACTTTTACCTATTCTGATGTTTGCGTTCGATCTCCATTAAGAGAATTAAAACATAAATGGACAAAAATTGAAAAAGTTATTTCGACTAAAAATTTCTTATTTCTCTACGTAAAAGAAAGAAATGCTTATATAATTTCTATTTCAAAGAAAGATCACAATTGTCAAAAGATTGAAGAGTTGGTTTCGTTTGTTGAAAATCATGTCATGCATGTGATAAAAGTCTAATGCATTTTTAATAACCACATCAAAAAATACCTTATTCTGATTGTTTTATGGCTTATTGGAGCTACTGAATTGTCTATGCCACTCTAATTTTGCTACATAGTTTAGCAGTGAATCCTTCAATTAATCAAGGGTTTGCTCTTTTAAAAAACAAAAGGATGCAAAAGGAGCGAGTTTTAGTGGTTGATAATCAAGGTTTTTTTCTAAAAATGTTTAAAAGAAAACTTAAAGATGAGTTTGAATTTTTAGAAAAATCTTTTACTGATCAATGTGAAGCGACAATAAATCAATATGATCGAACTATTTATGTAGTTTATAGGAGAGAAGAATTGCTTAGTTTTTTACAAGAGGAAAAAAGAGCAAATACTCTGGTTTGTTTGTTTAATGGGCAACTTTACAGGAGCTTATCTTTTCTAGAGGGAATCAATAATTTGATTTTGTTTGATGAATCAAAAACGAGTCGTGAAATTTTTAAAGAAGTAAAGCTCTTTTTGAAAAAGAATTTAGATTTCAAAAAAGAAAAAAAGACAGTGAGGACATCAAATCCATCACAATCAAAGTTTAATGAATATTATAAAGCAATGTATTTTTTAATGTGATGTAATTTATTTTATTTTTTATATTTTTTTCGATCACATTATTTGATAGTAATGTGTTTAAATTGCAGGGTAATTGTTGTTCGTTATCCTGCTTTTTATTTTATTCTACTTTTTAGTTTTATTAAAAGTTTTTGATTTTTAAGTGTTATTATAACAATTAAAAATCTTAAATTGTTCTGAAAAAATAAAGAATAAAGAAAGTATGAAAAAAAGAGTTTTATTTTATCTTCCAATTACTTTAGTTACAGTATTATTAGCGAGTTGCAAAGTTTCTCAAAATGTATCAGAAAAAACAATTGTTTTAAAAAATAGTAGTTCTCTGGCGCTCTCGCAAAAAGCAATTTCTATTAAAAGAGAGAATATAGGAGAAAGCAATTTAAAAGGAGGTTTCCCTATTTTGCTTTCAAAAAAAGATACAATTCCAGCGCAGACAAACGATCTTAATGGCGATGGAAAATGGGATGAACTTTTCTTTACAACTGATTTTTCACCAAACGAAGAAAAAATCATTCAGTTAAAATGGTCTGATATAGATCCGAAGTTTACGATAAAAACCAGTGCACGTTTTGGAAAAAGAGAAGGAAAGGATCTTCCTGTTCATCCAGATACACAAGAGGTTTTAATGGCGAATCAGGTTCATAAAAAATTAGGTTATCAAAAATACCAGACAGATGGACCGACTTGGGAGAATGACAAAGTTGGTTTTAGACATTATCTAGACGGAAGAAATTCTAAAGATGTGTTTGGAAAAAAACTTCCGGGAATAACACCAGAAAACGTTGGGATAAATAGTAAAGGCGCGGTTGAAGATAATTATCACGTGATGTACGATTGGGGAAGAGATATTTTTCCAGTTGGGAATTCTGTTGGTTTAGGCGGTTATGCATTGCTGATTGATAATAAAATAAACCGACTTGGAATTTTAGGCAATGACACCATAAATAATGTAGAAAAGACGACTTTTAAAATTGTAGCAGAAGGACCGGTAAATTCTGTTTTAAGCTACCACTATCAAAACTGGAAAGCCTCTGAAAATCTTTATCAAGTACAGGAAATAACTTCTATTTGGCCAGGAATGTATGGTTATAAAAATACTGTTTCGATAGATGGCATTAAAGGTAAAGAAACATTTTTGGCTGCAATTTCTAATTTGAATAACAAAAATCCGCTACAGGTTATAGAAGCTGGAGATTGGATATGTCTAATTCAGCACGATTATTTGACTTATGAACGCCAATGGATTTTGGGAACAGCGATTTTAGTTCCTGCAAATATTTATCAAGGTTATATTGAAGCTCCTAAAACAGGACAGCTGACTGATTCGTATTTGGCAAAATTAAAAGTTGATAATAAAAAAGAGATCAGTTATTATGCGATTGCAGCTTGGGAATTGAGTGCCGATAAAGGTTTTAATGATTCTGCATTTTTTACTAATTATGTGACCAATTTGGCCAAACAGCTTTCTGCTAAAATAAAAGTCGAAATAAAGTAATTTGAAACGATAGGCTGTTGTACAAATGAGAGAGTTTTTTATTGTTTTAGCTTTTATAAGCGGATTGAATTTTTCTTTCTCGCAACAGGTAACTGATGTTTTTCCTGATGGCACCCCCATCAGCAGCTGGTTTAAAAATGATCAGAAATTGCAATTAAAGGATTTAGGAAAGCAATATCGTATAACAGATTTTGGAGCTAAAAAAGACAGCACAATAATCCAAACGAAAGCCATTCAGACAATAATTGATCTTGTATCGGCAAATGGTGGCGGTGTAATTGTAGTACCGAAAGGAGTATTTTTGAGTGGCGCTTTATTCTTTAAACCTAAAACAGCTTTATATTTAGCTAAAGGAGCAGTTTTAAAAGGTTCAGATCATATTATTGATTATCCAATTATGGCTTCAAGAATGGAAGGACAAAATCTGGATTATTTTCCTGCATTGGTGAATGCTTATGGGGTAGATCATTTTTCTATTTCGGGAGAAGGAACAATAAACGGAAATGGAAAAAAGTTTTGGGAAGCTTTCTGGAAAAAACGTGGTGAGAATCCTGATTGCACGAATCTTGAAGTCTCTAGGCCAAGATTAATTTTTGTATGGAATTCAAAAAATGTTCAGTTTCAGGATGTAAAATTGATTAATTCAGGATTTTGGACGAATCACTTTTATAAATGTAATAATGTAAAACTGCTGAATCTTTACATCTTTTCGCCACATATCGAAATTAAAGCGCCAAGTACCGATGCCATTGATCTTGATGTCTGCGAAAATGTTTTGATAAAAAACTGCTACATGTCCGTAAATGATGACGCAGTTGTTTTGAAAGGAGGAAAAGGCCCTTACGCAGATAAAGATCCAAATAACGGCCCTAATAAAAATATCATAATTGAGGATTGTACTTTTGGGTTTTGCCATTCGGCTTTAACCAATGGAAGTGAAGCGATTCACAATCGAAATATAATTTTTAGAAATAGCCAAATAAAAGGCGCTTCTAGAATGTTGTGGTTAAAAATGAGACCAGACACGCCACAGCGATACGAATATATTTTAGTCGAAAACATTCAAGGCGAAGCAGAAACTGGACTTGCCATTTTTGCGTGGCGACAGTTTTATGATTTGAAAAACCGTCAGGATATTCCTTTATCTTATGCCGATCAGATTACTTTAAAAAATATCAATCTTAAGTGCACTAATTTTTATGGTGTGGAAAAAGATCCCAATGTGAGATTGAGTAATTTTAGATTTGAAAATCTAAATATAGAGTCTGTAAAAACTAAGATGGATAAAAGCATTATAGACGGACTTGTTTTAAAGAATGTTTACCTAAATAAGACTCTTATTGAGTAAAATTTTCCTTTTTTGAGGAATTTTTCCACTCAAAAATTAACAAATAGAAGAGGTATGAGCCATCTTTTTGGATGAAACTAGTTTTAATTTAATACTTTCTGGAGAGTATTAAAACAGTTGTTATAAAAACACTTTTAAAGTAAGTGGTTGATTGCTAATATATTGTATTTGCTGGTTTTTAATAAAGAACAGAAGTCAATTTATTGTAAAGGAAATGAATGAAAAACTGCATTAAATTTAACAGCAAAATTGTTGTAACTATCACACAAACTTTTATTTTTGTGGCTTAATTTAACAATATATAAGCATGAAAGATTTATTAGTAAAAATCAACGCCGAAATTGAAACATTCAAAGCTGAAGCTGAATCTTTGACTGAAAAAGGAATTAAAGCTGCTGGACCAAGAGCACGTAAATCAACTTTAGAAATTGAAAAACTTTTAAAAGAGTTTAGAAAAGTTTCTATCGAAGAATCAAAAAAATAATACAACTAAAACCTCGTCAATTGACGAGGTTTTTTTTGTCGAAAAGTTGTTGAGAGTTAGGTGTTAGGGGGTAAGGGTTAAGAGTTAGGAATTAGGAATTAAGAATTAAGAATTAAGAATTAAGAATTAAGAATTTCTCTTAACTTCAAAACTTTGAACCTTTGTTCCTATGCAACTTTGCACCTAAAAAAAACTTAGAATCTTAGCATCTTAGAACCTTAGCATCTTAAAAAAAACTATATCCACTTTAGCTTCGTGGCAATGGAGCATGCTTCAGCGGTATTATTAACTTTCATTTTCTCCAAAATATTTTGCCGATGACGGCTTACAGTATTGATGCTAATAAATAGGAGCGTTGCAATCTCTTTACTTTGTTTTCCTGCTTGAAGCATTTTAAGAATTTCTTTTTCTCGTGCAGAAAGAAAGAATTCATTTTCCTTCACATTCTGTTTTACAATATTTCCAGTTGCAGTATTTATTATTGCACCTTCATAGTCAAGGGCTAGTGAAAAATCAAAATTATAAAAGCAAAGCGCCAATTCTACATCTTCGTACTGATTTGAAAAATAGAACATCTTGTGTAATAGAGATTTCCCTGCGGTTTCGTCATTCATTCTTAATTTACTGATTACACAAAAGTTTCTTCGTTCCTCAGTTGGAATCGTTTTTATGAACTGAAAAAAATGAAGTTCTAAAAGATATTTTTGCAGTACATCATCTGAGTTTAATTTGCCAAAAAGCTCTTCTTCCCAAATACTCTCAATTTCTTGCACTTGATCTTTTTTGAAAATTTCAAGTTCTTGAGCAATTTTGCCAGAATAGATGTAACTTTTATTGTTGTATAAATCGCTTAAAACGGCAATGCCATTTTCTAAATCAGCAAAATTCTGTGCCATTTCCTGACACGTTTTCAAAACCTTTTTATTATTTAAGTTTCCTGAGTTTTTTTGCTCCAAAAGCTGTTTGCTCAAATCATCTTTTATGTTTTTCATAAAAATGGTTATTTATAAGTATTGTCTTATGCTCTTCTGCCGAATATATTTGTATGATTATATGGATTGAAATATAATAAAAAATGGGGTTTAAAATAATTATAAAATTCTTAATCATTTTACTTGACTTATTATCAAGTTGTTTGAGATAAACGTATTGCTCAAAAGGCTCTGTGTGAAAGTTGAGTGAATTGATTAATTAATGCTTAATAAATCAAAATCATGAAAAATCTTCTTTTAATTATTTTTTTTATAAGTATAATTCCTGCTCAAGCACAAAATTCCACCATAAAAAGACTTGACGGAAGTACAATTTCAACCGATAGTTTGACCGCCACTATTGAAAACCTGATGAGCAAAGCCGATGTGAAAGGATTGGCTATAGCCGTGTTTAATGCCAAAAAACCTGTTTACATGAAGACTTTTGGCTTTAGTAATGTCGAAACCAAAAAGAAGTTAGAGCTGCAGACCAATCTTTATGGAGCTTCTTTGAGCAAAGCGGTTTTTGCTGTTTTGGTTATGAAACTAGCAGAAGAAGGAGTCATAACCTTAGACAAACCACTTCAGGATTATCTTCCGAAACCAATTTATGAATATGATTTTAAAGTATGGCACGAAGATTTTACAGAATTAAAATCATATCCAGAATATAAAAAAATAACTGCTAGAATGTGTCTCGATCATACTTCTGGCTTGCCGAACTGGCGTTGGTTTGAATCTGATGAAAAGCTCAAAGTTAAGTTTGAGCCAGGAACTAGATACAGTTATTCGGGTGAAGGGCTTACGTATCTTCAGGTCGTTTTGGAAAAAATTACTGGAAAAACCTTAGAAGAAATGGCTCAGCAAAGGATATTCAAACCTCTGGGAATGTCAAATTCAAGTTATAAATGGCAAGAAAAATTCGAAAAAGATTATGCTTTCGGATATGATAATGATGGAAAAATTCAAGAAAAAGACAAAGACAATGCACCCAGAGGAGCAGGAACGCTAGAAACTACAATAGAAGATTATAGCAAGTTTATAACGGCAATTTTGAATAAAAAAATATTGAATGCTAAATCATACAAAGAAATGTTTAGTCCACAGATTCGCATTCATTCTAAAAATCAGTTCGGACCAGGAGCATTAGAAGATGGAAACTGGAATGACAAAACAGAACTTTCATACGGTCTAGGCTGGGGATTAGTAAAAAGCCCGTATGGTTATGGCGCTTTTAAAGAAGGGCAAGGTTCAGGTTTCCAACACTACGGAATTGTTTTTCAAGATAAAGGAACTGCAATGGTCATCATGTCGAACAGTTATCCAACAGGAAAAATAATTAAGTATTTACTGGAAACAGGAATAAAAGACACCTATACACCATGGGAATGGGATCAATATATTCCATATGATAAAAAATGAGTTTCTAAGTTTCTAAGTTTCTGAGTTTCTAAGTTTCTGAGTTTCTAAGTTTCTAAGTTTCTGAGATGCTAAGCTTCTAAAGCGCTAAGAAAAAAAACTCAGTATCTTAGTATCTCAGTATCTCAGTATCTTAGAACCTTAGCATCTTAGATTAGATCGAATTTCTATCAATAAAATTAAAAGGTACTTTTACCTGACCTTTTTCTTTGTTCAAAATCATTCTCGCAGCGGTTTCTCCCATAACATTAAAATCGGTTGACATTACAGTAATGCCAAGTAAATCTTTTAAAGGGGTATCGTTGTATGAAATGACACCGATATCTTTTCCTAAAACAAACTCTTCATCGCGAATCTGTTTTACTAAATTTACCAGATCAGATTCTTCAATAGTGATAAATAAATCTCCTTTTTTCAGAATCATATCATCGTAAACTTCACTCAGAATTTCAAAATTGATTTCGTGTTCCACACAGAATTTTCTAAATCCGTGCAAAATTCTTCGCGGATAAGGATAAACCGCTTTGTCTGGATATACTAGAATTAAACGTTTGTATTTTGAGATTTTAGAAAGACCTTCTTTTAATGCATTATAAATGTCATTTTCAAAATCCTGGTAAATCTTAATGACATCGTTACCTGTTCCTAATTTTATATTATCTAAAACTACGAGTTTTTCTTGCGGGATTTTTTTAATGGCATTTACAACATCATCAGTAAAGCTCAAATGTTTTAATTCATCTGTTTTAAAGTGCGTTGTAATAACATAATAATCGTAAGCGCCTTCAAACTTATCTAAGATATTTAAGAATAAAGTCTCATCACAGTGATAAATCTGTAGATCAACATGTGCATTTGCGCCCAAAGTATCAATAAATGAGCTGTAGGTTTTCATTTTATACGAACTCAATTTATTGGTCAAAAACAAAATATTGACCTTAGATTCCAATTTTGTTCGAGTAATGTAATAGCCTTTCCCTCTAATGGAAGAAATGATTTTTCGCTCTTTTAAAATATTATAGGCTTTCTCAACAGTATCGCGAGACATATAGAATTCTTCGCTGAAACTATTTATAGAAGGAATTTTTTGATTGATTTTTAAATTTCCGTTGGCGATGTTCTGCAGAATAGAGTCAACAATTTGTTTGTATTTGGGAACTCGAGAGTCTTCGTCTATTTTAATAAGTTTAATCATGTTCATTGTGAGGAAATTTATCCCGCATTTCAGCGAAACTCATTTTAATTCTAAATATTTTTTAAAAAATCTCTTTTTTCAAAAAGAATCTAATTCACAGAATCATTTTTGTCATAAAAAAGAGAATTCGTCAAGGCTTGTAATCTTTTTTTTATGATTTCTAAATTTTGACCTTAATGTAGAATCAATAATTACGAAATCGATTGCTAAAATAGCCATTTTAAATTTATTTACCCAATAATTGTAGGCCGTTATTTCTAATAATCTTTAGTTTTAACAAAAAATATAAAATCTGTAAAGGATAGTACAGGACAGTTTTGTTTTTGACATTCTCTTATTTTACAAAACCAAATCACTATCTAACAAACCAAAAACTAAAATTTATTAAATGGAATCATTATTAGGAATCATTTTTCATTCTATCGGAGGATTTTCTTCAGGTAGTTTTTATATGCCTTTTAAAAAAGTAAAAGACTGGGCTTGGGAAAGCTATTGGCTTGTAGGAGGGTTTTTCTCTTGGCTGATCGTGCCGCCAATTGCAGCGTACTTAACGATTCCAAATTTTACAGAAATTATTGCAGCAGCTTCTCCATCAATAAAAACCTTCACTTTTACAATGGGTTTAATTTGGGGAATTGGCGGTTTAACTTATGGTTTGGGCGTTCGCTATTTAGGAATGTCTTTAGGAAATTCAATTACGTTAGGATTCTGCTCTGCATTTGGAGCTTTAGTTCCATCCATTTATTATGATATTGTTCCAACAGAGGGTAAGATTTCGTTTTCTCACATGCTTACGAATACTGGCGGTCAGATCGTTTTATTGGGTGTGGTGGTATATCTAATCGGAATTGCCATTTCTGGAAAAGCAGGAATGCTGAAAGAGAAGGATTTTGCAACAGGTCACGAAGATAAAGATAAAGATTTCAACTTAGTAAAAGGTTTGATTGTAGCCGTGATTTCAGGAATTTTAAGTTCCTTCTTTAATTACGGAATCGAAGCTGGAAAATCTATGGCAGAACATGCTGTAGTAAATGGTGCAAATCCGTTATTTCAAAACAACGTGACTTATGTGGTTTTGCTTTGGGGAGGATTAACGTCCAATTTTATCTGGTGTCTATATTTGAATTTTAAAAACAAATCAATTAAAAATTACACCGACAAATCGACTCCAATTACTAAAAATGTCTTGTTTTCTGCTCTTGCTGGAACCATGTGGTTTTTACAGTTTTTCTTTTACGGAATGGGAGAAAGCAAACTTGGAAATGGTGCAAGTTCATGGATTCTGCATATGGCAACCATCATTTTAACAGCAAACTTTTGGGGATTTTATTTGAAAGAATGGAAAGGAGTTTCTAAAAAAACTCTAAGAACTTTTTTCTGGGGAATCGGACTTATTATGCTTGCAATCGTTTTGGTAGGAATTGGTAACTCATTATAAATACAAGAAATAATTTAAAATACTATATGTCGAATACAAACACAATTAATAATATGAATTTTAAGCATGTAAGCTACCTTTGGGATGAAGCTAAGGCAGCCGCATTAGCAGGTGATGAAGTAGCGCTTTTTATTTATCGTTCTAACTTGTTAGGGGCTGATTTAAGATTGACCAATTATGGAGGTGGAAACACTTCTGTGAAAATTACAGACAAAGATCCTCTTACGGGAGAATCTTCTGAAGTAATGTGGATTAAAGGTTCTGGTGGAGATATCGGAACGTTGACAAAATCAGGTTGTGCGGCTTTGTATTTAGACAGACTTCGTAATCTTGAAAATGTTTACAGAGGAATTGAATTCGAAGACGAAATGGTAGAATTATTCAACCACTGTATTTTCGATTTAGCGTCAAAAGCGCCTTCTATTGATACACCTTTACATGGTTTTCTTCCGTTCAAACATATCGATCACTTACATCCAGATGCGGCAATTGCTATTGCTGCTGCTAAAGATGGAAAGAAAATCACAGAAGAATTATTTAACGGAGAAATTGGTTGGGTAGGCTGGCAGCGTCCAGGATTTGATCTTGGTCTTCAGTTGAGAGCTTGTTTGGAAGAAGCAGAAAAAAACGGTAAAAAACTACGCGGAATCATGTTAGGTTCTCATGGTTTATTTACTTGGGGAGATACTGCGTTTGATAGTTATATTAATACGCTGGAAGTAATCGAGAAATGTGCTTCTTACTTAGAAGATAATTACGGAAAGAAACGTCCAGTTTTTGGAGGTAAAAAAATCGACAGTCTTCCAGAAGCAGACCGTAAATTAAAAGCAGCAAAAGTAGCGCCAATCTTAAGAGGTTTCTGTTCGTCAGAGCGTCAGATGATTGGTCATTATACAGACGATGCAAGAGTTTTAGAATTCATTAATTCTAATGATCTTTCAAAATTAGCTCCATTAGGAACTTCTTGTCCAGATCACTTTTTGAGAACTAAAATCAGTCCATTGGTTTTAGAATTGGATCCAAACGAAGATTTGTCTGATGTTGCAGCTGTTAAAGCAAAATTAACTCCTGCTTTTGAGGCTTACCGTGCCATGTACAAAGACTATTACAATGCCTGTAAAAAATCAAACTCGCCAGCAATGCGTGACCCAAATCCAGTTGTGATTTTATATCCAGGAGTTGGAATGTTCACTTTTGCTAAAGATAAAACAATGGCGCGTTTGGCATCTGAATATTATATCAATGCAGTAAACGTAATGAAAGGCGCTGAAGCAGTTTCAGAATATACTTCTTTACCGCACCAAGAAGCTTTTGATATTGAATATTGGTTGCTAGAAGAAGCAAAATTACAGCGTATGCCAAAACCAAAAGCATTGTCTGGAAGAGTAGCTTTAATTACTGGTTCTGCGGGCGGAATTGGTAAAGCTATCGCTAAAAAATTCGCTCAAGAAGGTGCTTGTGTCGTAATTAATGATATTAATGAAGAGCGTTTGCAAGGTGCATCTGCTGAGTTTATTAAAGCTTTTGGTAAAGATGCCGTTTCTAGCACTTTATTGAATGTTACAGACGAAGTAAGCACAGAAAAAGCATTAGACGAAGCTTCTTTAGCTTTTGGAGGCGTTGACATTGTAGTGAATAATGCTGGAATCAGTATTTCTAAATCTATTGCAGAACATACTCTTGAAGAGTGGGATAGATTATATGATATCTTGGTAAAAGGACAATTTATTGTTTCTAAAGCAGGAATCGAAGTAATGCGCAAACAAGGTTTTGGAGGAGATATTGTAAATATCGTTTCTAAAAACGCTGTAGTTGCTGGTCCGAATAATCCTGGTTATGGTTCGGCAAAAGCAGCGCAAGCACACTTAACACGTTTAATGGCTGCAGAACTTGGAGCTGACAAAATTCGTGTCAATACAGTAAATCCTGACGCTGTAATTTCAGACTCTAATATTTGGTCTGGCGGATGGGCAGAAGGTCGTGCAAAAGCATACGGAGTTACAGTTGAAGAACTTCCGGCTTACTATGCAAAACGTACGTTATTAAATGAAATCATATTGCCAGATGATATTGCTAACGCTTGTTATGCTTTTGTTGGAGGTTTACTTGGTAAATCTACAGGAAACGCATTAAACGTAGACGGTGGCGTAGCCATGGGCTTTTATAGATAAAGATTGTTTAGGTTTTTTATATAAGTTTGTTTAAGCAAAAGTGGTTTTTTGTGGTCTAGCGTTCGATTCTTTCGAACGTTAGATTTTTTTAGCATATAACAATTCGCTTTAACAAAGAAAACTTAACAAAAAAGTGAAGTAAAACAGGAGTTCACAGCTTATAAAGTTATATCTTGTAAACTCTATTAAAATATCAATAACTATGTTAATCGGATCAAACCACATCGAATCTCATAACGAAGATTTAATCAAAAAACACCAGAATAAATTAGTTTTTACAGCCTCAGAAATTAATGGTACAGAGGCAATTATTCAAAAATTAATCGATTTTCAAATTGCAATTCCATCTTGGGCTTTAGGAACAGGAGGAACAAGATTTGGACGTTTCGCTGGAGGAGGAGAACCTCGTTCTTTAGAAGAAAAAATTGAAGATGTTGGTTTGCTTCACAAATTAAACAATGCTTCAGGAGCCATTTCACTTCATATTCCGTGGGATATCCCGACTGATTATAAAGCAATCAGAACACTTGCCAATCAGCACGGGTTAAAATTCGATGCTATGAACTCGAATACTTTTCAAGATCAAGCAAGCTCTGAGCACACTTACAAATACGGTTCTTTACAAAATGTAAACAAAGCGGTTCGCAAACAAGCAATTGCTCATAATATTGAAGTTATTAAACACGGAATCGAATTAGGTTCTGAGTCTTTAACCATTTGGTTAGCTGACGGTTCTAACTTTCCAGGACAGTTGAACTTCAGAAAAGCATATCAAAATACTTTAGAAAGTTTAGAGGAAATCTACGATGCATTGCCTTCAAACTGGAAATTATTTTTAGAATACAAATGTGCTGAGCCTAACTTTTATTCTACGACTGTAGCAGATTGGGGGCAGTCTTATTCGTATGTTAAAAAGTTAGGCGACAAAGCGCAGACTTTAGTCGATTTAGGGCACCATCTTCCAAACGCTAATATTGAGCAGATTGTTTCTTTATTATTGATGGAAAACAAATTAGGAGGTTTCCACTTTAATGATTCAAAATACGGTGATGATGATTTAACAGCTGGAGCTTTAAAACCATATCAATTATTCTTGATTTTCAATGAATTGGTTGAGGGAATGGATGCCAGAGGAATGAATCACGCCAAAGATTTAGGTTGGATGATTGACGCTTCTCATAACATCAAAGATCCATTAGAAGATTTACTGCAGTCTGTTGAGGCAATTATGATTGCTTACGCACAAGCACTTTCTGTAGATAGAAAAGCATTGGAACAAGCGCAAGAAGAAAATGATGTGGTCAAAGCACAAGAAATTCTTCAAAATGCTTTCCGTACAGATGTTCGCGCATTAGTTGCCGAAGCGCGTCTTCGTTCTGGAGCGGCTTTAAATCCTGTAGCATTATACCGTTCGATTCAAGTAAGACAAAATCTTATTGAAGAAAGAGGTTTAAAAACAATGGCCACTGGGTTGTAGTTATAAGTTATGAATTATGAGTTATAAGTCGAGTCTTTTTGTGTTTTGTACTAAAAACATAAAAAGACTTAGCTTAAACATAAAAAATCATAATTCAAGAACTCATAACTTATAACTCATAACTCATAATTAGAATAAATGAATGTAGTTGCGATTTTTGATATTGGTAAAACAAACAAAAAGGTTTTTTTATTTAACGAAAATTATAAAATTGTCTGGGAGAAATCGGTTAATCTGGAAGAAACTACAGACGAAGACGGATTTCCGTGTGAAGATATCGAAGTACTTAAAAATTGGATTTTAGATCGATTATCTGAAATAAAAGAGCTTAAAGATTATGTTTTAAAAGCCATCAATTTTAGCACTTACGGAGCAAGTTTTGTTTATATAGACGAAAACGGAAAAGTTTTAACTCCTCTGTATAATTATTTAAAAGATTATCCAGAAGAATTAAAATCTCATTTCTATGAAAAATACAAAGGAGAAAAAAAGTTTGCTGTAAAAACAGCTTCTCCTGTTTTGGGCAGTTTAAATTCGGGAATGCAGATTTACCGATTGAAAGAAGAAAAACCCGAAATTTTTGAAAAAGTAAAATACTGCTTGCACTTGCCGCAGTTTTTAAGTTTTCTTTTAACGAATGAAGCCTACGCTGATATTACCAGTATTGGCTGTCACACCAATTTGTGGAATTTCAAAAAAATGAAATATCATAAATGGTTGAAAGAAGAAGGTATTTCAGATAAAATACCACCAATTCATTTTGGAAAAGATGTCATTATGACTCGCGATAATCTGGCAATTGGAGTTGGTCTTCACGATAGTTCATCGGCCATTATTCCGTATACAATCAATTTTACAGAACCTTTTGTATTGTTGTCTACAGGAACTTGGAGTATTTCTTTGAATCCTTTCAATAATAAACCTTTGACTTTTGACGAATCGCAAAACGATTGTCTGTGTTATATGCAGTACACAGAGAAACCTGTAAAAGCGGCTCGTTTATTTGCAGGAAACGAACACGAAGTGCAAACCAAGCGTTTGGCGCAGCATTTTAATGTTCCAGTTGATACTTACAAAGAAGTTTATTTTGACAAGAAAATCGTAGCCAATTTAAGAGCGCTTAATTATCAAATTTTTTATCCAAAAAAATACAATTTTGATATCTTGAAAGAATGCCCTTTTCAAAAAAGAGATCTTTCACATTATAAAAATTACGAAACAGCCTATCACCAATTAGTGCTGGATTTGGTAGAACAGCAGGTTTTTTCTACCAATTTGGTCATTCATAACAGTCCTGTAAAAAAGATTTTTGTAGATGGCGGTTTCAGTAAAAATTCCATTTATATGAATTTATTGGCAGAAGCTTTTCCAGATATTGAAGTCTATGCTGCTTCGATGGCGCAGGCGAGTGCTTTGGGTGCAGCTTTGGCTATTCACGATAATTGGAATCCGAAACCAATTCAGAACGATTTAATTGACTTGAAATTCTATAAACATTAGGTAAAAACGATCTGTATGTTGTAAATTTGCTGAGAAACGTATTTTTTACATTTTTACAGTACACGCCAAAATGAACAACACACTAAATACTACAACATGAAAATTGGACTTTTTATACCTTGTTATGTCGACCAATTTTATCCTAAAGTAGGAATCGCAACCTACGAATTACTACAAAAATTAGGTTGTGACGTCGAATTTCCGATGGGGCAAACTTGCTGCGGACAGCCAATGGCTAATAGCGGTTATGCGCATTTAACGAAAGGATGCGACGCCAATTTTATTGCCAATTTTTCTGGATTTGATTACATAGTTTGTCCTTCTGGAAGTTGTGTTTTGCATGTAAAAGACCATTTGCATGACGAAAAAAAAGAAGAGAAGGCAACAGCAATTCGAAATACAGTTTACGAACTTACGGAGTTTATAACCGACGTTTTAAAAATTGACCACATTGACGGTAGATTTCCTTTTAAAGTGGGAATGCACGTAAGCTGTCACGGTCAGCGCGGATTAAAGCTTTCGCAAATGTCTGAATTAAACGCACCATTTTTCTCTAAGCCTGAACAATTATTACACAATATTGAAGGGCTTGATTTGGTGGCTTTAACGAGAAAAGATGAATGCTGTGGTTTTGGAGGAACGTTCTGCGTTACCGAAGAAGCAGTTTCTGTAAAAATGGGGCAAGATCGTATTAAAGATCACGAAAGTCATGATGTGGATTATATTACGGGTGGAGATATGTCTTGCTTAATGCATTTGGACGGAATTCTAAAAAGACAAAAAAGCAGAATCAAAACCATTCACATTGCTGAAATATTAAATTCACTCGAAAACTAATTTTTTTTCTACCATTAAGATATTAAGTAAATTAAGTTTAGTGTTAAATATTTATTGGTAAAAAAATAAGAGATTTAAGTAAGCTTAATTTTCTTTTCACCGTTAAGAAATTAAGTTCATAAAGTTTAGCTTAATTTACTTAATGCCTTAATGGTAAAACAACTTTTAACCGACAAAAGATGTCATCAGAAAAAATAATACCGCACAGCGAATCCGCAGCAAAATTTAATAAAGACGTAGAGCGTGTCAATTGGCATGATGAAACGCTATGGTTTGTGCGTGCTAAAAGAGATAAATCAGCACATCAAATTGAGGATTGGGAACTGTTACGTGAAACCGCTTCTCAAATTAAATTTAATGTGCTTTCTAATATTCATGATTATTTAGTTGAATTTGAAGCGAATGCGCAACGAAACGGAATAATTGTACATTGGGCAGCTGATGCCAAAGAGCACAACGAAATTGTGCATTCTATCATGGCTAAACACGATGTAAAGCAAATGGTGAAATCCAAATCGATGCTTACAGAAGAATGCCATTTAAATGATTATTTAGCCGAAAAAGGAATTGAAGTTATTGATTCTGATTTAGGTGAATATATCGTGCAGCTTCGTAAAGAACCACCGAGTCATATTGTACTTCCGGCGATTCACTTAAAAAAGGAAGATGTAAGCGAAACTTTCCACGAACATTTAGGTACAGAGAAAGGAAATTTCAATCCGCAATATTTGACAGAATCTGCTCGCCATAGTTTAAGAAATACTTTCTTGACTAGAAAAGTAGCTTTAACAGGAGTCAATTTTGCGGTTGCGGAAACAGGGGAATTTGTGGTTTGTACCAATGAAGGAAATGCCGATATGGGCGCGCACTTAGCAGACGTTCATATCGCTTGTATGGGATTCGAAAAACTGATTCCGAAAAGAGAACATTTAGGTGTTTTCTTAAGATTATTGGCAAGAAGCGCAACTGGACAGCCTATTACCACTTTTTCAAGTCATTTTAAGAAACCAAGAGACGGAAAAGAAATGCATATCGTAATTGTAGACAACGGAAGAAGCACACAATTAGGAAGAGAAGATTTTAGAAATTCATTGAAATGTATTCGCTGTGGCGCTTGTATGAACACTTGTCCAGTTTACAGACGAAGCGGGGGACATAGTTACCATAATGCGGTTGCAGGACCAATTGGTTCTATTTTGGCCCCAAATTTAGATATGAGCAAAAATGCCGATTTGCCTTTTGCAAGTACGCTTTGCGGTTCTTGTACCAACGTTTGTCCGGTGAAAATTGATATTCACGATCAATTATACAAATGGCGTCAGGTTTTGGTAAAAGAAGGGCATACGCCAACTGCCAAAACGGTTGCGATGAAAACGATGGCGACGGTATTGGCGAATCCAACAGTTTTTAATATTGCTGGAAAATCGGGAAGATTTGTAATGAAGAACGTTCCAGGAATGGTCAATAATAAAATGAATAAATGGTACGATCAGCGCGAAATGCCAGATGTTCCAGAAGAATCTTTTAGAGAATGGTACAAGAAAAATTCGAAAGAATCTAAAAATAAAAAGAATGAGTAGTAAAGGCGAAATTTTAAAAAGAATAAAACTGAATCAGCCGAATGAGGTTGCAGAACTGCCTGATCTAAATCTTTTAGGTTCTGAACAATTTGATGTATTAGAAACCTACAAAACAGTTTTAAAAGGAATTGGAGGCGATCCTGTGGAAGTTGCTGATTATAATGAAATTATCAATTACATTAAATCCAATTATAATCTGGAGAAACGATTAATTACAACACTTCCAGAACTTTCTGAAATTGCTTCTTTAGATTGGAAAACAGTAGATCCGCATTCGCTTCAAGATGTTGAATTAACGGTTGTAAAAGCACATTTTGGAGTGGCAGAAAACAGCGGACTTTGGGTTACAGATGATATTTTAGGACAGCGTGTTGCACCTTTTATCGCGCAGTATTTAGCGATTATCGTTCATAAAAAAGATCTTGTGCCAACGATGCAGCAAGCGTATCAGAGAATTGGAAACATGGAATATGGTTTTGGAACTTTCATCGCAGGTCCGTCAAAAACAGCCGATATTGAGCAATCTTTGGTTCTTGGTGCACATGGAGCAAGAGGGTTGATTGTGTTTTTATTGGATTAATAAACCACATATTTATAAAGAAAAAGCGAGGAATGTTCCTCGCTTTTTTATTTCTAAAACAGTTTTTAATTAAGCTGTCTGATCATCAATTGTTGCATCTGGAGCATTTTTCTTTACAGATTCGATTCCATTTTCTCTTGCAGATACGCTTTCGTACATTTCACTAGAGCCAATAATCTGACCATTTCCAGCTTTTAGATTAAAATAAGGTTTTCCGCTTTTAGATTCTAATCTATCATAACGATCATCGTCTGGGGCATTTTTTTTAACAGATTCAATACCATTGTTGCAGGCCGCTTTTGTAGTATAGCCTTCACTTGTTAAAATAGTTTGGCCATTACCAGCTTTTAGATTGAACTGGAACTCTCCATTAGATCTAGTAGTGATTACAAATTTTCCCATGTAGTTTATTATTAAAGTTAGGTAATATTTATTTTGCTATAGATAAAAATACAAAACTTAGTAATATAAATCATACGTCAATTTGAAAAAATAATTATGTTAACAATAACAATTTGTTTTTGTTCAATAACTTAAAAGATCAAGATTAGATTCCTAAGCGAAAATCAGAAACACTTTTTTCTTCCAGATTAATTTCTTCAAAAATACTTTGTGTTCCTTTGTCTACTGGGCATTGTGTGCTAATTCCCATCCAGATTTTTTTAGGGTAATTGTTTTTGTATAAACGAACCATTTGCCAATTCTTTTTATCTAACGAATAATAACTGGCGACTGTTTTTGTGTCAGAAGAAATTTTCATGTAAACAAAAGGCTGTTTTACAATATCGTGATTGTTATCATCAGAAGTACCCATTGTACGAACTGTTACAACTCGATGATTTCCTCTTTCATCTTGTTCGAAACAAAATTTTTGATAAAAACTATCATTCACATAAATATATAAAACTCCTGCGTTGTATAATCCTTTTTCTGTAAACTCAGGCGTAACTTTCGCGGTAAGCGTAAAAGGCTTTGTATTGTCTACTTCAGATAAAAGCATCGGCGCTGTTGTATTCGATAATTTTCCGTCTGGATCAGAAAAATAATCAGATTTCTCGCCAGCTTTAAAAATGACTTTTTCGTGAGCTTCGGTTTTTATTAACGTATCAGCACCGTTCACTGCTTTTGTAAAATGTATAGAAGATAATTTAATATTGCAAGGAGAACCATTTACAAATGCAGAATCGGTTTTGGTTTCTTCTTTCATGGCTGTTTTTGCAGTTTCGTTTTTAGTATTGCAGCTCGTTAAAGCAGAAAGACCAAGGAGGATAATGGCATTGTAAAAAAATGTTTTCATAGATTATTTTTTTGGGATAGAAAGTGATATTTTTAGTTTTCCAAAAATAGAATGGCTTCAATAAAGAGGCAATACCTAAAATTAACCAATTATACTTTCCAATGCCTCAAAATTCTTCAATAGAAAACCAATTAATGACTACGTTTTTAGAACAAAAATTTGAAATTGGAGAATCAAATGATATCGAAATGTACAAACAATTTGTTATCAATTATGTCAAAATAGAACAATGTGTAGCCGTTTTATCCGATTATCAATCCGACAAAAGTTATATTTATGCTGGAAGTTTCGGTTCTATTTTCGGACTTCCAGATGAAAATGCTGTAATTGATTCTGCTTTTGAAGAATGTATTTTTACTAAAATCAATTCAGTCGATTTGGTTGAACGTCACGTTTTAGAACTCAATTTTTATCAGTTTTTAAAAGAAATTCCAAAAGAAGAATATAGTAATTACAGTACCTTCAGTCGTCTGAGAATGAAAGATTCTAACGGTAAAATCACGCACATAAATCACCGTACGATTTATTTGAACACATTTAATAACGGAAGTATTTCTCTTGCCTTATGTTTATATCTGCCATCAACAGATTTGCAGCCTCGAACTGGAATTGACGGGAAAATTTTTAATATTCAAACGGGCGATGTAATCGAACCAGAAAAGTATAAAAACAATACAGAAAATATACTTTCAAAAAGAGAAATAGAGGTTTTGACCAGTGTAGCAAAAGGAAATAAAAGTGAACAAATTGCAACAGAAATGCATATTTCGGTTTACACTGTAAGACGCCACAGACAAAATATTATTGAAAAACTAAAAGTAACCAATACTGCAGAGGCCGTACAGACTGCTATTATTATGGGAGTGATATCGCTGTAGATTAAATTTATTGTTCAGGTAAGAATATTCCTTATATTTGAAGAAAAAAAATATTATGAGAAAAATAATTATTCTTGCTTTTGCATCGGCTCTTATAGCGTCTTGTAATTCTAAAAATAGTAAAGATGAAAATAATGCTGTTTTGACAGATACTATTGCTAGTAATGAAAAAAACGAACCAGATGATACTATTTCTGTTTATGAAGGAACGCTGCCATGTGCAGATTGTGAAGGAATAGAAACGGTTCTAAAAATTGATATTGCAGACAATACATTTCAATTATCTAGTACATACAAAGGGAAACAGCCTGAAAAAAACTTTAAAGAAAAAGGTAATATCAATACCGAAAGAGGTTTAGAGAAAGATCTTGATGGAACAATCTATATCTTAAACTGGGATAAACCAGAAAAAGATCAGATTTATTACGGTTATTACAGTAAAAATCCCGAAAAACTATATCTGTTAGACAGAAACAAAAAAATAATAAAGTCTAATCTGAATTATTTTTTAGAATTAAATGAATAAAATAACATAGGCAGTTTAAAAAGGACTTTTCAAAAAGAATATTACAAACTTAAATGACTTTGCAGTGTTTAAGTTTGTAATATTTTTTTACTTTTAGGCAAATAAACAATGTCATCAATATTAAGTTTCTATTGATGAAGAAGTATCTATGAAAGAAATCAACGAAATTCTTAAAGCCTATTCGCAAGCAAAATCCGAAGGAAAAAAAACAGCTCTAGCAACGGTCGTTAAAGTTGAAGGTTCGTCATACCGACAGCCTGGCGCTCGCATGCTGGTTACAGAAGATGGAGAATTGACCGGTGCAATAAGTGGTGGTTGTTTGGAAGGCGACGCGTTACGAAAAGCACTTCTTTCAATCCATCAAAAACAAAATAAATTAGTTACTTACAATACGAATAACGAAGATGATGCAGAAGTGGGTTTACAGCTCGGATGCAACGGAATCGTTCATATTCTTTTTGAATATATTGGCGAAGAAGTTTCAAACAACCCAATTCAGATTTTGCAGCAATTGGAATTAGAAAGAAAAGAAGCTGTAATTGTAACCGTTTTTTCTTTGAAAAGAAATGCTTTTCAGATTGGAACAACTTTGTTTTTTAGAAAAGACAGTCCTGTTTTAAATCATAATAACGAAGTTTTAAATGTAATTTCGGATGTAAAAGAAGTGCTGAAAACTAAAACTTCTGTAGTGAAAAAACTTCAGGAAGAAAACGACAACGAAGCTTTAATCGAATACATAAAACCTTCTATTTCGCTTGTAATTGCTGGCGCAGGAAACGACATTCAGCCTTTAGTAAAAATGGCTTCAATTTTAGGCTGGAAAATTACTATTGGAGAAGGACGCGCAACGCATGCAACTAAAAAACGGTTTCCTAAAGCCGATCAAATTTCGGTGGTAAATCCAGAACAATTTTTAGAGAATATTGTTATTGACAATCAGACCTATTTTGCTTTAATGACGCACAATTACAAATACGATTTAGCTGTTTTAAAAGTGTTGCTAAAAACCGATTTCCATTATATCGGAATTTTGGGTCCGAAGTCAAAATTCAACCGAATGCTGGACGATCTTTCTATCGAAGGAATAACAGTAAACGAAGAGCAGATGAAAAGTATTCATACTCCAATTGGGCTCGATATTGGCGCAGAAACATCAGAAGAAATCGCTTTGTCGATTGTTTCCGAAATAAAAGCGATAGCTTCAGTAAGAATAGGAACGTCGCTGAAATATAAAGAAGGCAAAATACATGATGAAATTCATTATGGAGAATAGATTTCAAAATAAAACAGGCATTATTATTTTGGCGGCGGGGAATTCTTCCAGATTAGGCAGACCGAAACAATTGCTGGAATATAAAGAATCCACTTTGCTGAAAAACACCGTTTCAGAAGCTTTGAAGGTTGAAAATTCATTTGTAATAGTCGTGACAGGTTCAAACCATGATTTAATCGAAAAAGAGCTTAATTTAACTGATATAACATTTGCATTTAATTCGGAATGGGAAAACGGAATGTCTTCTTCAATTGTAAAAGGAATTAAGGAATTATTGCTTTTAAATCCAGATTGCGAACAATGCATTTTAGCAGTTTGCGACCAGCCTTTTGTAACGGTTTCTGTCTTTGAAAATTTAATTTTTGAGTCTAATAAAACCAAAAAAGGAATCGCAGCCTCAGCTTATTCTGAAACTTTAGGAACGCCAGTTTTATTTCATAAAAAATACTTTCAAGAACTTCTAGAGCTAAAAGGTCAAGAGGGTGCCAAAAAGCTCATTAAAAAATATACAGAAGATGTAGTTTCAGTTCTTTTCGAAAAAGGGAATATTGATATTGATACCGAGGAAGATTACTCTAAGTTGATTTCTTGATTTTGCCACAAAGGCACTAAGACTCTAAGTTTTTTATTTTTTGTAATCTCGAAAAGTCGCAGAGAAGCGAAGGGCAAAGGGACAAAGTTGCAGAGTGACAAAGTTTTTTTACACGGCTTTTCTAGATGCAGTTTGTCATCCTGACGAAGGAAGGATCACACGCGGGAGTTGACAAAGATTGAGGATTTACTTTATGGAGTTTCTAGTGTGATCCTTCCTTCGTCAGGATGACAAAAATTAACTTTGCGTCTCTGCGACTTTGCGAGATTAAAACATACAAAAAGAAAAAAAACTTAGAGTCTTAGCGCCTTAGTGGCAAACTAACAGGAAGCAATTTATAAAAACTTTGCGTCTCCGCGACTTTGCGAGATTAAAAGTATAAAAAAAGAAAAAAACTTAGCGCCTTCGTGGCAAACTGCCTAGCGAGACTCAAAAAACGCTCAACAGCAATATCAATTTCCTCAGAAGTAGTAAATCTTCCCAAACTAAAACGAATCGAACTAAAAGCCTCTTCATCAGACAAGCCCATTGCTTTTAAAACGTGAGAAGGCTTAGAAGTAACCGCAGAGCAAGAAGCGCCATTAGAAACAGAAATATTTCCCAAAGCCAGAATCAGCTGTTCTGAATTCACGTCTGGGAAACAAATATTAGAAGTATTGTAAATTCTGTTTTCTATATTTCCATTTACAAAAGAACCTTCAAATTGTAACAAACCTTTTTCAAGTTTGTCTCGTAATAGAGAAATTCTATTTTGATCTTTTTCTAATTCATTTACAGCAATTTCCGATGCTTTTCCTAAACCTATAATTCCGGGAACATTTATCGTTCCGCTTCGTAATTTTCTTTGTTGTCCGCCTCCGAGAATTTGAGGAGACAATTTTATTTTGGCTTTCGCCGAAATATATAAAGCACCAATTCCTTTCGGACCGTAAAATTTATGTGCAGATAAAGTCAAAAGATCAATTCCGAGTTTTTTTACATCAACAGGAATTTTTCCAACCGCCTGTGTCGCATCACACATAAAAAGTACATTTTTGGCTTTCAATATTTTAGAAATCGCACTAATGTTTTGTATGACACCAGTTTCATTATTAGAAAACATTCCAATGAAAACCAATGTTTTATCTGTAATTATTTCTTCTAAAAGTTGAAGACTTATAAGTCCATAGGAATCAGTAGGAAGATAAGTTACTTCAAAACCAATGCTTTCCATAAAGTGACAGGTTTCCAGAACCGCTTTATGTTCGGTCTGAATGGTAACGATATGTTTTCGGTTTTGATCGGCTAAACCTTTAATTGCGAGATTAATTGCCTCAGTCGCACCCGAAGTAAATATGATTTCTTCTGCATCGGCATTTATTAAATCTGCCGTTTGCCATGCAGCGTTTTCAATAGCTTCTTTTACCGTCAATCCCGCTAAATGTGCTCCTGTTGAATTTGCATACAAATCGGTAAAATACGGAAGGATTGCATTCACAACACGCTCATCAACACGGGTCGTGGCATTATTATCAAGATAAATGATTTCTTGTTGTGGCATAATTTGGGCTTAGTTCAGTAAAAATACAATTTCAGAATTAATCTACGTGAAAAAATTAACCGCAAAGGCGCAAAGGGTTTTCGCAAAGAACGTAAAATTTTAATGTGTATAATTTTTGTTTCTCGCAGATTTTGCAGATCTAAACAGATTTTTTATTTATTTCTATCATAAAGAATCTGTGTAAATCTTTTCATCGTATTCAAAATCTGCATTATCTGCCAAATCTGCGAGAGAAAAATAACTTAGCGAACTTTGCGAAAACCCTTTGCGCTCTTTGCGGCTAAAAAAAAAGGAAGAAATTGTAATTATTCTAAATAAGAGTAATGTTTGAATTTTATAATTTTTTCTTACATAAGATCGCTAAATTTGTTAGAATGACAAAAGCGAATTTGCTAATTTAACAAATAGATTGAATGGCTTCTAAAAAAACAAACCAGAATAAAGTAACACCCGAAGATTCCAATTCGCGTCGTGACTTTATAAAGAAATCAGGACTTTTTACCGCCCTTGCCCTGACGCCGCCTTCATTGGTTATGGCTACAGAAAAGAAATGGGATGAAAAAATAGCGGAATATTTAGAAACAGTACCGCTTTCTATTGAAGTAAATGGCACAAAACACAATCTGAATATTGAGCCAAGAACTACGTTGTTAGATTTGCTTCGCGAACAGTTACAGCTTACTGGAACCAAAAAAGGATGTGACCACGGACAATGTGGAGCATGTACGGTGCATGTAAATGGAACTAGAATTTTGTCGTGTCTGTCTTTGGCAACGATGCAGCAAAACGCACAGGTAACTACGATTGAAGGACTTTCGAAAGGAAAAAAACTGCATCCAATGCAGGAAGCTTTTATCAAGCATGATGGTTTTCAGTGCGGCTATTGCACTCCAGGACAAATCATGTCAGGAATTGCTTGTATCAAAGAAGGCCATGCTAATAGCAGAGAAGAAATTAGTGAATATATGAGTGGTAATATCTGTAGATGCGGTGCTTATCATAATATCGTTGACGCCATAACGGAAGTGAAGGAAGGAGGGAAGGAAATATGAAAAACTTTCAGATAATTAAAGCTTTGTCGTCTTCTTCGGCAATTACAGGAAAAGCAAAAGATGATTCTTCTATGTTTATTGCGGGAGGAACCAATCTGGTGGATTTGATGAAGAAGAATATCGTCGCTCCAGATAAATTAGTAGACATTAACGGATTAGACTTAAAGAAAATAGAATTTTTAAAAGGAAAAGTTTCGATTGGTGCATTGGCAAAAAATAGTCAGGTTGCGGAAGATGCTTCTATTAAAGAAAAATATCTTTTGTTGGCGTTAGCTTTAGCTGCTGGAGCTTCTCAGCAAATTCGTCACATGGCGACAGTTGGAGGTAATATGCTGCAGAAAACGAGATGCTCTTATTATTACAACACCGATATGCCTTGCAACAAACGTGTTCCAAAAAGCGGATGTGGTGCAATTGGCGGTTCTAACCGAATGGCGGCTGTTTTTGGAACTTCGGATAGTTGTATTGCTGTTCACCCAAGTGATATGTGTGTGGCTTTGGCGGCGCTCGATGCAACAGTTTTGGTAGATGGTCCAAAAGGAAAACGAGAAATTAAGTTTACTGATTTTCATAAACTTCCTGGAAATACACCAGAAAAAGACAATACACTTGACAGCAGAGAATTGATTACTGCTGTTGAAATTCCAGATAATAATTTTACTAAAAATGTGCATTATCTTAAAGTTCGTGACAGGACGAGTTATGCTTTTGCATTAGTGTCTGTTGCTGTGGCTTTAGATGTAAAAAATAATACCATAAGTGATGTCAGATTGGCTATGGGAGGTGTGGCACATAAACCATGGCGACTGACTGAAACAGAAAAATTTCTGAAAGGAAAAACAGTTTCTGAAGATCTATTTAAACAAGCAGGCCATTTGTCTATGAAAGGGGCAAAAGGATTCGGGGATAATAATTTTAAAATAACGCTTGGAGAGAATGCAGTAGCAGAAGCACTTACAATAGCATCATCAAAATAATTAAATTATGAGCAAGACAAGTAATATTAATAGAGTTGACGGATTTGCTAAAGTAACGGGTTCAGCGACTTATTCGGCAGAATATAAAACAGCAGGCGTTGTTTATGCTTGTTTGGTAGGAAGTACGATTGCGAAAGGAAGAATTAAAACCATTGATACTAAAAAAGCGGAATGGGCGCCAGGAGTTTTGGCTGTAATTACGCATTTAAATGTGGATAAACCTGCTGGCTACGAAAAAGCAAAAGACAAGCATAATTTTGGTCAGCCCTTGCAGATTTTCAAGGATGATTCGGTTTTGTATTACGATCAGCCGATCGCTTTGGTAATTGCCGATACTTTTGAACGTATGCGATATGCGGCGAGTTTAATTAAAGCCGATTATTTTAAAGAAGAACATTCGACAGAACTTAAAAAAGCAGCTGAAAAAGAAAAGAAAGTCGAAACCGATAAAGGAAATGATTACCATCGTGGTGAACATGATGGTTATAAAAATGCTGAGGTTATTTTGGAAACCGAATATACGATTCCAACCGAGGTGCATAACCCGATGGAACTTGCCAATATCATAGCAAAATGGGAGGGAAACAAACCAATTTTATACACAAAAAGTCAAGGTGTAGAGGGAACGCGTAGAAGTGTTGCCGGAGTTTTTGGAGTGCCTGTTGAAGATGTTGAAGTTCATGCGGAGTATCTTGGTGGCGCTTTCGGAATGGGATTACACACCTGGCCGTATGAAATTGCGGCATTAATTGGTTCTAAGAAATTAAATCGTCCGGTAAAATTAGTTTTACACCGTGAGCAGATGTTTACCAACGTAGGTTTTAGACCTTACACGATTCAGAAAATGGGTCTTGGCGCAACAAAAGCCGGAAAACTGACTGGATTAACTCATGAAGCGGTTGCAATGACTTCAAGCTATGAGGATTTTATGGAGGGTACCGTAAACATGTCCCGATTTATTTATGATTGTGCCAATGTTTCGACACGTTACAGAATTGTGCCTTTGGATACCTGCACACCAATTTGGATGCGCGGGCCGGGCGAGGCGACAGGTTCTTTTGCCTTAGAAAGTGCAATGGATGAAATGGCTTATAAATTAAACTTAGATCCGATTGAATTTCGCAAACTGAATTATGCCGAAAAAGATCAGGAACAAAATAAACCTTGGAGCAGTAAATTTCTTTTAGAATGTTACGAAGGAGGAATGGAACGTATTGGCTGGAAAAACCGCAAAAATGAACCCGGTTCTGTTAAAGAAGGAAACTGGCTAGTGGGTTAC
This sequence comes from Flavobacterium sp. LK-23, assembly GCF_058135255.1. Classification (NCBI taxonomy): domain Bacteria; kingdom Pseudomonadati; phylum Bacteroidota; class Flavobacteriia; order Flavobacteriales; family Flavobacteriaceae; genus Flavobacterium; species Flavobacterium sp. LK-23. The sequence continues at coordinate 84,352 of NZ_JBYUVT010000010.1, forward strand.
GGAATGGGAACTGGAACTTTCGGCTGTTATCGAAGCCCAACTTCTGTAAAGGCAAAATTTTTGGCTAATGGAGATTTGGTATTGCAATGCAGTGTAAATGATATGGGACCCGGAACGGCAACCATGATGACTGCTATTGGAGCCGAAGTAATTGGTTTGCCAGCTGAAAATGTAGTTATCGAAATGGGAAAAAGCGGATTGCCAAAAGGCCCAACGCAAGGTGGTTCGGCAACGACTTCGTCTGTTGGTTCTGCTGTTCATGATGCTTGTAATTTATTGCTGAATAAAATAATTGAATTGGGAAGTAAAAATTCTGCTTTAAAAGGAATCGCTTTTACAGATTTAACTTTTGAAAATGGTGCAGTTTCTTCTAAAAAAGACAAATCTAAATCGGTTACATTAGCGGCGCTCTTAAGTAGTAATAAATTGGAAGATTTTGAAGTAGAAAATCTTTCTAAAGCCGCAGAAGAAGCGAAGAAATATTCCATTTATTCGTTTTCGGTTCATTTTGTAAAAGTATTAGTGAATCCGAATTTGGGTAAAATAAGATTGGCTCATGTTGTGTCTTGTGCTGATATTGGAACCGTAATCAGCCAAAAAACTTCTGCAGGGCAAATGTTTGGTGGAGCAGTGGGAGGAATCGGAATGGGATTGATGGAAGCTTTAGAAATCGATCATCGTTTTGGTCGTCCAATCAACAATAATTTCGCTGATTATCATGTTCCTGTAAATGCAGATATAGAAAAACAAGAAGTGTTCTTCGTTAATAAAAAAGACCCAATCAGTAACCCAATGGGAACAAAAGGTTTGGGAGAAACAGCTTTAGTCGGAATGGCGCCTGCAATTGCAAATGCCGTTTTTAATGCAACTGGAAAACGTGTTAGAGATTTACCAATTACATTGGATAAAATTATTGAGACCGCAAAGGTTTAATCATAAAAAACAATTACAATAATCCCTTTGAGAATAAGAACTTAAAGGGATTTTTTTTGTGAAATAACCTCATTTTTGTCATTTCGACGAAGGAGAAATCTTCGCGAGAAACTCGACAAAGAATGGATTATTACTGCGGAGCTACTTACGGAGATTTGCTTCGCCTGTTCGCTAGCGCTCGGGTCTCCTTCGTCGAAATGACAAGATTGCGTGATAAAGCTTTAAGATCTTGCATAAATCTTGATGTCTTTTGAGTAAATAAAAAAAGTCGCAAAGCTTAAAAAAACTTTGCGACTTCGTGCCTTTGTGGCATATATCATCAAAACTTATTTAACCGTAATGGGTAATTCAACAGTTGTTTTATCCCATCCAATAACAAGATTTGTTACATTACCTTGAGTTGTAAATGCAATAGATAAAGCTTCGATAGTTTCGCTTACAGATTTAACTGGAACAGAAACTCTCACAACGTCTTTGCTTTCATCATAAGCATAACCACCCCATAAATCCAATTCTTTATTGATAATGATCGTCCATTTATCTTTTTCTGGAATAGCAAATAAACTGTAATATCCTGCAGGAACTTTTTTACCGCCAATAGTTACATCTTTGTAGAATTTAATCTCTGTATTTTCATTAGCACCAACTCTCCAGATTTCTCCAAACTTTACAACATCGCCAAAAATAGTTCTTCCTTTTGCAGAAGGTCTTGCGTAAGTAACTTTGATAACCGGATTTGGATTATCTGTTTTTTTGAATTTAACTGCCTTGTTTGGGAAATAAGAAATATCAACAGGGCTGTTGTCTAATGGAGCAAATTTCACCACTTCTTGTGCCTGAACTGTAAAGGCAGCAAACAATGTAACTGCCAGTAAATAAATTTTTTTCATAGGATTACAATTTTTAGAATAACTACAAAGTAAGTTAATAATGAAGAAAAATCATATAATTTACAGTTTGTTTTTTGTTAATGAATTGGTAATAACGAATTAATTCTGAGACTCCTTTTTCTTTTTAGCATACCAATCCTGCATAATGTAAAAAGCTTTTTTCTTTTCACCATCATTTGAAATTAAGCCTTTACGATTGTAACCGTCCTGAATACCTGGAAGCAATCTTTTCGGAGATCTAAAATCAACCAAAATCCATGGACTTGTCCCGCTTAAGTGAGGAATCTTTTCAATCATTTTTAGATTCTGAATGTATAAATATTCCTGATATTCCTCTGTCCAACGTTCGTTTTTCTCTCCATGAAAGCCCGCTTTTGCATCACCTCCAAATTCAGAAACGAAAACAGGTTTGTTGTATGGTGTAGTCCAGAATGTTTTTTCAGCATTTTCTAAGTTACCGCCGTACCAGCCTAAATATTGATTGAAAGCAATAATGTCAAGCGATTTGCCAATTTCGTCGTCAATCTTTCCGTTATGCGTTAATAAAGCGGCGCTAATTAACCTTGTATTATCCAATGATTTTGTATGATGGACCAAATTCGTGATAAAAGTATTTCGAGCGTCAGAAACCGGAGTTTCATTTGCCATAGACCAGATCACAATACTCGCTCTGTTTTTATCTCTTGTAATAGCAGCTGTTAATTGATTTTGGGCATTTTGATAGGTATTTTTATTAGTAAATTCAACAGTCCAGTAAACCGGAATTTCTTCCCAAACCATTAATCCCATTTTATCAGCTTCTCTAACCATGTTTTCGTTATGCGGATAATGTGCCAGACGAACATAATTGCAACCTAATTCTTTTGCCCAATTTAGTAAACGTAGCGCATCTTCTTCAGAATTAGCACGTCCGCCTTTTGCATTTTCTTCGTGAATAGAGATTCCTCTTAAAAAGACTGCTTTTCCGTTTAATAAGATTTTATCACCTTGCGTTTCAATTGTTCTGAAACCAATCTTGTCGTTTAATTTTTTTCCGTTAAAGTCTACATCATATAATTTCGGATTTTCTGGCGACCAGTAAGAGATCTTTTTTGCTGGAATTTCGAAGTTTAAAATTCCATTACTATCGGCTTTTCCTTTGTAATTGATTTTTAATTCAGGAATAGCAATCGAAATCTGATTTTTTGATGCATCTAAATTGTTGATCTTGATGAATCCTGAAATAACATTCGCATTGCCTTTTTTCAGCTGAATGTTGTAATCTTCCACAAATGAAGATTCCTCTTCAATTAAAGTCACATCGCGCGTGATGCCGCCATAATTCCACCAATCAGTATTAACAGTCGGAACATCTTCTTTATGGCGTGTATTATCCACTTTTATAACCAAATAATTGTCTTTTGGCTGAACAATCGAAGTCACTTCGTAATTAAATGGCGTAAAACCGCCTTCGTGAGTTCCTAGTTTCTTTCCGTTTAAATAAACATCAGCTTTATAGTTGATAGCGCCCAAATATAAAAACAGACGTTTGTTGGCTGTTAAATTATAATCGAAAGACTTTTTAAACCATACATTTCCTTCATAATATTTCAGTTCTGGAACCTGCGAATTCCAATCGCCAGGAATCGTAATTGTTGGCGATTTATCAAAATCATATTCTACCAATTCCTGTTTGTTTTGAGCATGATAATTCGTGAAAAATGCTCCTTTTGCTGGTTTTTCCTGTTTGTCGTATTGATCCAGATGAAAGCTGTAGAAACCTGTTTGATATGGATCAATTATATAATTCCAAATTCCGTTTAAAGAAGTGGTATTTCGGTTTGATACGTTAGAAATTAAACCTTGTGCTTGCCCAATTGCGAACGAGGTTAGGAATAATAATGTTAGAATTTTTTTCATTGTAAATTTGTTTATTATGTGTTTTGCCACAAAGGCGCTAAGACGAGAAGTTTTTATTTAAAGCCATATATTGTTAGGATTAAAATGATTTTATTTCACGCAGATTTTAAAAGATTTCAGCAGATAAACGCAGATATTTATAATAATAAAATCTGCTATAATCTGCCAAATCTGCGTGAAATAAAAAAAAACTTTGCGCCTTAGTGGCTAGAAAATCTTTTTACTCAACTGGAATCTTCAAATATTCCCCTTTAAAACTCTGGTTCAACGCCGTCATTTCAATCGCATTGCCAGAGCCGTCAGGGATAACCTCTATAGAAGCTTTTCCGTTTGCCATTCTAATAGATTCACTTCCCGTTGGTGTTCCCTGGTTTTTTAATGTTTTTCCGCCTTTTAGACATTGAAAATAGACACTCGCTTCATAATCCAAACAGCGTAAATTATTATTATCAATTGCAATTGCCGTAACCAGATAATTGCCGTTTTTTAATTTTTCTGATGATAATTGCAGCGAAGAAGCCGTATCATTTTTATTGAAACGATAATTGACTTTTATGGTATCAGAAACTGTTTTCCCATCTTTATTTTTACCAATGGCAATTAGGACATTTTCTCCTTTTTTAAAATTGACATCCCAAGTTAAACCATTTGCAGGATAAAGGGAAAGATTACGCTGTTTTTCTCCCAAAGATTTCCCATCATGAAATAGCGTTACTTTTTCGCAATTGCTGAAAACACTGATGGTTCTTGGCGTATTTTCTGGACCTTGACGTTCTGTCCAAGTATGTGATTCGATATAAGCGAAAGGTGCTGCCGCCCAATAACTTTTAAAAACATAATACGCATCTTTCGGAATTCCGTTTCGATCCGTAAGACCTTTTTGGTTCATATACGGAATATCGTCTTCTGGACGTAACGGCGTTGCAAAATCCTTAAATGCCCACTGAATATTTCCCACAAACGTTGGGTCATTCTCGGATATATGCAAATGCCAATCAAACAAATCAACTATATAATTTTCGCTCCAGTCGCCAATTTGGGCAATGTTAGCCACTTTAGTTTGTACAATGGCTTCTTCCCAACCTTCAGCTTTTATTACATTTTCGCCTGTTACAGGATTTTCGCTGTGGCGTCCTACGTGACTGTCTCCGCCATATTCAGCATGAATAAAATGTTTGTATTCTTTTTTATAAACATCAATTGCTTTCTGGTAGCTTTTGTAACTTCCAGAATACCAGCCCGACCAGATAGAAGGAGAGAATACATCTACAATATGCGATCCTTCATAATATTTTCTAATAGCCGTTTTTCTTGTAGGATCGAGTTTATGAGCGATATCATTCAGTTCATTTAAAAACACATTGGTTTTATCGGCATTATCTCCATCAGGGAAATCCGGAAGCCAGTTAATTTCGTTTCCTAAAGACCAGATAATAATACTCGGATGATTGTAATTTTGATTGATGATTTCTGCCAGCATGTTTTTGGTATTCGTTTTCCAGACATCATTACCAATTCCGCCACGGCACCACGGCAATTCATCCCAAACCAAAAGACCAAGTTCGTCGCAAGCTTTATAAATCTCTGGATCTTGCGGGTAATGCGCTAAGCGAACAAAATTAGCGCCCATTTCTTTAATCGATTTCATATCGGCCCAATGCTGTTCGTTGCTCATTGCAGCACCAACTCCCGCTTGTTCTTCATGACGATGTGTACCGCGAATCAATAGACGTTTTCCGTTAAGGTAAAACGGACCATGATCTTTAAACTCAAACCATCTAAAACCTACTTTTTCGGAAACGCTATCTCTAATTTGATTTTTTTCTGATAAAACAGCAGTCAGTCTGTATAGATTTGGTTTTTCGGTATCCCAAAGTTCTGGATTTTTAATGTTTTCAAAAGTGATGGTTGAGTTTTTATCTGAAACGAAAACCGTTTTACTTGCCACTTTTTTCCCTTTCGGAGTTTTAAGTGTTACTGTTAACGATAAATCTTTTGAATTATCGGGGGTTACAAAAGTAGAAACAATTTGCACCGAAGCTTTTTTGGCAGAAACATGAGGAGTTGTAATTTTTATATTTTCGATATGATTTTTGTATTTCGAAACTAGCCACACATCGCGCGTGATTCCGCCATAAATAAAGAAATCGCTTTTTTGAGACGGAATAATTTCAATATCATAACTATTATCCACACGAACAAAAATATCGTTGTTTCCTTCTTTAATAAAGTTGGTAATGTCTATTGAAAAAGCAATATAACCACCAATATGCGAACCAGCTTCTTTTCCGTTTACATATACTTTTGTGGTTACATTTGAACCTTCAAAGTATAATGAATAAACACGGTTTTTATCGATTTGCGCAATATTTAATTTCTTCTGATACCAACTGGCATCGCGTCTGTATCCTGGATAGAGGTCGGTTGCATCTTCGGCATTCCAAGTGTGCGGTAAGTTTAAAGAAGTCCAGTTGGAGGCTTTTTGCGCTTCGTTTAGTTTTTGAGTGTCATTTTCTAAATAAAGCCAGTTGTCATTGATGTTCGTCTTTGTCTGAGCAAAACTGCTGCTCAGACAAATTTGAAACAAAACAAAAAGCGCAAAAATTGAAAATGTATTGTGTTGATATTTCTTCATGTGTGTTTAGGTTCAGAGGTTCAAAGGCTCAAAGATTCCAAGGTTCAGTAGTACAAAGGCAAAAAGCTTTGCTACTTTGTTCCTTTGCCACTTTTTCTTAAAAGAGCTTCCAAAAAATAATAATCGGCGTAGATTATAGGTTCGTCAATTTCATCATGTTTTGGCCAGTTTCCTGTACTGTGATCAAATAGGAACGGTGCTTTAATTTTAGTATCTAAAATATATTTATCCGTTTGTACCGAGGCCATCAGTTTATCGGCGAAAGCCAGATAACTGTCATTTTTGGTATAACTATGCAATTCATATAAAGCAGATGCCATTACCATTGCAGCCGAAACATCGCGTGCTGAATTTGGTATACTAGGATCTTTAAAATCCCAATATGGAATTCCATCTTCTGGAAGGTTTTTATTTGTTATAAAAAACTTGGCAGTTGCTTCGGCTTGTTTTAGATAAGCAGGATCTTTTGTATATCTATACGACATAGTAAATCCGTAAACTGCCCATCCTTGGCCGCGTGCCCAAACCGAATCGTCATTGTAACCTTGAAGTGTGGTTTTCTTTCTAACTTCGCCCGTATTTGGGTTATAATCGATAACGTGGTAACATGAATTGTCTTCTCTAAACTGATTTTTCAAAGTTGTATTGGCGTGTTTAATCGCAACATCGCGGTATTTTGGATTTCCAGATATTTTGGATGCTTCAAAAAGCAATTCCAGATTCATCATATTGTCGATGATAACTGGATAATCCCAAATTTCTTTGTTGAAATCCCAAGAACGAATCGAACCCACTTTTGGATTAAACCTTGTGCACAAAGTTTCGGCGCCTTTAACAATTACCGCTTCGTATTCTTTCTTGTTTTCCACTTTCAGCGCTTCTCCAAAACTGCAAAACACTTTAAAACCTACGTCATGCGAATTACTATTGACACTTTCTTTTTTGCTGAAAGGAGTCCATTTTTGAGCTTGTTCTTTAAATTTTGAATCGCCTGTTAATCGGTACAATTGCCACAGATTTCCAGCAAAAAAGCCGCTTGTCCAATCTCTAGACGGCACTTTGCGAATCTCAAGAGTTTTTATATTCATACTTCTCGGCATAGACATCGAATCGACTGGATAATCGAGTAACATTTTGTAACGCGTTTCCAGTTTTTCTGTCGCTGCTGAGGTAGTTTTTGTTTGAGTATTAATTCCGGATTTGCACGCTGTTACCAGCGATGCAAACCCAAGAATTAAAGAAATGAAACTGACATTCTTCATATTAAAATAATATATATTGTGATCGTGATTTTTAGACGCGGATTGGACGGATTCGCTATCGCGAACACGCTGATTTACACGGATTTTTTTATTTCACGCAGATTTGTACAGATTGAAGCAGATTTAAAATAGATTTTTTTGAATAATCTATGTTTATAAGATTATTGAAATTTTAAAATACGTTTAAAAATCTGCGTTCTCTGCTAAAATCCTTTTTTGATCTGCGTGAAACTAAAACATGATAATCATTGCAATAACAAATCAGTGGCATCCGCGTTCAATTAATAACCAGGATTATTTGGTTTTAAATTCGGATTAATAGCCAACTCTGTTCCAGGCAGCGGCCACAAATAATCTTTGTTTGGATCAAAATTAGCATGTGGTTCTAAGCCATCTGGTCCAAATACTTCGGGTCCGATTTTAAGTCTTTTAATGTCGTACCATCTTATATATTCAAAAGCCAATTCTAATCTTCTTTCGTCAATAACCATTTTTCTGAAATCTGCCTGAGATAAGCCAGGAGTTACGTTTGCTGGAAAAGAAACTAATTTACCCGCTTTGTTTCTTGCTCTTGCACGAACACGGTTTACATAACCATTAGCTTCTGTTGTTCCCGGATTAATTTCGTTTAAAGCTTCTGCTGCCGTCAGCAAAACTTCTGCAAAACGCATGGTAATGTAGTTGTGCTGAGAAGTTCTTCCATTAGCACCTGCTTTTCCTGGAAAACGGAAATATTTGGCAATGTGTGGGCGTGGTGCTTTTTCGTTATCGCTTGACGGATAGACTTGCAAAGCTCCACCTGGTCCCGTTTTCTTTCTAATAATGGTATCAAAACTTACCGCTCTTCTATAATCTCTCTGATCCCAAGTATTGAAAACTTTTAAAGATGGAACAGCAACAGAGAATCCTTGTCCGTAGCTATAACTGTCATCTTTTAACGATCCAGTAAAAAACGCGGTATAATCCTGACCGTAATTTCCTGATGTTAAGTTATTAAAGTCAATTGTAAAAAGGGGCTCTTTTAAAGTAGCTGTTTTAGTAGCGTTAAATAAATCCTGAAAATCAGCATCCAAACCTAAACCAAATTTAGCTTCGTTGGTAATTACAAATTTTGCTTCATCATATGCTTTTTGAAAATTTCCTAAAGTCAAATAAACAGACGCTAAATATCCTGCAGCAGTACCTTTTCCAGGAACAGCTTTTACTTTTGGTTTATCCTCTAGCCATTGTTTCGCAAATTCTAAATCGGCAATAATTTTTGGATAAACATCTGCTTCTTTTGTTTTTCCAATCGAGTTTACCTGATTCACATCATTCACCACAAAATCAACATACGGAATATCACCAAAAAGGCGCACTAAATGATAATAAGCAAAAGCTCTTGCAAAATACGCTTGAGCTGCAATAGCGTTGACTTTTGCTGGATCGCCAGGTGTTTTTTTAGCACCTTCAATCGCCTGATTTGCGGCTGTGATAATTACATACGATTGAGGCCAAAAGTTTGCCACAAGCGCGTTGGTATCATTCATTGACATATCGTTTACATCAATACGAGCCGCTTGCGTTGTTCTGTCGCCAATATCAGACATGTCGTCACGAAGCATAAGGGCAATTGTAAATTCTCTTCCCCAATAATTATTGTGACCAATGTTGGCAAAAGCACCGTTTACAGCAGCCTGCAAATCGTCTGTATTATTAAAAAAGTTCTCTGGACGAATAATTCCTATTGGTTTTTCTTCTAGATCAGAACAGCTAAAAAACGCCATTGTTCCAAAGCAAAGAAGAGCTATATATTTTTTCATAATTGTTTTAGATTAAAATTTTAAATTGAATCCTGCTGTAAATGTTCTTACGTTTGGATATCCTCCATAATCCAATCCTAAATTGGTATTACTTCTAGAATTCGTGTCGTTCAAGTAATTCGTTTCAGGATCTGTTCCTGGATAATCAGTAATGGTCCAAAGGTTTTGTGCACTGATGTAAAAACGAACTTTGCTTAATCCCATTTTAGAAACAACTTTTTCATCTAAACTATATCCAATAGAAACGTTTTTTAAACGGATATAACTTCCATCATAAACAAATCTTGAAGTGATTCTTTTTGTTCTCGCTGCATTTGCAGGAACATTTGTATCGGTATGAGTTGGTGTCCAAGCATCTAAAACTTCAGTTGTAGCGTTGTTATTTCCAGAAGCCAATTCCATCAAAGTATAGTTTAAGATTTGACCTCCTTGCGAACCTTGAAAGAAGATATTCAAGTCAAGATTTTTATAAGTGAAATCATTGTTGAATCCGAAGATGAAATCTGGGTTTGGATTTCCGATGATTGTTTTATCTTGAGAATCCAATTTTCCGTCACCATTTACATCTCTAAATTTTTCACCACCTGCAACAGTTTCAAAGTTTCCTGGCAAAACCGCTTCGCCTTGCTGAATTACGCCGTCATAAATAAATCCGAAGAAAGAACCTACTGGCTGTCCAACTCTTAAAATCTGCGATTCTGTTGCTAAGAAATGCCCAGGAGCAGAGTTGATTAAAAGATCTTTGTTATCAGCCAATTTTAAAACTTTGTTTTTGTTTGAAGATATATTAAAGTTTGTTGACCAAGTAAAATCAGAACCAATAAAGTTTCTGGTATTAATACCTAATTCCCATCCTTTATTTTCTAATTCACCCACGTTTTGAAGCTGAGAAGCAATTCCAGAAATTCCAGGAAGCGGTCTGTTGAACAATAAATCTTTGGTAATCGTTTTATAATAATCTGCTGTAATACTAATTCTATTATCAAATAAACCTAAATCAATTCCGTAATCCTGCTGATACGAAGTTTCCCATTTTAAATTCGGATTGTCTAGTGAAGTCAGCTGAACCGCATTGGTAATCACGTCACCGCTTACATAATAGATTTCAGAAAATCTAGAAAGAGTAGAGTAGGCACCAATTGATGGGTTTCCTGTTGCTCCGTAACTTGCTCTTAATTTTAAGTTTGAAACCGTTTTATTGTCTTTTAAGAAGTTTTCTTTACTAATATTCCATCCGATTGCTCCAGAAGGAAAAGTTCCGTATTTGTAGTTTTTACTAAAACTAGAAGAACCGTCTCGTCTTGCTGTGAACGTTAGCAAATATTTATCTGCATAATCAAAATTCAACCTTCCGAAAGCAGAGATTAATTCCGTTTCTGATAAACCAGAATCTGGTTTTAAGAAAACAGTTCCAGCACCTAAATTTCTATAAGAATTTGTATTTGTCAAGAAACCTCTTGAAGCGGCATACGAATTTTCGTTTTTGTTTTTCTGGTAAGAATATCCTCCAAGAACTGTCAGCATTCCTTTATCGATAATTTCACGTTTGAAAGTCAAATAATTCTCTGTCAGGAAAGAAGAAAATCTTGTGTTGTTTACAGAAGCTTCTCCTTTGATGTTTTTTCCAGCAATTAAAGTGGAAGGAATAAATCTTCCTGTTTGTGAATTATTATCGGTTAAACCTAAAGTAGTTTTAAAATCAAGATCTTTAGTAATTTGATATTGAGCGAAGAAATTGTTTCGGTTTACGATAGAAACAGTTTCCAAAATATTTTCCATTGCAGTGGCGTATGGATTGTCAATATCGTCACCAATTGGAGCAGTCGTTGTATAAGTTCCGTCTGCGTTGTAAATTCCTTTATCTGGCATAAAACGATAAGCAGAAGCAATTACACCTGCAGCACCAGTTCCTCCAGCACTTGTCTGACTTACGATTCCTTCTTTGTTCTGCTTGCTTGTAAAAGTGTTTAAACCTACTTTAAATTTTGGAGTTAAATCGGCCTCAAGATTTCCAACAATCGTGTATTTGTCAATTCCAGAATTGATTACAACTCCATTTTGGTTGAAATACGTTCCAGAAACATAATATCTGATATTTTCAGATCCGCCTGAGAAAGACAATTGCGTATTCGAAATCATTCCTTCACGATAAATTTCATCTTGCCAGTCTGTATTTGCAGGACCTTGCGTGTGCGTAGTAAAACTTTTTCTATAAGCCGCAAATTGATCTGCATCTAATAAATCTAATTTATTATTTACGGATTGAATAGAAGTCGAATTGCTAAACTCAATTACTGGTTTTCCTGGTTTTCCTTTTTTAGTTGTTACCATGATAACTCCATTAGATCCACGAGATCCGTAAATAGCAGTTGCTGAAGCATCTTTTAAAACTTCAATTGAAGCAATGTCCTGAGGAGCTGGCATAGAAACACCTGCAAAACCATCAACAACAATCAGTGCATCTCCGCTGGCGTTAATCGAAGTTCCTCCACGCACTCTAATTTTTGTAGGAGCTCCAGGTTCACCCCCATTATTGGTCATTACCGAAACACCCGCTGCACGACCTTGTAAAGCTTGTTCTGCATTTAAAACAGGAAAAGCTGTCAGTTCTTTTGCCGTTACAGAAGATACAGAACCCGTAATGTCACTCTTTTTACGTGTACCGTAACCCACTACGATTACTTCGTCAAGCGCTTTTGTATCTGGTTTTAAACTTACATTGATAACATTTTTAGTTCCAACTGGAACTTCAACCGTTTGAAATCCTACGAAATTGAAAACTAAAACAGCATTTTTCTCTCCTACAACTACAGTATAATTTCCGTCCATATCGGCAGAAGCGCCTACAGAGGAGTTTTTGATATAGACATTAGCACCAGGAAGCCCGAGCAAATCTTCGCTGGAAGTTATTTTTCCAGTTACTTTTCGTTCCTGTGCATGCATCACGATATTTACCAGTAAAAAAGATACTAGAAAACACCATTTAAACGATTTGTTTTTGTGGTTTGTAAACATTCATTTTTTGGTTTTAAGGTTAATAAGTTAGATAAAGTAGAAAAGCAATAAACTCATTCCGATTATGATGATGACAAAGAAAATTTGCAGCAATAAGAATTTTGTTTTTTTGATTTTCATATCGCAAATGTATAGGCCAAAAAAGAAATAGAAATACAAAAAAGGGTATCTAAAAATACAGATACCCTTTTTAAAGCCTTTAAAAATGCGGATTTATCAAAGTACAGTCGAAGATTTATAAAATTTATCGGCGTATTGAGATGGAGTTTCGCCGTACTTTTTCTGAAAGCATTTGCTAAAGTATTTCGGATTGTTGAAACCGACTTTATAACTGATTTCGGAAACGGTTAATTTATTTTGTTCTAATAATTGAGCCGCACGTTTTAATCTTATTTCATGAATAAATTCATTTGGCGTGCAATTGGTCCAAGCTTTAATTTTTAGAAATAACATCGTTCGGCTTACGCCTAATTCGGAACAGAAAAACGGAATATCAAATTGTTCGTTTGAAATGTTTTCTTCTACAATCTTGAATGCTTTTTTCAGTAATTCTTCGTCTAGAGAAGAAACCGTAATTTCTGACGGAATAAAACTGTCTTCGCTTGAAAATTTGATTCTCAAACGTTCAGTCGTGTTCAAAAGGTTTTTAACGCGAAGCCTGAATTCCATTAAATTGAATGGTTTACTAATGTAATCATCGGCACCGCTTTCTAATCCTTCAAATTTGTAAACCAATGAAGATCGAGAAGTCAGCAGAATAACTGGAATATGGCTGGTTTTGATGTTTTCTTTGATTTTTGAACACAATTCAGTTCCCACCATTTCTGGCATAATAACGTCGCTGATAATAAGATTCGGAACAAATTTCAATGTTTTTTCCAGAGCAATTTTACCATTTTCGGCTTCAATAATGTTATAATCTTTTTTTAGAAGGTTTTTCATGAACTTTCTCAAAACTTTATGATCTTCGACAATTAAAATGGTCTGCTTTTCTTCGTTTACAATTAAATCTTCAATGTCATCATTTTCTACAATTTCTGAAGTTTCTAATTGAGCTGCATATTGTGCAATATCGTCACTGATTTTAAAATCAGGAATAATTTCGTTGTCCAGAAGATGTTCGCGCCCAAGCGGTAAAGTCACTTTAAAAATAACTCCGCCAGAAGGTTTATTGGTAACATCAATTTTTCCTTTATGAAGCTCGACAATGTTTTTTACAATCGAAAGTCCGATTCCAGTTCCTTTATTATAATTTTTCTGAACCTGATTGTGTGTTGGAACTTCAAAAAACAGATCGAATATTTTGTCAATATGTTCCTCGGCAATTCCTACACCGGAATCTTCAACGGCGATAAAAAGATTCTGTTGGTCTTGATTGATTTTAATTTTGATCGAACCGCCTTTTGGAGTATATCTAAAAGCATTTGAAATCAGATTATAAAATACGCGTTCCAGTTTATAGCGGTCAAAATAAACTAGAATCTCTTCGTTTTCAGTTTCAAACAAATACTCATAACCGCCATCTTTGGCGTATTCGATAAATGAAAGAAAGATTTCTTTGGTAAATTTGACAATATTTCCGTTTGCAGATTCCAGCGTAACCTGATGATTTTCCAGTTTTCTAAAATCCATTAAACGGTTAATCAAACTCAAAAGGTGATTCGCGCTTCCTTCAATAACCAAAAGCTTTTTATACATTTCGTTGGTTCCATTGTAATCGGCTAAAATTTGCTGTAACGGACCTAAAATCAAAGTTAAAGGCGTTCTGAATTCATGCGAAATATTGGTAAAGAAATCTAGTTTCAGCTTGTTGTTTTCTTCAATACGCTGCGTTTCCAGATATTCTAGTTCGAGTTTTTGTTTCAATCTCGCTTTCGATTTCATAATCCAAATCAAGCCATATAAACCTAAACCAATTATGATTCCGTAAAGCATAAATGCCCAAATACTGCGCCACGGAGCAGGATTTACAATAACGGTTAAAGTCGTTGGAGCCTGATTCCAAACGCCGTCATTGTTGGCGCCTCGAACCTCAAAAGTATAAGTGCCCGGATTTTGAATCGCAAAATTAGCTTCACTGTTTTTAGTCGTTGTCCAGTTATTTTCCAAACCAACCAAACGATAACTGTATTGGTTATTTTTGGATCGAATGTAATTTGGAATCGCAAAACTGATCGAGAAATTTGCCTTATCATAATCCAAAGTGATCGTTTTAGTATAGCCGATGCTCTGTTCTAAGATTCCGTCTTTATCATGCGCATTTACTGTCTCGTTTTTAATTTTCAAATCGGTAATTAAAACCTGTGGAGCATACTTATTTAAGGAAATTTTTGTGGCATCGAAAAAAGTTGCACCCGACGGACTTCCAAAATAAAACTGATTGGAACCTAATTTTAAAGCCGAATTATCGTTGAATTCATTACTCGCCAAACCATCTTTCTGATCGTAAATTACAACCGATTTTTTAATTGTATTGTACTTGATAATTCCCTGATTAGTACTGATCCATAAGTTTTTATCATCGTCTTCTAAAATCGAATGAATAGAGGTAATAACCGTATTTCCAATTCTAAGATTGATTCTGGTGAACTTTTTTCCGTCAAAAACATGAAGCCCTTTCGCTTTTGTCCCTACCCATATTTTATTCTGAGAATCTTCAAACAAAGTCAAAATATCATCGCCAGATAAAGCCGAATGATCATAAAAGAAATGTTGTATTTGGTATTTCTTAGAATCAAAATTTTGAAGCGAAATACGATTTAAACCATTTTGTGTTCCAAGCCAGATTGAATTTTGTTTGTCGATCAAAATACTGCGAACCATATTATTGGTTAGAAAAACAGGTTTAGAAGTATCATTTCCAATAATTTGGAAGGTTTTGTCTAATGTGTTGTAACGAATTAAACCTTTGCCAAAAGTTCCAATCCATAAAATTTTATTTTCAGCTTTAAGAGAATAAACACCGCTTTCTTTCAGTAATTCGGTTAAATCAGATGCAATTCTATTATCTTCCATTCTTTTGGAAATGGTATTGTAAGCCGATAATCCTTTCGAAAAAGTTCCAATCCATAAAATATGATCGTCTGCAAGACACATGGCTTTGATATCATTTTTATGAGTTTGTCCAGTTTTACTATTGATATAACTTACAGCTTCGGTAGTTGTATTGTAAATGCTAATTCCACCACCTTCAGTTCCAAAATAAATGTTTTGGTTTTTATCTGCAATAATCGAACTCACCACATCAAAACTCATCGGAATCTTTTTAGAATTCTGATTGTAATTGGAGAAATTGACATTCGAAACGTCCCAAAGATTTACGCCTTTGTAATAACAACCAATCCAAATAGAACCTTTTTTATCCATAAAAATAGATTTTACTTTGTCGATTCCGTTCGCATTATTGCTATTATTGATTTTTTGAATATTTTTCTCTTTGCCTAAAATATAAATTCCGTCATAAGCGCCAACCCATAGAGAACCTTGATTATCAATTACTAAAGAACGAATGTCGGTATTGATTTCGCGGTATTTTACAGCCGGTAAAAAAGAAACAAAAGCTTTTTCTTTTAGATCGAATTTTAAAAGGCCTTTGTTTTTTGTCCCAACCCATAAGCTGCCATCTTTGTCCTCAATAATCGATTGAACGTTTAGTAAGTCAGTTGTGTTTAATGGATAATTTTTAAAAGATAATTTACCATTTTTTCGACTGGTCAATTGGCATAAGCCTTTTGTAGTTCCAATCCAGATTTCGCCTTTTTTAGTTTTTAAAATGCTGAGAATATTATTGCTTGGAAGAGTAGAAGCATCATCATCGGAATGAAATACGGAAGTAAATAATCCTGATTTTTTATTGAAAATCGTTAATCCTTTTGAAGTTCCAAACCACATTTCGCCTCCAATTTCTCTCATGCTCCAAACTGCATTATTGCTAATGGTATGATTTGCTTTGGTATGAAGATATCTTGTAAAACGATTCGAGACGGGATCATAGCAATTTAGTCCGTTGTAAGTTCCTACCCAGATTTTTCCTGAATTGTCTTCTTCAATGGCTAAAATATCATTGTTGCTGATCGAAAATTTATCAGTTGCATCATTCCTGAAAATTGTAAATCGGCTTCCATCATATTTATTAAGACCATCGCGGGTTCCAAACCACATCTGGCCAAATTTATCCTGATGAATGGCAATAACAGAACTCTGTGAAAGCCCGTCTGTCGTAGAGAAATTTTTAAGACGGTATTTATTTTGGGAAAACAAATTTCCGAAAACAAATACAATTGCGAGAAAAGCTATTTTATATTTCATAGCGTTTAGTTTTGTTTTTTTGCCACAGATTTCACAGATTATAAAGATTGTTTTTCTGTGTGTTGAAAATTAGCCACGAATTCACGAATTGTTCGAATTAATTTTTTTAATAATTCGTGAATTCGTGGCTAAAAAAAATCATTTTAATCTGTGGCAGATATTTTAGCCTATTTCAAACGTTTATTTAATTGATAATCGTACAAAGAAGGAATCTTCTCAATCGGAATGTTTAAAAATTCAATATAAGGATCGATGTCGTATTTGATTTCAAATTTTGTATTTCCGTGAACACCAATAATTCTGGCTAAAGCGCCGTCTTTCATTCCGTACAATAAAACTGGTTTTGATGCATCTGGATTTTCAACTTGAACATTTAAATTCCAAAATGTACTGAAAGGCCCGTGAGAAGGTTTCCAGTAATCGGCTCCGCCGCCTCCAAACAAAGCATAACTGTTGTTTTTATCGGCTTTTAAATGAACCGTAATATTGTCAAACAAGTTTTGATGATTGGCTCCTGAATGCTGATCTAGAAGTGGGTCAGTAAATATCTCGCAGTTTTGATACACATTTTTAGTTGCAAAAGTGTTGAAACTTAAAGGATGGACGGCAGAATTATAGATTTTGAGATTCTTAACCAAAATATTGTGCACGCCGCCTAAAGTTACCGTGTAATGCGATAAATGCGGTCCATCGGTTGTAATATCTTGAATGGTAACATTAGCAACTTCTTCGGCTAAAATTCCGCTGTCGGCATTGGTGATTTTCACATCTTTAACCCAACTATTGAAAAGACGAGTCAAGAAGATACCATTATTGCCAGGTTCTACGTGATGTGCAACTCTCGGAATATCAGGAAACGTAAAACGAAGATGCTCGATACCGACTTCGTTTAAATGTTTCCACTCAACCAATTGCGCCTGGTAACTTGGTTTAATTGAAATGGTTAAAGGTGTTTTTAAAGTAATTTTTGAACCAGAGATTTTAGTAATTTCAACCTGTTGTCTCACAATGGGAAGTTTTGGAAATTTCCAATGATGCGAACCCGGTTTTACTTTTGCTCCTTGATACAAATCGTTGATGATTTCGCCATTTTCGCCATCTTTATTAAAAAGCTGCAATTCTACAACATCGCCGACTTTTAAACCTTTTATGTCAGAAACCGTAATAATATGTTCGCCCATTTTCCCCGAACTGACTTTCGCCAGCGGATTAGATTCTGGTTCGTATTTATCCAGATATGATTTTACACGTTCGCCCGGAACTTGCGTCCAGATAAAACCTCCAGACCAAGCATATTGCGAGAAAGGCAAATCAATATTGTTTTCTGCTTCACGCTGTCTTTTATCAAAAGTGGTTAAATATTCGCGAAGTTCAGCCAAAACATCAGAATCTTTAAGATACATCATCGGTCGTGGGCAATAGATTTCAGTTCCGTTTTCGCCAGAACCTGCACCGCGAAGTACAAAATTGCTTCTTTCGATATAGAGAATTTCACTTAAGATAATGCGTCCAGCTGGCAATTGTAAAATTACATTCCCTTCAACAGCATTAGCGGCTTTAAAGGCTTTTAAAAGCGCTTTTGAATCGTCTAAATCGTCATTTGCTTTTACACCAAAATCAACTGCATTGATGACTTTTCCATTGGTTTCAGGAATCTGGCTTTCGCCGAAATGATACCCCGCATAACTAAAATCTGGAAGATAATTCGTTTTTGAAGTGATAATTTTGGGTATTTCCTGTGCCAGCAAAGTATTTATAAAAAAGCCACAGGATATAAGAATGGCTTGGCGAATCATGGTTTTGTGGTTGTTCGTGGTTAGTTAGTTTTTTTGTTTTGCCACGAAGGCTCTAAGACGCTAAGATTTTTTAAAGCTTTGTGTTTTTAGTCTCGCAAAGTCGCTGAAACGCAAAGTTTTTTGTTTCACACAGATTTAAAAAGATTTAAGCAGATAAACGCAGATAATTTATTCAAAAAAAATCGGCTATAATTTGTCAAATCTGCGTAAAAAAAAATCTTTTTAATCCTTTTAATCTGTGGCTTTTTAAAAAAAAAATACGTCTTAGCACCTTCGTGGCAAACAAATTATAAAGATCGTTTGATCCCTAATTCCAATCCTCGCAATTCTGCTAAACCTCTTAAACGGCCAATTGCAGAATACCCCGGATTTGTTTTTTTCTTCAAATCATCCAACATTTGATGTCCGTGATCTGGACGCATTGGTAATTGACTGTTATTTCTTTTTTCAACTTCCAAAATGGCTTTTACAACTTCGTACATATCAACATCACCTTCCAAGTGATTTGCTTCGTAAAAACTTCCTTCTTCATCACGCTGCGTGCTTCTTAAATGGATAAAATTCATTTTATCGCCATGACGTCTCACAATTCCAGGCAAATCATTATCAGCGCGAACGCCGTAAGAACCTGTACACATTGTAAATCCGTTTGATGGAGAAGGAGCGGCGTTTATTAATTCCATCAAATCTTCTTCGGTACTTACGACTCTTGGTAAACCTAAAATTGGGTAAGGAGGATCGTCTGGATGAATGGCCATTAAAACCCCTTTGCTTTCAGCAACCGGAATAATTTCTTTTAAAAAGTGGAAAAGATTATTCTTTAAAGCCTGTCTGTCAATATGATTATAAGCACTTAAAGTAACCAAGAAATCTTCCACAGAATAAGCTTCTTCGGCACCAGGAAGTCCAGCCAAAATGTTCTGTTGTAATTTTACTTTATCTTCGGCAGTCATGGTTTCAAAATAGCTTTTTGCTTTTTGTTTTTGTTCTTCAGAATATTCGTTTTCTGCACCTGGTCTTTTTAAAATAAACAATTCAAAAGCAGCAAAAGCATTAATGTCAAAACGTAAAGCTTTTGATCCGTCTTCCACTGTATACGATAAATCTGTTCTCGACCAATCTAAAACAGGCATAAAGTTGTAACAAACACATTTAATACCGCATAAAGCTAAATTGCGAATGCTTTCTTTATAATTTTCAATGTATTGCAGATAATTTCCAGTCTGTTTTTTAATGTCTTCGTGAACAGGAATGCTTTCTACAACCGACCAAGTTAACCCAGAAGCGCCTTTTTTAGGATCACCGTTTTCGTGTTCAATTTCAACTTTTCGTTTAATGATTTCGTCAATGCTCCAAACTTCTCCATTTGGAATGTGGTGTAAAGCCGTTACAATTCCGGTTGCTCCAGTTTGTTTGATATCTTGTAAAGAAACAGGATCATTTGGCCCGAACCATCTTAATGTTTGTTCCATTTTGTATTATGTTGTTTTGTGAGTTAGTTTTAAATGCTTGTTGCAGCAAATCCGCCGTCAACTTTTAAGATAGTTCCTGTTACGAATTTTGACATATCGCTGCATAAAAATAAAAGCGCACCGTCAATATCTTCTGGAGTTCCAAATCTTCCCATTGGCGTATGATCGATAATTTTTTCGCCTCTCGGAGTCAGCTTTCCTTCTGGAGTTAGCAATAAAGCGCGGTTTTGTTCGCCAATAAAGAATCCAGGAGAAATAGCATTTACACGAAGTCCTTCTCCATAT
Organism: Flavobacterium sp. LK-23; assembly: GCF_058135255.1. Taxonomy (NCBI): domain Bacteria; kingdom Pseudomonadati; phylum Bacteroidota; class Flavobacteriia; order Flavobacteriales; family Flavobacteriaceae; genus Flavobacterium; species Flavobacterium sp. LK-23. Next base: position 104,649 of record NZ_JBYUVT010000010.1, read on the forward strand.
TTTTGAGCCAATTCAACCGCCATCCATTGTGTAAAATTGTCGATTGCCGCTTTTGAAGCCGAATATCCCACAACTCTCGTTAAAGGTCTTTGTGCCGAAGCCGATGAAATATTGATGATGTTTCCTGATTTCTGTTTCGCAAAAAGTTCGGCAAAAACCTGAGTTGGAAGCATTGTTCCGATAATATTCAAATCGATAACTTTTTGCAGATCATCGCTTTTCATATCGTAAACCGCTTGATCAGGCTGAATCGTTGCGCCCGGCATATTTCCGCCCGCGGCATTAATTAGAATATCAAGACGTCCGTATTTTTCAACAATAAAATCTTTGGCTTTTTCTATTTCTTCCTTATTTAAAACATTCGCTTGAACTGCAAAGCCTTGTCCGCCGTTTGCTTCGATTGCTTTTACTGTGTTTTCGGCTTTTTCCAATGATTGCGAAACGATTCCGACAATTACGCCTTGTTGTGCCAAGGTATTTGCAAATCTGCTTCCTAGAACTCCAGCACCACCTGTTATTAAGGCAATTTTTCCTTTTAAATTAAATATTGAATCCATTTTAATTTCTAATTTTCAATACTTTAAATTCCAAATTCCAATTTGGAAATAAAGTACATTTTTGTATAATTAATTTTTACTTTTTTGATTTATTTAGCCCCATCAGTTCGTATTGAGTTTGGAATTTGGGTTTTTAAATTTGGAATTTAACTTTTGATTGTTTCTATCAAATCCAAAACCTTTTTGGTTTCCTTTTCGATTGTCTCGTAAGCACCATATTCCATTACTTCTTTGCTAATTAATTTGCTTCCCATTCCCACAGCAGACACACCCGCGTTAAACCAAGTTTCAATGCTTTCGCGTGTTGTATCAACGCCTCCAGTTGGCATAAAAATTAAGTTTGGAAAAACATCTTTGATGGCACTCATAAAATCTGGCCCTAAGATGTTTCCAGGGAAAAGTTTAATAAATTTTACTCCTGCATTTTCGGCTGCGATAATTTCAGTTGGAGTCATGCAGCCTGGAGCGTATAAAACTTCTTTGGAAATTAAAAACGAAGCAATTTCAGGAACAAATCCTGGGCTTATAAAAAAGTCAGCTCCTGTTAAATGATACGTTTCTGCTTGCGCTAAATTTTTGATGGTTCCAATTCCTAAAAGCATTCCTGGCATTTCCGCGTTTCTTACTTCAATCATTTTTTTGAAATTGGAAAGCGCTTCTGGACCACGGCTTGTATATTCTACTGCTCTAATTCCAGAGTTATAAAGTGTTCTTAAAATCGTGATGCTTTTGCTTTCGTCTGCATTAAAATACAATGGAAGCATTCCTTGTTTTACAATGACATCAATCGAATTCTGAATAGTGCTCATGACTTATATTTTTACTTTAATAACGATTTTTTTCAGTGTTCCTTCGCCAATCATTGCGGTATGAACATCTTCTGGAAACAGAATAGCGAATTGTTTTTCCTGCATTTCAAAAAAAGTATCTGGTGCATCATGGAAAAATCTAACGTCTCTTTCATCGCTGTAGTCGCCATTCGGATTCACGCATTTTTCTCTCGGTTTCCATGCAAAAGTTTCGGGTCCTTTAATCGAAATTTGAATATCGATGTTTTTATCATGACATTCAAATCCTTTTATGGCTTCTTCTTTTGTATTTCCTTGTTCAACAATTACAATTAGTTTTAAACCTTCTCCAATTTCAAAAGCGCCTTCTTCAAGATTGGCAATGTCATTCTGATTTACATAATCAAAAGCTTTTTTGAAATTTGGATGCAGACCGTAGTATTTTGGTGCATTTTGTAATGAGTCTAGTATCATTTTAATTGATTATTATTTTTATTTTTCAGTGTTATATGTATATTTGCGTGTACGCACACGGTGTTTTACAAATGTATGCAAAAAGTGATGTAAAACAACTTATTTTTAATAAAATAAATTAATTTTAACCGACTGCTTTTATTTTTTTAACTTAAAAAGAATCAATATCATAACAATTAAAAAAATTGCCGAACTAGCTAATATTTCTGCCGGAACCGTCGACAGGATTATACACAAACGCGGACAAGTAGCACAGGAGACCGTAGATAAGGTTAATGCAATAATTGAAGAGTTTGGTTATACCCGAAATATTTTGGCAAGTAATCTAGCACTGAACAAAAAGTTTCATTTTGCAGTTTTCCTTCCAAAATCGGAAACTTTAGAATATTGGAAAAGTCAGACGGACGGAATAGAAAAAGCAGCTTTGGAATTCAGTAAATTCGGAATCGTATTGGATTATTTTTTCTACGATTATAATTTGGCATCGTTTAAAGAATCGGCTCAAAAAGTATTGGAATTTGATTGCGATGGTTTGTTGTTTGCACCAATTTTTTACGAAGATTCTGTTCAGTTTTTAAAGGAATATGAAAAAAAGAATATTCCGATTGTGATGATTGATTCGAATATTTCTGAAGAAAACGAACATGCTTATGTAGGGCAAGATGCTTTTCAGAGCGGTTATTTGGCCGGAAGATTAATTAGTTTTGCGGTGAAAAATGAGCGACAAGTTTTAATTTTTAAGATTACGAGAGAAATCGAAAGTACTTCTGTGTATCAGCAACGTATAAAAGGTTTCTATTCGTATTTTCAAGACCACGATGAATTGACCAATTTTAAATTTTCTGAATTTACCTTAAAAGATTCAGGAATCGATCAATTGAGTTTAGAAATGTTTTCTGGTGTAAACAGTGTTTTTGTACCCAATTCCCGAGCGTATATTGTTGCCGAATTTTTAGAAAAAAACAATATAAAAGGTGTTCGAATTATTGGTTTTGATTTATTGAAAGAAAACATTGAATACTTAAATAAAGGCGTAATTGATTTTTTAATCAATCAAAGACCCGAAGATCAAGGTTATATGGGTATTAATTATTTGTATAAGAAATTGGTTCTACAGGAAGAGACGGAGCGAACGCATTATATTCCGTTGGAGATTATTTTGAAGGAGAATTATTTTCCTGTTAGGAAGTAAAGTTTAGAGTTATACCTGACAGGTTTTTAAAACCTGTCAGGTATTGTTACACAATTACAAATAGGTTTGATATCATAGCCCGTGGTTTCAACCACGGGAACACAATAATGCGTAATATCAATTCGTTTCCCGTGGTTTCAACCACGGGCTATGTTTAATTAAGAAAACAAAAACTTTGATTCTTAGAGTCTTAGTGGCAAAAAAAATCACTTTTTAATCTTCACAATCAAAGGATTATTAATCTTTTCCGCAAAAGAGCTTAAATATTTTTCCCATTCTTGTTTAGTTTGAAACGGACTTCCTTTTTTCCACCCAAAACCGACATAATAAATGGCTTTATTGTTCTTAACCACAATATTTCCGTACAGATTACTTAGATCTTTTTCGTCTGTAACATGATTGTCAAAGCTAAGCAAAGTATTTTTTGGAGCCACAAGACCAATACCAATTTCAGAATCGTCGATTGGCTCCCAATAACTTAGCCAGCCTTCTTTTACATTTGTTCCGATTGTTCCTTTTTTATCATGAAGCGTTAATCCGGTAGCAATTTGCTTGGTTCCCGTAATATTGATTTCAAAGCGAGAAAGCTGACTTCCGTAATCTAAACTGATTAATTTTGATTCGGTTATTTTATTGCCTTTTGCGTCCCAATCGGCATAAGTCAGAATAAAACTCGTTCTGATAGGCCCTGTTGTAATGGTTTTCCATCTGATGAAATTTTTAGAGAAATAATATTTTCCATCTACATTTACGGCAATTCCACCCACACCTCGGCTGTCACCTACGTGAAAGTTATCCAGACCTTCTCCAGTATCTTTATGATACGTTCCGGTTCCGTTTGTGGCTTTTTCGTACCATTTATTAATTATTGGATAATCTACTCTTTTTAGCCAAGCATCGATTCCGCTGGTTAGAGTACCTCCAGGAATTTTATCTTCAACCATTTTTTGAGCCACTGGCCCGTAAGTTCTAAAAGCTACTTTGTTGTTTTCCCAAGCATAATCGTCTGTACGTTCTGGAACAAATCGAGAGTAGCAGCTAACTACTTTTGAAGCATTTGGATTTGTTCCAACTAATACTTCAAAATCCTGTTTAGAAGCAGCTTTGATTTTGGGCTGAAAAAGCAAAACATCTGCATTTCCATCGCCATCATTATCTACGGTTTGAGTTTCTAAGAAAGTATTACTGCTAATGTCTTTTACGGCATAGTTTTCAAGTCTCGAATCGGCATTTAATCCAAGGGACTTTTTAGTCAATTCGATGGTTTCAAATTCTCTGTCCACTTTTAAAGAGTTGGAAATTGTGATGATTTTATTCTGAGAAAAAGCTGTAAAATGGGCTGTCAGAATGGTTATGATAAAAAGATGTTTTTTCAAAATTCTTCGTTTTTTAATATTTCAAAAATTAGGTTTGATAGGATTATAAAAGTACAAATCAAAACGGAATTGAAAATACAGAATAGGAGTAATTCTGTACAGAAGTTTGAAAATGAGCAGAAAAGCTTTATGAAAGAACTAGATTATTTTTTGTAATTTACATTTCCTGATTTTGACTTTAGGAGAATTTATAAATAAATGAAAATCAATAGAAATGGTTAAATGCATAATTTTCGATTGTGACGGAGTATTGGTCGATACTGAGAAAATCGGTAACGGAATATTGTTGTCAATGGCGCAAGAACACGGATTCGAAATGGAATTGGAAGATGCGTATCGCTATTTCAATGGCCGAAATCTCAAAGATTGTTTCAGACATATTGAAGAAGCAATCGATCAGAAACTTCCAGAAAATTTTGAAACAGAATATCGCGAAAAGAGTTTTGAAGCTTTTAAAACTAAGGTAAAACCAATGGAAGGAATTGTTGATTTTATCCGAAATATCGAAAAATTAAAAATTCCATATTGCGTTGCCTCTAGCGGACCAGTAGATAAAATTCGTTTGAATCTTGAAGTGGCTGGATTGCTGGATAGATTCGAAGATAGAATATTCAGTTCGTATCAAATTGGGAGCTGGAAACCCGAACCAGGAATATTTCTTCACGCTGCTGCAGTAATGGGTTTTGAGGTAAAAGAATGCATTGTTTTAGAGGACAGTAAAGCTGGCGTTAAAGCCGGAATTTCGGGAGGATTTAAAGTTTATGGTTTTGCGAATGGTTTCAATAATGATGATTTAGAAGAAGAAGGAGCAGAGCTTTTTTATACTTACAAGGAGCTAAGCGAGAAACTGGGATTTTGAGTTTTTGTTTTAGGTTTGTTTTGTTTCAAGTTTCAAGTTTTAAAATAAACCCGACAGGTTTTTAAACCTGTCGGGTTTATTTTATAAAAAAAATATTCCGTTAGGAATATCTGGTCGGTAGAAAAATAAAAACGCATTTGCACAGTGTCCTGTAGGGACACCTATTTTGTGAAATGAATTTTATTTGCGTATTCAAACGTTCCTACGGAACGTGTACCTCCGAATCTAATTAAAAAAATCTACCAACCAGACATTCCTACGGAATGAATAACATCTTTTTGAACCTTGTCATAGTTCAATTATCAAATTACCACATTCTCTAATTACCACATTCTCTAATTACCACATTCTCTAATTATCAAATTCTCTAATTGCCACATTTTCTAATTATCAAATTCTCTCATTAAAATGTAATTTGTTGCATTAAAATAAATTTTTATATATTTGAGTTTCGACATTCTCTTTTTTGGTTTGGTAATATTGAATAATTGTTATTACTACATTTAAAAAGGAATGTTTTTTTACCTAGAAAATGGCTTTTCCCAAAGAGTCTTTTTTAGGCAGTGATTTCCCAAAGTCACTTACTAACCTACAGACACAAACAGAATGATGAAATTTAAAACTAGAATTTTACTTCTATTCCTATTATTTTCTCCAATTATCCATTCCCAAATTAAAAAGATTGGTGTTCCTTTTATAGCCAATTATAGTCCGAAGACCTATAAAGCTGCGTCAGAAAATTGGGATGTTTTGCAAGATTCCAAAGGCATGATGTTTTTTGCCAATCATTTTGGTGTTATGCAATTCGACGGTGTGCGTTGGGCGATTGTAACACAGCCAGAAAACCGAAGCATGGTGCGGTCGATGACAATTGATAAAAGCGATAAAATGTATGTGGGTGCGCAAGGTGATTTCGGGTTTGTGATTCAGCTTCCAAATGGGCAATATCAATATACTTCTTTAGTAAAACTGCTTCCTAAATCGGCTCGAAATTTTGGGGATGTACTTCATACGGTCATTCGAAATAATGAAGTTATTTTTTTCTCTTACGAAAGGATTTTTATTTACAAAAACAATACAATCAAGGTAATTAATGCCAAAACCTCTTTTGATGATTTCTTCGAAGTGGGAAAAGAAATCTATGTTACAGGCAATGGAAAAGGATTATTAAAGCTGAAAGGAAATGATTTAATTCCAGTTGAAAATAGCCAGCAGTTTGTTGGATTGCAGGTTCGAAAGATTTTTCAAACCAAAAATGGACTTTTAGTTTTAACTCAAAAAAATGGTCTTTTTACTTTCAATCAAAATCAAATAAAACCATTTATAACCGAAGTTGATCCTTTATTAAAACAAAATCAGATTTCGGCAGGAATTGAACTTTCGGACGGTTATTTAGGAATCGGAACCCGTCAATCGGGGTTGATAGTTATTGATAGTGAAGGACATTTGATTCAGCATATTGACAAACAATTGGGACTTCAAAACGAATATGTGACCAATTTTAAAATCGATAAGGAAGGCAATCTGTGGGTCACACTCAAAGGCGGAATTTCATTAATTCAGATTTCATCTCCTTTATCAAAAATTATAGATAGTTCTAATTCTGAAACCAAAATTTACTGCAGTCAGATTTATCAGAATAAATTGTATATCGGTACAGACAATGGTGTGTTTTGGCTCGATTGGGAAGCTTATAAAAGCGGAAAAAGAGAAAATGTAACGTTTCAGTATGTTTCTGGAATGTCTGAAAATGTTTGGAATGTGGGAGTTTTTGGCAATTCGTTGTTAGCATTTGAAAAAAATGGCATATTTGAAATCAGTGGAAATTCCGCGAAAGCGTTAGCCAAAATTGATGGTGCTTGGCAAGGAATCCTAATCCCGAATCATCCTGATTTACTTCTTGTTGGCGGTTATACCGGATTGTACCTTCTAAAACAAATAAACGGTTCGTGGGTTTTTCAGCATCGAATAAAAGGGTTTGAAGAAAGCAGCAGAATTATGGAAACTGATAAACAGGGAAACATTTGGATTGCGCACGGTTATAAAGGAATTTATAAATTGAAATTTAATGCAGTATATGATTTGGTTACTGATATTCAGTTTTATAATGACAAAAATGGATTTCCGTCGAGTTTGTTTTTGAATACCTTTAAAATCGATAATCAGATTTTGTTTGGAACCACAAAAGGCGTTTACACACAAGATGTATATTCAAAAAAAATGATTCCAGATCCCGTTTTCAAGAAATATTTGGGATTAGAAAATCATATCCGATTATTAAAACCAGATCAGCAGGATAATATATGGTACATTTCTGGTGAGAATACAGGAAAAATGAGCAAACAGAAAAACGGAAGTTTCAAGACAGAAGAACTTTCCTTTCGAAAACTTCGATACCTATATGTTCCTGGATTTGAAAATATACAGACGACAAAAAGCGGTGATGTTTTTTTTGGTACACAAGAAGGTTTAATTCATTATAGCGCCATTAAAAACAAGAAATATCAAACAAAATATAAAGCCGTTATTTCTGAGGTAAAATGTATTTTTCCGAAAGACAGTCTGCTGTATTCCAGCCGTTATGATGTGCTGCCAAACAAAACGGGATCAATAAATGATAAACTTTCGACTGTATTGTCTTATTCTAATAATGCGCTCCATTTTTCTTTTGCATCGCTTTGTTTTGAAGATGCCGATGCAACAAAATACGAATATTGGTTGGAAGGTTTTGAGCCGACATGGTCAGATTATAGTCTTCAGACCGAAAAAGAATATACCAATTTGCCTGAAAACGAATATGTTTTTCATGTAAGGGCAAAAAATATGTATGATGTGGTCAGCGAAGAAGCTGTTTTTCGATTTGAAGTTTTACCGCCTTGGTACAGAACTTTTTGGGCATACTTATTTTATTTTACGCTTTATAGTATTGTAATTTATTTAATTGTGAGATATCAGAAATCTGTTGCTGAGCGTCAACGCCATCAATTAATAGAGAATCAGGAACGAGAATTGCTTCGAAGCCGTGCGGAACTTAACGAACAGAAACTGACGTTCGAACAACAGAATATGGCTATTGTGCGAGAGAATCTGGAAACGACGATAAATCTTAAAAATGCTAAAGTAGCTTCAAATACAGTTAATTTGATTCATTTAAATGAAATTCTACTTTCTATTAAAGAATTGATCGGACAGATTGATAAGAAAAATGATCCGAATATAAACTTTAGCCTGTTGACGAAAATCAATAAATTAATTGACCACGAATTGCAGGGAGACAAACATTGGAATGAATTTGAAGAAATCTTTAATCAATTGCATGATAATTTTATGCAGCGACTAAAATCGAGTTACCCAGAATTGACTCCGCGCGATATGCGATTGTGTGCGTATTTGCGAATGAACTTCAATACAAAAGAAATTGCTCCGCTTTTAGGAATTTCTGTTCGTGGTGTTGAAGATACCCGTTATCGCATTCGTAAAAAATTGCAACTTCCATCAGATACAAACATCACCGAATTTATTCTCAATTTTTAATTTTTTTCATTTAAGTGAAATTTTAAGTGATTTTATGCATTTCATCGATGATTTGTTACATTTCTTCGATAGTACCGTAGTCAAACCGTACTCCAAAATGTAAGTCTTGCCTGATTTTTTAGTTAATATTGCTTTGTTATTGTCGGAAAATACAAACTATTTTTTTTAAATGGTTTTTATTGAAGAAATAACATTTACTAACTAAAACCTATTTAAAATGAAGCAAAAAGACTTTTTTTTCGGCCGACCACCGAAAAGCAATTCCTATTTATTAAAACAATTTTGCGTGGCAGTTTTATTTCTACTGCTGCCATTTCTTAAAACCCAAGCCCAATGTAATACATTGGTCTGGTCTGATGAATTTAATGGCACTACGGTAGATTTGACCAAATGGCAAAGCATCTCAGGAAATGGCTGTCCGTCGCTCTGTGGATTTGGAAATGCCGAAGCACAGCGTTATGATCCGAATCAGGCGACAATTGTAAAAGAAGGTGCAAACAGCTATTTGAACATTCAGGCAAAGTATGAGCCGAATGCTTCATTTCCAGATCAGCCTTATGCTTCTTCAAAATTGACTACAGAAGGAAAGTATTCTTTAAAATATGGCAGGGTTGAAGCCCGTATGAAGTTATCTAATGGGCAGGGAGCATGGCCAGCTTTTTGGATGCTTCCTGTAAACGGGAACTGGCCGTATACTGGTGAAATTGATATTATGGAAGCCAAACACAGAAATCCGCAATCTGTAGACGGAACGATCCATTATGATGGAAACGGATATCATTTTACAGGCAGAAGCTACAGTTCTCCAACAGATTTATCTTCAGATTTTCATGTTTATGCGGTAGAATGGGGACCAAATTTTATCAAATGGTTTGTTGATGATGTTTTATTTCATACCGCAACTCCAAATACGACCGTTAATGGCGGATGGCCTTTTAACGATAGTCAGTTTTATATCATTTTAAACCTTGCTGTTGGTAGTGCAGGAACACCTTATACCAGTGTAAATGGAGCGGGAGTAGCGCCAGTTCCGGGTGATTTCCCAGCAAAATTACAAGTCGATTATGTTCGGGTTTACGATGGGAGTTTTAAATATGCGGTAAGTGGCGATAACAAAGTTTACCAAAATGAAACTAGTAAAACCTATTCTGTAAATGCAATTGCGGGGGCGACCTATAACTGGACTGTTCCAGCGGGAGCAACAATTGCATCAGGACAGGGAACAAATTCAATTACTGTAAATTGGGGAACTTCTGGAGGAGATGTTTCTGTAGCTGCAACAGTTTCTGGCTGTAATGTCAATACTTACAAACTGGCTGTTACAACTGAGCCAGCATTGCCAGTTGAAAAAATACATGAAGATTTCCAGAGTAATCGAAATGTATTGTATCCTGTAAAAACGGGAGTTTTGACAGAAGCTGTTGCGAATCCTTCAGCTACAGGAATTAACACTTCTGCTTTAGTTGGAAAATATGTTCGAAATTCTAGTGAATTGTATGATGTTTTGAATATTAGAAACGTAACCATTACCAACGCGAACGATTATGTTTACGGAAGAAAAAGACTTTCGTTTGATATTTATACTTCGGCTCCTGTTGGAACAAAAATTTCGATGCAGTTAGAAAACAGCAATGTTACGACGGCAACCAATTATCCTTCGGGAAGACATAGCGGTTTTAAAGCTACTACAACAGTTCAGAACAAATGGGAAACAATTGAATTTGAGTTTGAAAAAGTAATCGATCCAAATACGAGCGCATTGGCGATTAATAATGTTGTGATTCTTTTTGAATCGAATTCTAATTCTGGAGCGACGTATTATTTTGATAATCTGCTAACAAAAGCAGCGCCAGAGAAACCGATTATTGCCACAGATGTTTTGCAAAATTATGATGGAGCAAATAAAATTATAAAAGGAACTACAACAGGAACGTATTCTGTTGTGGCAAATCCGGGTTCGAATGCTGTTAACTCATCTGCAAATGTAGCGAAGTACGTTCGAAATGCATCAGAACAGTATGATGTGCTTTTCTTTAATACACAAACTTCGATTGAAGATGCAGGATTATTCAAAAGTCAAACCAATAAAATTATGATTGATGTTTATACAACGGCGCCAATTGGTACAGTTGTAAGCATGAATTTTGAAAATAGCGCGACTTCGCTTCCAGCCAATTATCCGACAGGAAGAAATAGTAATTATGTAGCCATTACAACCAAACAAAACCAATGGGAAACATTAACTTTCTATTACAATTCAAGTCCAGATGCAGGAACTTCGAATCTGGCAGTAAATCAAATGGTTTTATTGTTCAATTCGGGTTCGTACACAAGCGATACCTATTATTTTGATAATATTAGAATTGGATCGACTAAGCTTCCAGATACTTTTACGCCTGGTGTTGTGTATGAAGATTATCAAACGATTCACAATATTACATTTAGAGATGCTATTGGAACGTATACAGCAAACACAGCAAATCCAAATGCAAGCGGAATCAATACTTCTTCGAATGTTGGAAAATACGTTCGCAAATCAACGGAGTTGTATGATAATTTCTCGTTCAATACGACTTTAAACAACATTGGTGATTTTAAAGCGGGAACAAAAAAGTTTGCAATGGATGTTTACACTTCTGCTCCAGTTGGATCTATTATTTCTTGGCAGGCAGAAAGCAGCGCTTCGGTTCCGTCCAATTATCCTGTTGGAAGACACAGTATTTATCAGGGAGTGGTAAAACAAAGTAACGCTTGGCATACGATTACTTTTACGTATGTAAGCACGCCAGACGCTTCGACTCCAGATAATGATGTCAACCGTTTTGTTTTCTTGTTTGAACCGGGAACCAATTCTGGAAACACCTATTATTTTGATAATCTGAGAGCTTTAAATTTAGTCTCTACACAAACTCCAAATGTGAATTTAGCTTTGGCTAAAACAGCAACGGCTTCGACATTAGAAAATCCGACTTTTACTGCAAACCAAGCAACAGATGGAGATGGAGGTACAAGATGGGCGAGTTCTTTTGCCAATGCAACCGAATGGATTTATGTTGATTTAGGAAGCAATTATACGCTTAACAGAGTAGTTTTAAAATGGGAAGCTGCTTATGCAACTCAGTACAAAGTACAGCTTTCTACAGATAATGTTTTCACAGAAAATGAAACTATCAATACACAAACGGCAAGCGATGGCGGAACGGATGATTTGGCCGTAAGCGGAACAGGAAGATATCTTCGCATTTTATGTACAGCAAAAGCTTTGGCTCCTTACGGATATTCATTGTATGAAATTGAAACTTATGGATCTTCGTCAACGGCTAGAATGGCTTTGAATGTTGCAGAAGAGCCTCAGGAAGAAGAAACTGTTTTTGCAGTCTATCCGAATCCGACAACAAACTATGTTCAAGTTTCATCTCCTGAAAACTTAGACAATAAAGTGATCACGATCTATGATAACTCTGGAACTTTGATTTTACAGAATAAACCTCAAGGAAATGAAAGTGTAATTGACGTGAGTAAACTTCGCAGAGGAATCTATATTCTGAACTTCAAATCAGATCAAAAGAGTTGGAGTAAGAAGTTAATTAAGAAATAATTTTTAAATCCGTTGGGTGCAATTCAAGGAGGGCAGACCAGTTGCACCTGGCGGATTATTTAGTCATTTTCAAATGACTTTAGTTTTAGAATCTAATTATTATGTAACCCCAAAATTATTTAGATATGAATAAAATTAGACTTCAAAGATTTTCTTTTTTGATGACGCTTTTTTTAGTGTTTTCAAGCCTAATGCATGCTCAAGGGCCTGTACCATTTACAATTAGTAATAATTCGACGTTTGCAGACAGCGATTTATATGTTGCGATTGTAGGAATCGATTATACCACAGGAAACCACGTTTGGGTCAATGCCAAAACAAGTCAGGTTTTACCAATGAATGCATCTTACAATACGGTTACAGGACCCACTTATGGTGGAAATACTGGGCCAGGACAAAATTCTAAATATGCGGCATGTTTTACAAAACTGAGCGAAATTCCAAACAAAACCTTCACTTTGCCATTAATTGCTGGGTGTCGAGTTTTTATTTCAAAAGGTTCACAATTGTACTTTTATTTTTTTGGAGCAAGCGGAGCACCGTCGGGATATGCATCGCCAAATCCGCAGAACGCAACAGATCCAAATCAGGGAATTTTGTATGAAATGATTGAATTGACTAACAATCAATATGGTTTCTTCGGAAATCCAACAAGAGTTGATTCATACAAATATCCAATGGGATTGGAATTGTTTGGTGCCAACGGATATCAAAAGAAAGTGGGAGACTTGAAAAAACATGCTGATATTGTTGCGGCTTTTAAAGCGAATGTTCCAGCAGAATTTCAAGGCTGTGTTAACGATGCAACGGGAGAAATTACAGCGCCGTCTAAAACTGCAGCTTACGCCGAAGGATCAGGGCCATACGCAAATTATTTAAAATCATATATCGATGCGATTTGGAATAAATACAAAAATGAAGATTTGATCTTTTACGCAGGAGATGCGGGAGTTTTTAAAGGAAGAGTTATTGGAGAACAACTAGAAATGGTGGGACAATCTGGTGCTTTTGTCGGAAGAACAGGGCGTGTTCAAAACCGACCAACAACGCAAGAAGCACTTGAAGGAAAAGGTGTTTTGGACAGAAGATTAGTTGATGGAGATTTAGACTTAGTAATTCAGGCTCAGTTAACAGCAGCGATCAACCGACATGTGGTAAATACTACAACAGCAAATCCGGGACAGCAAAATTGGTACGATGCATCGAAATATTATCAAGTAAATCCAACCAATCATTATTCTAAATTCTGGCATTTACCAGGAATTAATATTGATAATTTGGCTTACGGATTTGCTTATGATGATGTTGCCGATCAGTCGCCATCACTTCATTCGCCACAACCAACAAAAGTTATAGCAACATTTGGAGGTTATTATGGACTTACTACGCCTTCAGTTCTAGCTACAACAGATGTAATCACTGTTTATAAAGATTGTAACTACACAGGTTTTTCTGGCGGATTAACAATTGGAGATTATAATCTGGCTCGTTTAAATTCTTTAGGCGTTTTAAACGATGATATTTCTTCGCTTAAAATTACTCAGGGGTATCAGGCGATTTTATATCAAGATGATAATTTCGGCGGAGCTTCAACTGTAATCAATTCTGATAATTCTTGTTTGAATACCACTTGGAATGATAAAGTAAGTTCAATCAGAATTATTGCAAACGGAACGACAACTTTAGGCAATCAAACTTTCTTTCTTCAAAACAGAAACAGCGGTTTGTATATGGATGTTTGGAATTCGAGTATGTCAAACGGAGCAGGAATCAATCAAGGTGCTTTGAATTCTGGAAACAATCAGAAATTTACTTTCACGCATTTAGGTGATGGAATGTATAAAATCATTGCGAACCACAGCGGAATGTCAATGGACATTAATAACTTCAACAAAGCAAATGGCGCAAGAGTAGAGCAGTATCCATACAATGCTACAACAAATCAGCAGTTTATTTTGGTTGCAACAGGCGATGGCTATTATAAAATTGTTGCCCGTCATAGCGGAAGAATTGTTGAGGTAGCAGGAGCAAGTACAGCTTCTGGAGCAATTGTACAGCAATGGGATAATAATAACCAGACTTGCGGACAATGGAAGTTAGTTCCAGCAACAAGTTCACAGACTTCAGTATTGATTCAAGCAGAAGATTACTCAGCAATGAGCGGTATTCAAGTTGAAGCGACTACAGATACAGGTGGAGGTTCAAACGTTGGTTATACAGAAACAGGGGACTGGCTGGCGTATAACAATATTAATTTCCCAACAACTGGTTCTTATTTAATTGAATATCGAGTAGCAAGCGGTGTTACGGGCGGAAGATTATCTTCTGATTTGAATGCTGGAGCTGTCGTTTTAGGAAATGTTGATATTCCGAATACGGGAGGTTGGCAAAATTGGCAAACCGTTTCTCAGACTGTAAATGTAAATGCAGGAACATATAATTTCGGAATCTACATTCAGAATACAGGAATGAATATCAACTGGATTAAAATTACAAAAGTAGCAGGAGGAGCAGCAAGAATGGCTTCAGTCGAAACTGTTGAAGAACCAGCTGAAACTGTTTTAAATGTTTATCCAAGTCCAGTTGAAAATACGTTATATGTAACAACAGATCTTTCTGGAGGAAGTGTAAAAATAGTTGATTCGCAAACAGGATCTACTGTAGCATCTCAAAAAATCAACAACAATAGTTTTGATGTTTCGCATCTAAGAAAAGGAATCTATTTTATAGTTTTTGAGAAAGATGGCAAACAAACGATCAAGAGATTCATAAAAAAATAGTTTTAAAAAGTGATTTCAGGCTTTAGATTTTAAACAATAATGTAGTAGTGTTAGTTCTACGAAATTAGATTGCAAATCAAATCTAAAATCTAAAGTCTGAAATCTAAAATAAAAAAAATATACAACTCAAATAACCGTCCCATGTTTACGAGTTTATTAATCTATTAAAACAATTATTATGAAAAACAATTACAAAAGAATGCTGCAGAAATGCATGATTATTTTAGTCTTAGTCGCTTTTAATTTAGCGACAGCCCAGAAAAAAGTGATAGCTTACATTCCGAATTGGATTGATTTGAATGCTTTTTCAAGTACAATTCAGTACAGTAAATTAACGCATATTAATATTGCTTTTGAAAATCCTGATGCCAACGGATATTTAAGTTTTAATTCAGGAAGTAATGCCATCATTAACGCGGCACATGCTCAAAACGTAAAAGTTTTTGTATCGCTTGGAGGTGGTTCTGTTTCTGAAGGCGGACCAATTCGTGATAATTATTTCAATTTAATTACGCCAGCCAACAGAACGGCTTTCATTCAGAAGATTTATGATTATGTCGTGGCTCATAATTTTGATGGAGTAGACGTAGATCTAGAAGGTCCAGCAATTAATGGAGATTACGGCGGATTTGTGATTGCTTTGGCTAATAAATTGCATGCCAATGGCAAATTGATTTCAGCAGCACTTTCAGAAGGATATGGTGGTGCCAATGTACCTTCATCTACTTTTGCAGCTTACGACTGGATCAATATCATGGCTTATGATGCAACAGGGCCTTGGGCACCCAATAATCCGGGACAGCATTCCCCATACAGTATGGCGGTAAACCAGTTTAATTATTGGACAGGAAGAGGCTTGCCTGCAAGTAAAGCTATCATCGGACTTCCGTTTTATGGCTATGGTTTTGGTGCTTCGGCAAATCAGGGAATTTCTTATGCTAATATCGTAGCGCAATATCCAGGAGCGGAGAATCTAGATCAAGTTGGAAATACGATTTATTATAACGGAATTCCAACTATCAAACAAAAAACGACTTTTGCGATTCAAAACGCAGGCGGAGTTATGATTTGGGAATTGTCTCAAGATGCAACAGGATCTAAATCTTTACTGACAGCCGTTAATCAGGTTATTACAGGAAGTAATCCTCCAGTAACTGGAACTACAATTCAGGCTGAAAATTATAATACCATGAGCGGTGTTCAAACCGAAGCAACAACCGATACAGGTGGTGGATTAAATGTTGGATATTGCGACACAGGCGACTGGATGGCTTATTACAATATTAATTTTTCAACTTCTGGTTCTTATCAAATAGAATATCGAGTGGCAAGTGCAGTTACAGGCGGAAGATTATCATCTGATTTAAATGCAGGAACTATTCAGCTTGGTGCTATAAATGTGCCAAATACAGGAGGATGGCAAAACTGGCAGACGATTACTCAAACTGTAAATGTAAATGCTGGAACGTACAATTTCGGGATATATGTTCAGAACACAGGTTTTAATATAAACTGGTTTAGAATTACAAAATCAGGTTCAACGGCTAAATCTGCTCCTGCAAGTTCAGAACAATCAATTGCGAGTTTAGAAATTTATCCGAATCCGACTGAAAGTCAGCTTTTCTTCAGCACAGAGGTTTCTGGCGGAAATGTAAATGTAATCAATACAGAAGGCGGTGCGACTGTTTTTTCTCAAACAGTAAATAATAACAGCATTGATGTTTCGACTTTAAGAACAGGAATTTATCTTATTTCGGTAGAGAAAAACGGAATAAAAACGGTAAGACGTTTTATTAAAAAATAATCCTAACCCATTTGCCATAATGGTTTTAGATGCATTAAATTTTAGGTTTTAATGTGATGAAAAGGGCTGTCTATTTGGACGGCCTTTTTTTATAATGAGAGTTTAAATTTAACCGCAAAGAGCGCTAAGGTTTACGCAAAGAGCGCAAAGTTTTTTAAGACTAAATTTTATAAAATAAAAAAGTTCGCAAAGCTTTAGGTTTAGCTTTGCGAACTTTGCGTTTTTAATAGGTTTGCAGAGATAAAAAACTTTGCGTGCTTTGCGGTTAAAAAAGAGAATCACTTCAAACTCTTAATCACGCCATTTTTCAAATCAACTGTAAAATGATCTGCTGGAACTTCGTGCATGAATTTATTGAAGATGATTAGGAATAACTTCATCTGTTTTTGGAGCGGAGTATCTTTTGAAAGATCGGCTTTGGAACCTTCTAAAAATAAATCAGACAAAACTTTATATTCTTTTGCTCTTTGAATTCCAACATCAGCCAAAGCCAATTCATCTGCACTTCTAAAACGATAAAAATCAACTAGAAGATCATAACCCGTCCAATTAAAGTTTTCTTTTTTGAGATTATTCTGAGTTAGGATTTTTTCCGATTTAGCTTCAGCTTCTTTCAATTCCTTTTGAAACTGTTCTTTATTTTTTAGAATAAAATCAAAATCTTTATCCGATTGCATGTTGGCTAAAACCAATAAATCTTTTGCAGAAACATTCAATATAAAATCTTTGAAAGCAGAAGGCCAATCGTCTTTTAAGAATCGAAGGCGAACTAATTCTTTTAAATGAAAATCGGTAAAATCATGATAGTTTTTCGTTTTTAAAATATCAATATTCCAAATGTCTTGCGTGTTCTGACTTTCCAAAAACTGATATTCCATTTTGTATAAATCAAAAAGTTCATTGTATCGCGGAACATTGTCAATAGTAATGGTTTGAATATCTACGAGATTATCTTTTTTGAAAGTCAATAATTTGTAAGCGGGAATATAAGCCGCAAGCGATGGCGTCTGAATATTAACCAAAGTATTTCCTTTTGCTGAAGTTCTAACTCCCGTATCGTTGATATGCATATGACCTCCAAAATGAATTTTAAGCCCTGCATCTGCAAAAACTTGTGCTACTTCTTCGACAGGAACACGGTTTAATTGCCATTTGTTTGGACCAAGCAATTCTTTTATTTCTGCGGAAGCATCATCATTAAAATCAATCATTGGAAAATGACTGAAAGCGATTAAAGTTTTTCCTTGTTTTTTGGCTTCCGCCGAAATAGTTTCAACCCATTTTATAAGATGTCTTTTGTTCGAAAGCACATTATTGTAACCTGTGCTGGCTTCGCTGTAATTCTTAGAATCTTTTTCCGCGGAAGCATTTTTCTTTGGAATATAAACATTTCCGTCAATTGCCATTAGCCAAAGTCCATCGATTGGTTCTACTACATAACTAACATCTGGAACTTCGTAACCTGTGGCTACTTCATACACGCGATTCTCCAATTTCGCACTTTCTAAAGCCTTTTCGAATGTATAATTCTTGCTTGAATAAGTAGAAAATGGAGTTGCCCAGAATTTGTATTTTTTATTCGGATGAAAACCAAAATTCTGAAGCTGATCTGTAATTCCTAAATAACCCATTTTAGCAATATCGGCGGTAACAACTACGGGCTGTTCGGTGTTTAAATTGGGCTTATAAAGGCCGTCTTTGCTAAAAATGGGCTGACTTTTACCATTATTTCCTAAGAAATCTTCTTTTCCTGATTCTTGAGCAAATGGCCCAACCGGATCATGATTTCCTGTGGTGATGAAGAATTCTACTCCGTACTTTTTGGTGTATTGTTCTAATATTTTGGCTAATCCGCGAACGTGAATTGGCTGTCCGTCATCGGTATAATCTCCAGGAAGTGCGACGTATTTGATTTTTCGCTTAGCGATATCTTCTAAAGCTGCTATAAAGGCAAAATAATTTTCATTGAATATTCGAGTAGAATGCAGCTGAGATGACATCGTTCGCACCAAAATATATTCTCCCGTTTTCGGATTTATAACGCCTTTATAATCTGAATCTGAAAATCTTCCGAATAGATCCTGTAGATGTACATCTGATAAAAATGCGATTTGCGTTCCGTTGAGGTTTTTTACTTTTTGTGCTGATGCTACGTTATTGTAAAAAACTATCAGCGAGATTATGTATAATATTATAAATTTTGAATTCATAGGTATTGTTTTTTTTAACCGCAAAGAGCGCTAAGATTTATGCAAAGTTCGCAAAGGTTTTTGAGTATGATTTATAAAATAAATAAGGTCGCAAAGCTTCGTGGATTTTATGTTTTTAAAAAGAATAATTATCAAACATAGCCTGCGGTTTCAACCGCAGGAGCACAATGTATATCATCGCCCTGTCTACATTTCTAAACGAGCATCATGCATGTTTTCTCCCTGAGCTTTCCCGCGGTTGAAACCGCGGGGACACAAGGTATATCGTCTCTCTGAGCGTTCCCGCGGTTGAAACCGCGGGCTATATTTACAAACTACATACATAAAGCTTTGCGAACTTTGCGTTTATAAACATAACCTTAAATAAAAATCTTCGAACTTTGCGTAACTCTTTGCGCTCTTTGCGGTTAAAATTATTATTATTTCAATTTTCAGGTTTCCCGTTCCAGAAATAACTTGAAACTTGAAACCTGAAACAAAAAAAAAACTATTTTCCAGTAACAGGATTATTTCTAACATAACTTCCATCATCGTATTTAATTTGGTACGGTGAATTAAAGAAAGTGCTTGGAAGATAATAATCGGTTGTGATGATTTGTGCGCCTGATTTTTTAGCTGCTTCAAAATGCGAATAATCGTTGGCACGCGCTTCTTTGGTGTCAGAATCTGCTCTTGTTCTTATTAAGTATCCCTTTTTTACTAAATCTTCAATCTGTGGATCTTCAGAATTATTTCTGAATAAAGCTGCGGCTTCTGGTTTTCCGGGTTCGGCGTTAATGAAAACGGCGCGTCCCTTAAGGGACGGATGATTCAATGCGTACAAATCTCTTTTTGCGCCGTTATTATCTAATAAGAATAAAAATCGTCCTTTTGCTTCTTTTAAAGTTGGCCAGTTGTCATGCAAAACGGCTTCTTCGAGTGTTTTATATTTTCCTCGCACCATATCTGGCGTAATCAATTTGTCTTTTCCTAATTCTTTTCGAATTACTTTATCCATTTCATCAAAAACGGATGCAGTGAAATCTTCTGGTTTTGTTCCGAAGAAATTAGCATCGCCGTCTTTTGGTTCTAAAGTGATAAAAACTGGAATATGATTTGGATTGGCATCTGACCACTTTTTCAATTCCTGAAGACAGATTTCAAAAGTGTAGCAAGAAGTTCTAAAATCGATATCCGGCATGTGGAAAACCTTAAAACCTGGTTTTTTCATTAATCCATCTGGATCGTAGGCTTCTTCAGATTTTGCAATATCTAAACCTTTCGGATGAGTATATTTTCCGCCTTTCGCGTCAGCAAAAATATCGATTTCCAGATTGCGCAGACCTTTGTTTAATTGATCTGTAATACTGATGTGAGTGTATTGCAAGCCTTTAAGCGAACGAGAAGTATCTCGTGCTTGAATCGTATTGTATAAATCAGTTTCGATTGCATGACGGTAGCTGTTATGCGATCCGATAACCTGAATCTGGTTTATTTTCAGATTGTCGTTTTGGGTCTGGGCGCTTAAAGCTCCTGCTAATAATAAAGTGAGCAAAAATGGTTTCATAATTCTAAAATGTAATTGATACTGTTGACTGGGGACGCATCAAAAGAAAATTGCATTTTTTGAAAGGGACTAAGTTAAAAGTCGCTATTGGTTTTTATGTTAGATTAAAAAAAAGAAATCGCAAAGACATTCCTATTTCTGTCTTGAAAAAGTAGTATTAATACAACAAACGTGTTTATTTATTAATTTAAAGATAACCTTGACGCAAAAAGCATTGGCTTTTCATTTTATTATTTTACGATATTAAAAAGCCTGTAATTATAATATGAACAATCCTGAAATTTTTGAACAAACGTATAATCAATATTGGAAAAAGCTTAACGCGTTTTCTTATACGATGACTCAGGATAAAGACTTGGCGCAGAACATCGTTCAGGATGTTTTTGTGGATTTATGGGAAAGAAAAGAAGAGTTGAATATTCAGGCGATTGAACCTTTTTTGTTTCGCGCTGTAAAAAATCAAGTCTTTAAACATTATCAGAACAATCGTTTTGATAAGACGATTTTAGAAGAAAAGTTCGAAGACTACATTATCGACAATTTTTCGACAATTGATCCAGAAGTGATGGATCTGCTTTATGCTTTATTAGACAAACTTCCGGAGAAAAGAAAAGAAGTTTTGCTGATGTATAAATTTCAAGACATGACAATCGATCAGATTGCAGAAGAACTTGGAATTTCGAAACAAACCGTAAAAAATCAGATTTCATCTGCAGTAAAACAACTTCGCGAAGGCTTAAAAGACTTGGCTTGGCTAGCTCCATTTATTATTTTCAATCAAAAATTTTAAAATAACTTTCGCTTGACGTTTTCATAATATTTGGCAATAGTACGATTTCGAGATTCTGGTACTTATTCATAACAATAAGTATTTATGATAAAAAGAATCAAACATAGTTTAGAGTATTTGCTGGATAAAAGTTCGCGAGGAAAAACTTCATCGGCAGAAGAAAATTTATTACATGATTTTGCTTTCAGCGAATATCAAAAATCAAAGTGGGATAATGATTTTATGGGAAACCCAGAAATCGAATCTCAAAACATGTACGATGAAATTCAGTTAAGAATTGGAAAGAAGAAATCTTTCCGTCCTTATTTAAAATATATAGCTGCTGCCAGCATTCTTTTTCTGCTTGGTTTAGGATTTTTCTTGAGACCAAATGTTTTAAACCAAAAACAAATCACATTTAAAACGTCATCGATTCCCAAATCTATCCAATTAAGTGACGGTTCGAAAATTTATCTGGCAGCAAACTCATCATTTCAGTATCCTGAAAAATTTGAAGGCGATCAAAGAACGGTTTCTTTAGTAAAAGGAAATGCGTTTTTTGAAGTTGCCAAAGACAAAAAGCATCCATTTATTATTCATTCTGGCGAAATACAAACCAGAGTTGTAGGAACTTCATTTCACATTCAATTATCAAAATTAAACTGTAAAGTGATTGTAGTAACTGGAAAAGTAAATGTGTCTGGAAAAGGGCAGAGCGTTGATTTAGTGCCGAATCAGGAAGCTTTGTTTGAAGGTCAAAAATTAACCAAACAATTAGCCGATAAAGCATTTTTGGTGAATTGGTATAATGAAGATGTTACTTTAGATCAAACTACTTTAAAACAAGTAATCACCATTTTACAATATAAATACGGAGTTTCATTTGAGTATAACAATAAACACGTATTAGCAATGCCGTTAACGGTATTCATTAAGAAGGACGCGACATTAGAAAATGTTTTGGAACAAATAAATTATATCACAAACCTAAAATTCAAAGTCTATGGCGAAATAGTAAAAGTGGATTAAAAACAAAAAAGCAGTTGCGGGAACAACTGCCATTAATAAATTAAGCATCGTAAAAACAATTACTTAAATCATGTATTTTAAACCTTCTTATTTAAATCTAAAGAGTTTTGTCTTTTTAGTTCTAGCTTTACTTGCCTTTCAGAGCGGTTATAGTAAAACTTTATTAAAAGAGTCAAAAATAGCAAATAAAATAGAAAAAGCGACTCTTGTCTCTATTTTTTCAAAATTAACAAAGCAGACCGACTACAAATTCAGTTACGGACAAGCCATAATTGCTGATAATACAGCTTATACAGTAAATTATAATACAGAGTCGATAACTGCGATTTTGAATGATCTTTCTAAAAAAGCCAATTTCAATTATAACATTAATGGTAAATTAATTTTAATTCAAAAAACAGCTGAGCCAAAAGCAGTAAATACCAAAGCAATTGAGAGAATTAAAATAAAAGGAAAAGTCGTTGATGAAAATAAATTGCCTATTCCTGGAGCATCTGTAATAGAAACGAGCACTTCAAACTCAACAGTGACGGATTTTGACGGTGTTTTTGAGCTTACTGTAGGAGAAGGAAAAACAATCGATATTTCGTATGTAGGATACAAATCTAAAACGGTTCCTGCGCAGAGTGGTTTTATGACAATTCAGTTAGAGCCAGCTACTGCAGAATTAAATGAGGTTTTGGTTGTTGGTTACGGAAAACAATCTAAAAAAGACGTTACGGGAGCAGTTACGCAATTGGAAGCGGCAAACTTTAAACAAGGAGTAAGCATTTCGCCAGATAATTTAATTCAAGGAAAAGTTGCGGGTGTTCGTGTGGTTAGTACGAGCGGTGAGCCAGGAGCGGGAGTAAATGTAACCATTAGAGGTGTTGGATCTATTAGAAGCGGAAGTACGCCTTTGTTTGTCGTTGACGGAATTCCATTGTCTAATGACGATGTGAGCCCATCTGGAACGAATGTTGGTTTTGGTAGTTCGCAAGCTAAAAACCCTTTAAACTTTTTAAATAATAGTGATATCGAATCGATTACAGTTTTGAAAGATGCATCTGCTTCTGCAATTTATGGAGCAAGAGGATCTAACGGAGTTGTTTTGGTAACGACTAAAAAAGGAGCAAAAGGAGATGGAACTCTAACTTTTGATTCGTCTTTAGGGATTTCTACTGTAGCAAATAAATTGGATGTTTTGAGTGCAGGTCAATATAGAAATGCAATTAAAGATAAAGCTTTTGACCATGGTGGTAATACAGATTGGCAAGATGTAATTTTTAGAGAAGCTATTACAAAAAGTAATTCGCTAGCATTTTCTAAACAAACAGAATCAGGAAATTATTATGCTTCTGTGGCGCAATTGGATCAAGAGGGTATTATTAGAAACAGCAATTTTAAGCGTTTGACAGGAAGAATTAATGCTGCTGAGTCATTTCTAGACAATAAACGTTTAAAATTAAAATTTAATCTTACGGCTAGTGAAACCAAAGACGATGGTGTTCCTACAAGTGATGACGGTGGTTCTAATGGACAATTGCTGGTACATACCTTAATGGCAAACCCAACTAGATCGGTTTTTGATGCAAATGGAAATTATACCAATTTTAATATGAATGCGCATTACAATCCAGCGTATTTGTTAAGCATTTATACCGATCAGACTCGTACTTTAAGAGTTTTAGGAAACTTTGAAACTTCTTTTAGAATCGTTAACGGATTAGAGTACAAATTGAACCTTGGTATAGATCGTTCGATGTCAGAGAGAAATACTACTATTTTTCCAAACTTAACAGATTTGAATCCGAAAGGGAAATATGTTCAGAATAATTTAGATTCTAAAAACTCTTTGGTAGAGCATTATCTGACTTACAATTTAAATTTGGATAAACATAAAATTGAAGCTTTAGGAGGTTTTTCATATCAGAAATTTGAAAGATCAGGAACAAGTTTTAGTATCGACGGAATTTCAAACCAAGGTGAAGGCGTTCCTCCTTCAATAAATCCAGGTTTCAAAGGTACTCAATCTGGAACAACAGGTTATGCGCAGGAAAATGAATTGCAGTCTTATTTTGGAAGATTAAATTATGGTTTTGATAACAGATATCTTCTAACAGCTTCTATGAGAGGTGATGGATCTACTCGTTTTGGTAAAAACAACAAATACGGTTATTTCCCATCATTTGCTTTAGGATGGAACATTGCTAACGAAAGTTTCTTAAAAGAATCTTCAACATTAAACAATTTAAAACTTAGAGCAAGCTGGGGACAGACAGGAAACCAAGAAGTTGAAAATAAAATTACGCAGGCAAGTTATTCATTGTCTGGAGCTGATGGATATTATTTATACGATGATTTAAATCTAGTAAATGGAGTTTCGGTAAACAGAACACCAAATCCTGATTTGAAATGGGAGGTTGTGACGCAATTTAACGTAGGTTTAGATTTCAATTTATGGAACGACAAATTGTACGGAACGTTAGATTATTTCAATAAAACAACTACAGATGCTATTTTGAATGTTCCTTCTCAAGCTTTGAGTCCAACCACTACAATCTGGACCAATATTGACGGTAAAATTATCAATAAAGGTATCGAGTTTATGTTGGGTTCAAAAATAGTAGATACTAAGAACTTTTCTTGGAATATTGACATGAACGGAGCAACATTAAATAACAAGATTGAAGATCTTCCAGTTTCAGAAATCTTAACAGGAACAATTTCAGGACCTGGACAATCTGGAGTAAATGCAAATATTTACAAAAGCGGTTATGCAGCTGGATCTTTCTATTTATTGGAACACATTGGTTTTGATGCAAATGGAGGAAACATTTTTAAAGATCAGAATGGAGATGGCAAAATTGATAACAGCGATAGAATTATTATTGAAGGCGCGCTTCCAACTTTCTACTACGGATTTAATAGTGATATGAGATACAAAAACTTTACGTTTTCGTTCTCTATCATCGGACAAACAGGTGGTTATTTATTAAATAATACAGGTTTAAATGCATTAAACATAAACAACTTAGCATCAGATCGTAACGTGGCAACAGGTTATTATGAGTCTGGGGCAAATGCTGCAAACTCACCAATCTTGTCAACGCTTTTCTTAGAAAAATCAGATTTTATTAGATTAAACACAGCTCGTATTGGTTACAACTTCGATTTGAAAGGATTAAACTGGATCAACGGATTAACGCTTTACATTACAGGTCAGAACTTAATTACGATTACAAATTATACAGGTTACGATCCATTAATCAACAGTCCAAAATCAAATGGAGGAAATCAATCTATTGGTATCGATTATGCAAGTTATCCAACTTCTAGAACATTCAGTTTTGGAGCAACTTTAAAACTATAATTATTATGAAGACAAATACAATTTTTAATATAAAAACATTAGCGCTATTTTCTTTTATATGGCTTTTTGCAAGCTGTACCAACCTTGACGAAGTTGTTTTAGACGAGGTTTTAGGAGAAGATGCTTCAAACCCTGCTGGAGCTCTTGCGGCTGCTTACGACCGTTTAGGAGACGGAACGTTCGTAGATCATGGAGGAATTTTTTCTTTGCAGGAATACACGACAGACGAAGCAATTTTGCCAACTCGAGGAAGTGACTGGGGAGATGGTGGAAAATGGAGAGATATGCATGAGTTTACATGGAAATCTGATAATGCTGTTGTAGTGGATAACTGGAACAAATTGACAAACGGAATTACGCGTTCGTTAACTGCAATTCAATCAGTTGAAGA
The DNA here is from genome assembly GCF_058135255.1 of Flavobacterium sp. LK-23. NCBI lineage: Bacteria > Pseudomonadati > Bacteroidota > Flavobacteriia > Flavobacteriales > Flavobacteriaceae > Flavobacterium > Flavobacterium sp. LK-23. Next base: position 130,908 of record NZ_JBYUVT010000010.1, read on the forward strand.
AAGTTCAATTCCGGAGAAGAAATTGTTTTTAGCGGAAGCTAAAGGACTTTTAGCGTATTATTTGTACACCACATTAGATTTGTACGGACAAGCGCCTTACAGAGATCCGATGAACCCAAATGCGCCTTTACAGATTTTAAAAGCCGATACGCAAATCGATCAATTGATAAAAGACGTTGAAGCTCTTCTGCCAGATTTAGCAGAAATGGGAACGCAGCAAACACATCACGGAAGATTTACAAGAGAAGCAGCTTATGGATTCTTAGCAACTATGTATTTGAATCGTGCGGTTTTTAAAGATCGTTTCAATGCATCTTCAAGCTTTAATTTTACTGAAGCTGCGGCAACCGGTACAGGAACAGATATGGATCGTGTAATTTATTATACTTCATTGCTGATTGATTCTGGTAAATATTCTTTAGAAAGCGATTATTTCAAAAACTTCGCAAGAGACAATGATAAAGGAAAAGAGTTAATTTTTGCTATTTCTCAGAAGATAGATTACATCAGAAACGGTTCTAACAGTTTTGCTTATGTATGTATGGAGCGTAACCAGAGAACTTCTGCAGCCAATAGAGGAACAAACGCGGCTTGCACAACTCCTGAGTTTTTTGCGACATGGAATGGAAATCACGATGATCCGAGATTTCAACAGAAATACCAATATGCTGACGGAACTTGGTTTAAAAATGATGGTACAGATGTAAGCGTTCCAGCAACAGATATCGTTCCGAAAAGTGCTAATTTACCTTGGTTCCACTTCAATAGAGGAATTGAATTTGGACCTCAGTACGGACCAATTTTATTGTCGTCTGGTTCTTTAGAAATGGTTAACGGACGTATTAAAGTTTCTCCGTTATACATGGAAAAAAGCACAACTACAAGAATGGATTTTACACCTTCTTTGACTTTCAAAAATCCGGCTCAGGCAGTTTTTGCTCAGAACGAGATCAATCAGGGAGCACGTATTTTCAAATATGAATTCGATCCAGAAGGAGGAAACGGAAACAGTAATGTTGATATTCCTTTATTCCGTTTAGGAGGAATTTACACGATGAGAGCTGAGGCTTATTTCAGAAAAGGGAATACAGCTCAAGCTATGGAAGATTTGAACAAATTACGTACGAGCAGAAAAAGAGAATCTCTATACGGAAGCACACCAGGAAAAGCTTTGACTGCAATCGATCAGACTGTTTTATATAACGAAATTGGTTTCGAATTATACTGGGAATTATACAGAAGACCACAAATGATCCGTTTCGGGAAATTTGATCTTCCAGGAACCGCAAAACCAGCTTCAGAACCATACAGAAGAGTTTTTCCAATTCCACAGTCTACTATCGATGTGACTAAGGAATTCAAACAAAATCAAGGATACAATTAAGTTTGTGTGTTAGTTTATTTTTTATTTTTTTTTCAAAAAGCCTGCTTCAAAAAAGCAGGCTTTTTCTTTTAAAGATGCTAAGGTTCTAAGATGCTAAGATTCTAAGGTTTATAGTTGCAAAGTTGCAAAGGCTTTTTAGATAATGATATTCCGTACAGAACTGTAGAGATGCACTGCAGTGCATCTAACGCAAAGTCTTTCCGATTTGATTTTCTGTATGATTTCACAAATTGTTAGACGCACTGCAGTGCGTCTCTACGGAAAATCTTTGGTAATTAAATTATACGATAATCTAGGTTTATATTTATCACAGAATCGTAGAGATGCACAGCAGTGCATCTAACACAAAGTATTTCCGATTTGATTTTCTGTATGATTTCATAAATCGTTAGACACACAGCAGTGCGTCTCCACGGAAAATCTTTGGTAATTAAATTATACGATAATCTAGGTTTATAAGATAACAGAATTGTAGAGATGCACTGCAGTGCATCTAACGCAAAGTATTTCCGATTAGATTTCCTTACATTATTTCACAAAACGTTAGACGCACAGCAGTGCGTCTCTACGGAAGATCTTTGGTAATCAAATTATACGATAATCATGGTTTGTAGTAATTATAGTTGTAGAAATGCACTGCAGTGCATAGAACGTAAAGTATATAAATCTCAGCATCTCAGTATCTCAGCATCTCAGTATCTCAGCATCTCAGTATCTCAGCAACTTATCAACTCAGAACCTTAGCACCTTAAAAAAATATAATAAACGAATAGTTAAATGTAAGTGTTATCTGATTGATAATGAGTATATTTGAGTATGTGTTGAACATTCTTAAAATGTTTAAAAATGAACAGTATAAAATAACTCAAAAAGAATAAAAATCATGATACATCAAATTGATACCACAGATAATATTGTTGCCTTTAGAGCATTGGCAGAAGTAACAAAAGAAGATTTTTTGACTACAGTAACTCCAGCGGTTGAGCATTTGGTAAAACAAGTCAATGAAATTAATTTTTTATTGGTCTTAGATACAGACATTAAAAATTTTACACCAGGAGCATGGCTAGAAGATGGACTTTTGGGACTTAAGCATTTAGGAAAATGGAATAGAGCTGCAATTGTTACCGATACAGAAGAAATTATCTCCTTTACAAACGGATTTAGCTATATTGTTCCAGGTGAATTTCGTGGTTATAAAAAGGCTGATTTCAATAAAGCATTAAATTGGGTTGAAGGCAATATTTCTTAATTCAATCTAATCAAAAATAGAAAGAGCGCTTATAAAGTAATAAGCGCTCTTTTTTTATGATAGTTTATTTAAACCATTAATGATTGTATTCGATACCACTGCTTGCCTGCGCATCAATTTTTTCTTTAGATACTTGACTGTATTTTTTATAACAAGCCGATGCTAAAATTGGTAATGCAAGACCGCCTACAACAGCACCTACTTTTTTATGTCCCGTTTGTTTTAAAACTGCCGCTGCAACAAGAGCACCGACACCAGCACAAACCATTTGTTTTACTGACAGATTTAACGGTTGCTTTTGAGGTTCAATTCCGTGTAATAATGGGTCTATAAAATTTAAATTCTCCATAATGCCAATTAATTTTAATTATACTTATTTGTTATTTTTTAATTTTTACTGTTTTCAGTGTCAGTTTCACTTTCAATTTTCTCAATTTCGACCTTTTCCTTTTTTATAGCTTGGCGCAATAGAGCAAAAAGACTCATATAAACATTTGCCATAAAAACTAGAGAAAACCCTGCCAAAATATATCCTCTCCAATCATTTAACAAAAGTTTATAATCACAGATAATCAGAAAGGCAATTGTAACATAATGACTAAAGCAATATTCACAGGTAAGGAGATAGAAAAATTTTCTTGACAGTATAAATTTGTCATTTTTAGAATGTTTGACACACCATTCATGCGGTTCTCTAAAAATCTCTTCATGTGTGACAGTCCAGCTGATGCAGGCAATCGGAATTGCTAATACAAAAAGCCAGACAATTTGAACTGCTATAGACATAAATTAATGCTTTACAATTTACGATAATTTTTGCTATTCTCTAGGATGGTTTTCAGGATAATGTTCGGCGTCAAAATCATCCAATTCTTCATCCTTATCCAAATCTTCCTCTTTCTCACGATCTTTTTCGTAATCTAAATCTGGATCATAATCATCGTTTAAGTCATCTTCTGTGCCATCATTTGTAATGGCATCATCTTCATTGATGATTCTTTCCTGATTCGGAATGTTTTCTGAACGAATAGTAGTATTCGGTACAAAATCACCTGTTAGACGCGTAGGATCTTCAATAAACTCTTCCTGATATTGATAAGGATCTTCATCTCGTGCATAATTGTCATTATCAACTAGCGTATTTTGTTCGTAATGATCGGGATCGCTTTCGCCAAATTCTCGGTTATCATTTTTTTTCAAAACTTGTTTAAATTCGTCTTCATTAGAATAAGTACCATCTACAAGTGTGTTTTGTTCGATATAATCAGGATCAAATTGACCATAATCATGGTTATGTTGCTTTTCCATAATAGTGTTTTTTTGATTTGTTATTTTATTTTCAATATTGAATCTTCACGACGAAGACCTTTATTAATCTTTACAGTTTTAACTGTTATCCATGTCCTTAGCTTTTCTTTAAATGAGCTATTTTCGGCTTTTAATTTTTTCTGGCTTGTACTTTTATAAAGTCACTAAGAAAAGCTGTATTTACAAAATTACCCTGTAAACAGATCAGAAACCTTATATGAAAAAACATTATAGTTGCATAATTAACAGTTATTTATATTATAAATGTTGTAAGAAATTATGTAAGGCAATTGTGTTTAAACAATCTACTTTTGAGATGAAATGAATGTGCAATTAAATTTAAATCGATATGGCATCAGATAAGGTAACGGCATGTTGTAAGGCTTTAATAGAAAAGAATTTAACAATAGCATTTGCAGAAAGCGCTTCGGCGGGAAAAATGTGTTATGAATTTTCAACAGTTTTTAATTCCGGAAGAATCCTCATAGGAGGAATGGTTTGTTATCATTCGTCTATGAAAGAAGATTTGCTTCATATTCCGTGGGGAACAATTGAGCAATACAGTGCCGAATCTGCAGAAGTGACCAAGTTAATGGCACAGAACTTTTACCGTTACATTAATTCGGATATCTGTGTGGGTTTAACGGGATTAACTACACCTGGCGGAAGCGAAAGTGAGTCTAAACCTGTTGGAACTATTTTTATCCATATCATTTTTGGCGAGATACAAATTGCCAAACGTTTTGAGTTTAAAGGAAATCCAGAAGAGATTATTAATCAGGCAATAGATGTTGTAGCCGATTTGATTTTGAGGGAAATTTAATAAACCAATCAAACGTCCCTACGGGACGACAACTACGTAAACATTTTTTTTTCTACCGATGAGATGTTCCTAGCGGAACATTTTTTTTATGCTAATGGATTGAAATTTTTAAAATTTCTTGATTGATAAGATTCGAAGAATGTTCCTTACGGAACATTTTTTTGTCTTAAACTAACACTCATATGACTTTTAGTAGCTATCCGAAAAAATAGAATGTTTAAAATTTACATCACTAAGAGAAAAAATGTTCCGCTAGGAACATCTCATCGGTAGAACTTTTAATGATGGATTATTTTTTTCGTTCCGTAGGAACGTTTGGTTGGTTATGGCAAATACATACACACAATTGCATATACAATTTGTATTTGCGGTAAAATATAGAAAAGCATTAATTTCAAAAGATTGGAAAGACAAATTACATCAATATATTACGGGTATAATTCAAGCCAATAATCATAAAATGTTATGTATTAATAGTATGCCAGATCATATTCATATTTTTATTGGGATGCGTCCTACACAATCTATTTCTATGCTAGTCCAAAATATAAAAACAGAAACTAGCAAATGGATTAAAGAAGAAAAATTGGCAGCTGATTTCTCATGGCAAGAAGGATATGGCGCTTTTTCATATTCAAGAAGCCATGTGCCGAATGTCATTCGGTACATTCAAAATCAAGAACAGCATCATAAAAAAGAAACATTTTTAGAAGAATACCAGAAACAGCTGATAGCTTTTGAAGTAGAATTTGATAATCAATACATTTTTAAAGAACCAATTTTATAACGTAAACGGATGTTCCGATGAGACGATCCAAAACGTACATATTTTTATATATTCCATATGTTCCATCGGAACATTTCATCGGTAGAAATTCATTCATTCATTTTTTACGTTCCGTAGGAACGTTTGATAAATTGAGATTAATTTAAAATGATAAACAATCAGACGTCCCTACGGGACGAAACGAACAATCTATTTATTTTTTTTCTACCAACCAAATGTTCCGATGGAACATGATTTCAATATTCTTTTATTTATTTTTTAATATAAAGCGAACCATTTTTAATTGTCTTTTTATCCAACAAACCTTGTTGATTTAATTTTTCTAAAATAGAAGTGGCCTCAGAAGTTGATTTATTTAAAATCACAGCATACTCTTTTGGAGCTAATGTTGGGAAAATTTGAAATAAATCTAGTGGAGTTTCATTTTTAATGGTTTTCTTTTTTGCATCGGGAAATAATGCTAATAAAGCATTTTCATAAGCAGCATAAGGTTTAGAACCGTAAACCGTTAATTGGTTATTATCAGCATCGGCTAAAAATAAGGTTGGGAAACCTCGTACTCCAAGCGTTTTGGCTAAATTTAAATCTTCTTGAAAAAGCTTTTTGGCATCTCCTTCATAATCTGCTTTTAGTTTTGGAACATCCAAGTCAACAATTTTTGCTGCTTCGGCTATGTTTTCCCATTTGGCTATGTTCTTTTTGTTTAGATATAATTCTTCGCGAAGAACACGCATAAATTTTACAGCTTTTTCTTTACTCTGTATTTGAGCCGCTTTCATGGCAATGCAAGAAGGATAAGAAGAATCTAACGGATCTTCAATCCAAACATTTCCGTCAATCGGCATTTCGTAATACAAACTCGCTTCATCCCAATGATGTGCAACGTCAGAAGGTTTGCTTATTCCGCCGCTGTTATAACTCCAATCAGGTAATAAGCCGCCCATTCGGTAATCAATTTCAAAATAATCGCCATATTCAAGTTTTAATTTTCTAAGCTGAGGTTCAATTCCCCAGCAAGAAGAACAAATGGGATCGGTATAGTAAATAATTTTTACAGGTTTATTTTCTGTTGAAATATTTGTAGTTTCATTCGATTTTTCGCCGAAAGGCATTTCACACATTCCGCTAACAGGATCACATAATAACGGATTTATTTTTTCTTCACTCATTTTTGAATTTGTTTGCGACTGGCAGCTTGCACTGCAAATCAAGATTAATAGTAGCGACAGTATTTTCATAGAAATTTTTAAAATGACTCCCGAGTTTTTTAATTTACTGCAAAGTTCAGCCGAATATCATCGCCAGTCAATTAGTCAAAAAAAAGTGACTAGAAAAAAAACAATTTTTAGGAATCGTTCATTCTTCTCAAAAAAAAATAAAGTTCTAGTATTAAGTAGTTGCAATCTTACACCGTTTTTGTGTATTTTCACATTTGATTAAAGCTACAGCCAAAATGAATTACATTCAAAAAATTAAACGCCTCTACAATTTGTCTGAAAATGAAAACTACGGATTTTCAGAAAATCAAATTCTCGATCTTGAGAGAACATTAGAGATTAAACTTCCTTCAAAACTCAAAGAATACTATTTGGAATTAGGGAAAGAAGAAAACCTCAATTACTGTTTTAACAGACTTTTGAAACCTGAAAATGAAATTGGATTTTCAGATGATGATTTTCTGGTTTTTTACGAAGAAAATCAAAATGTTGCTTTTTGGGGAATTAAAAAGGAAGATTTATCAAAGGGAAATCCTCCAGTTTACGGCAATTACGATACAATCGAAAAATCGGATTGGGAAATCGAAACTCAAACAACGGAGAACTTTTTTCTACTAATGGCAGTTTTCAGCGGAACATTGGGCGGACTTCAATTTAATGGAAATCATTTTGGAAAAATTAATTCGGAAATTGTAAAGCTAGTTGAAGAAAATTATACGCTTGTTCCAGAAATCAGTAGAGAAAAACAAAAGGTATATACAGATGATTTTTATGTTGTAATCAGTTTGTCATTCGATCAAGAAAACAATTGTACGGCAGCTTTTATTGGATCAAGCAATCAAGAACGGTTTGATGCCATTCTGGAGAATCTTGATATCGATTGGTCCTATCTTTCGTATGATGATGAAGAAGCTTACGAAGATGATGAAACCGAATAAATATGTGGTTCAGTAAGTTTACTTTTTTCGATAAGCAAGCAGCTTTAACAGAATCGGTTTCGGAAGATTTCTTTACCAAATTATTTTCAAAAGATGAGTTTGACAATTTTCCTGATATCGAGAGTTTGTATCCAAATGGTAGAGATCCAAAATATTTCCCTATTCCTCAACAGCTAAGGCTTCCGAAAGAATATATCGAACTTTTGCAGTATTCAAACGGTGGTGGAATTATAAATGGCGAACGTGAATTTGGCTTTTTTTCGTTAGAAGAAATTCGTCAGATGTATATAAATTACGGATTTCCAATTTGGGCGCCGGCATTTCTTCCAATAGCTTTTAATGGTGGAGGGAAGTTTTATGCTTATGATCTCAGAGAAAACGAGGGGTTTCCAATAATTCTCATTCCTGCTGGAAATCTTGGATATGATGATGACCGTTGGGTGTTTTTAGGAAACTCGCTAGAAGAAGTCTTGAGTAAAAACACAAATGTAGAAGATGAGCTGGATGTGCTTTATCCTCAAAAAGAACGATCAGAAAATGAGATTCGATACAGAGAACTCCAACTTGAATTAAAGGAATTAGAAGACAATAAATCAAAAGGAAAAATTGATTTAAAAACTTTTCTGCTTTCGAAAAAACGAATCGAGACGGATTTAAAGAAATTATAAGAAAAACGAATAAAATATAATGAGAGAATTAAACTATTTAGTAAAAATAGAAGGTAACGAATCGCTTTTAGAAAAATTCATTGAAGCGATTGATAATAATACAGTTCAAATTGATAAAGCATATCCAAATCCGTATGTATTAGTTTCGGGCGAAAAATTTCTATTATCATCGATAATTGAATATTTTTTCCAGACCAGACCTTTCTCAAAAGAATTTTATATTTCATTTGTCGAAAAACTTAGAAAACTTACTGGATTTGATAGTTATCGTTATACATTAGGATTGCAAGCAGACGAATTGGTTTTTAATAGTTTTGAAAGAGTAAAAAAAGGCAAATACAAGATTTTTATACCCAAAACAACAGAAGAACTTCCAGAACGCATATTGACGGAAGAGCAAAAAGAGCTTTTAAGTTTTATATGTTATATTGCCGTTTCTCATATTAAATACGGTCCAAGTTATGCCACAGTTACTGCAAATGAGTATTTTGATGTTGTAACAGAATTGGGGTCTGACGAAGTAGCTCAATTAAAGAAAAACGGAACAGGAAAACTTCCAAAAGAATTGAGTGCACATAAAGACAGTGATTTAACAGCTAAAGCCAATGATGTTTTTGCAACAATCAATATAAAACTGATTACAGAAACAGAAGAAAGTTATAGAAAAGCATTACACTTTGTAAATAATCTTCTGAAGACCGATTTTCCTAAAAGCTACGAAATCGCATTTTCCTCCAAAAACAAAGAGTTGCTTCCAATAAAAGGGCTTCCAAAATGTGGGCAGAACTATCTTTTTGCTGGAGCTGTTCAATATCCAAACCTTCAAAAGGACATTTTAGAATATATTAACTTGGCTAAAAAAGAATACGAATGGTACAACAATCTTGAAGACGAGAATTGTACAATGCCGTCGACTTTTGCTGTTTTTGCTTTAGGATTACAAGATGAAAAATATTTTGATACGCTAATAGAGTATTATAAAACAGTTGATGGCGAACATCAGTCTGTTCATGCAAAATTTACGCCTGCATTTTTGGAGAAATTCGGCATAACCGAAAAATCTATAAAAGTCTTTATCAATGCTGTTTTATCCATGCAGGAACATCCGCATAATAAAGCTTATATTCCTTATTTTACAAATGAAAAGAATTTGAGATTATTGTTGGAGAGCAAGGAGAATTTTATTTCGTATTATTTTACTGAAGAGGATTTAAAAGAATATTCAAAAAGTGGAGATAATCCTCAGGAAATGGCAGATTATTGTTGGGAAAGCATTATGTATACCATTTTTGGGCAAAGTAAAGATTTTGCTAAAATTGCCAGACAATTATCAGACGAAGAGAAAATACTATTTGAAAAGTTGTTCTAAATAATTTCAGTAGTTTATAACCTGAGATCAAACGAAAAAGTAGTTAGAAATATTTGCAGTATAGATATAATACCCAAAAAAGGAAATAAGATTTAATATGAAAATGTACATTTTAGTAAAACAGGACGTTCCAGACAAATTGGTTCCGGTAATAACTGCCCACGCATCTTTGGCTTGTTTTAGAAAATTTGAGCAAAATGAAAATATGCAGAAATGGGTAAACGGAATATTTAAAAAAGTGGTCTGCGTGGTTTCTGAAACAGAATTTATAAATGCAGGAAAAGAACCGGATCATATTATTTTGACCGAGTCAGCACTAGATAATCGAGAAGTTTGTATGGCATTTGTACCACGGGAAGAATACTCTAAAATGTTTAAATTTTTTAGAATGTGGACACCTCAAGATAATTTGTAATTATGAATGAAATAATACAAATTGAAGAACTCAGCCATAATACCTTTTTCTGGAAATATTATTTCTGCTGGTCAAGAGGTTTTGATGAGAGAGAAGAAATAAATATTGATGAAGCTCTAGAAGTTGTAGAAATTAATGAAACAGAAGCTTATGAATGGGAAAGGATATTTTTTAATTATGATGATATAGAAGAAAATCCAAGACATGTTGCAGGCAGAATAAATGATAATTTAAATTTTGCAGTTGAGTTTGCCGAATATGAAATCAATTTTTTTCTGAATGATATTTACATAGGAAATTTAGGAGGACATTTTGAAGCTTGGTTTTTTACTTTGAATGAATTATTGGCTTTTGAAAAATATCCTAATCTGTTTCTTCTTTTTCTTCCAATGACAGGAATTTCTGAAAATCAAAAAGCAATTTTAAAACCCATTATTGTAAAGTATTTGAACTCAATTCCGAAATTTGATGCACATTCCAATTATATTGCAGATTGCCTCTTAAACGGATTACTAATGCAATCTCCATTTGAAGAAATAAAAGGAATTGGTTTGACAAATAATGAAAACCATAGCGTGAGGAATTTGACAACATACCCACGTTATCAGGAAGATGTAATAGAACTGAACAAAAATCTAAAACAATACCTTTAAACTTAGCGCCTTAGTATCTCAGCATCTTAGTATCTTAAAAAGTACATTAAATTTTCATTAACAAAATCTAATTAAGCATTAGTTTATATTTGTAAGAAACAAATTAAATTTAAGATCAAAAGGTCTATGAAAAATAAACTTTTAAAAATTTCCTTTCTTCTGTTTCTGCTTTTTTCCGTAAAAGGATACAATCAGAACGTAAAGCTTTTAAATATAAATCAGCTCAACGAAAGAATTAAAAACGGAAAAGACAGCACTTATGTAGTCAATTTTTGGGCAACTTGGTGCGCGCCATGTATAAAAGAATTGCCACATTTTGAGAAATTGGGAGCAGAGCATAAATCAGAGAAAGTAGCTGTTTTATTAGTAAGTTTAGATTTTAAATCCAAATTGCAATCGAATGTAATTCCGTTTGTGAAAAGGAAAAATTTAAAGAATGAAGTCTTTCTTTTAAACGAAAGTAATCCTCAAGAGTTTATTGATCGAATTGACCCAAGCTGGTCAGGAAGTATTCCGGCAACGCTTTTTATTAAAAATGATAAACGAAAATTTGTTGAAAGCGAATTTACCTACGAACAATTATTAACTGAATATAAAAAACTGTAAACCATTATGAAGAAAATAATCTTATTACTAGCATTGGCATTTTCTGCTTTTCTATCTCATGCACAAAATGCTGTAACACTTAAAGCGGGCGATGCAGCTCCAGATTTCAAACTGAAAAATGTGGACAACAAAGACGTTTCTTTTGGAACTTTTAAAGATGCAAAAGGATATATTGTTGTTTTTACCTGTAACACTTGTCCCTATGCAATTGGATACGAGCAGAGAATTATCGATTTGGATAAAAAATTCAAATCTCAAGGATATCCTGTAATTGCAATCAATCCAAATGATCCTGAGGCTTCTAATGCAGATACTTTTGCAAAAATGCAGGATTTGGCAAAAGAGAAAAAATATACGTTCCCATATTTATTTGATCCAGGGCAAAAAATTACCGATGAATATGGTGCAAAACGCACGCCTCACATCTTTATCGTTTCTAAAACTTCAAAAGGTAATGTAGTAGAATATGTGGGAGCAATCGACAATGATCCAGAAGGGAACAATCCGCAGAAAGTAAAGTATGCAGAAGATGTAATTGCATCACTTAAAATTGGTCAAAAACCAGCAATTACACAAACTAAAGAAATTGGCTGTACGGTAAAAAGAAAAGCAAAAGCTTAATTGTTTTGTTTCACGTTTCATGTTTCAAGTTTTATTCCGTTGCGTTTAACCTGAAACTTGAAACCTGAAACAAAAAAAACATAAATAAAAACGCCCCATATTTGGGGCGTTTTTGGCATGTATGGTGAACAAGTTTACTTTCTATTTTTTATCAATTTTGTAAAGTCTTCCTTGATCGGTAACGGCGTATAATGCTTCATCTTTTCCTTGCGTAATATCTCTAAATCTTTGACCTTGTCCTGCTAATATTCTTTCTTCACCCGCTACTTTATTGTCTTTAAAAGCTAAACGTACAATGTGCATGCCGTTCAATGAACCAATAAAAAGGTTATTTTGCCATTCTGGAATACGGTTTCCAGCGTAGAAAGTCATACCACTTGGTGACACTACAGGATCCCAATAATAGACCGGTTGCTCCATTCCAGTTTGCTGTGTAATACCTTCTCCAATTTTCGTACCACTATATTCAATTCCGTAAGTAATTGTTGGCCAGCCGTAATTTGCTCCAGCTGTAATTCGGTTAATTTCATCACCACCTCTTGGGCCGTGCTCACTTTGCCATAAGTCACCCGTTGTTGGATGAACTGCCAAGCCTTGCGGATTTCTATGACCAATAGTGTAAAGCTCTGGCAAAGCCCCCGTTTGTGTAAAAGATGGATTTCCTGGTGCTGCTTGTCCGCTTGTTGTAATGCGTACAATTTTACCCAAACTACTCGTCACAGCTTGTGCCAACGGACGAGTTTGTAAAACAGATCTTTCTCCAATACTTACAAATAAATTTCCAGTTTTGTCAAATAAGACACGGCCACCATAATGTAGCGTGCTTGCATTTGGAGTATTCGAACGATAAATAACTGTTGGATTTTCTACCGCAGTTTCATTATCAGATATTCTTCCTTTCGCGACAGCAGTAATATTTCCGCCAGCTACGATTTCAGAAAACACCCAATAAATCATTCGGTTAGTAGCATATGCAGGATCTAGACAAATACCTAATAATCCGCCTTGATCTGCAGGATTTACAGCAGTAACGCCTGTTAATGCTTCACCAATAACTCCTGCTTGAGTTACAATTCTAATTTTACCCGATTTTTCGGTTACCAAAAGACGTCCGTCAGGAAGATATGCAACTCCCCAAGGAGCGCTTAAACCGCTGGTGATTATTTTAGCTTCATATTCTGTGGTAGTTTGAATGCTTCCTGCTCGTGTTTGTCCAGAAAATGCGGGCTGATAAGTGGTGTTGGCTGTACCAGTTTCTACAGGTGGGCCAGTTGGTCCTGGATCGGTGTCTGGATCAGTATTGTCATTATTCGAACAGCTTCCCAAAACAAGAATTGTGGACAGAAGAAAAATACTTTTTTGAATTATCATAATGCTTTCATTTTAATGGTTAAAAAATAATTTTTGCATTATCGAACATTTCGAAAGTGAAGATTATAAGTAGAGATTCAATAAAGTTGAAATGGTTAGTTTCAAATGAATGCTCTGTTTTTTCAATTAAGAATGCCTAAATGCTTATGCCATTTTATATGAAGCAGAAGAATTTCAAAAACAGAAATTAAACTTCTTTTGGAAAAAGCATTTAGTGGGACATGCCTAATTGGAACGGAAAATTGTGACAAAATATTGCCAGTAAGAATTGTATTGTTTTTTTCTTAGCAGAAATTTAACATTCAGTGATTCAATAAAAATAGGGTTGAAGTCTTATTTTTAAAGAGAATTTTAAAGACTTTTTAATTTTTTCATGAAGACCGGAAAAACTTCATTTAATTCTTCAAAAAGAGGATTTTTGCGGTTTTTTAATTTGATTTCGCTAAATAATTTTAACCCTAAAGCAAATTGAACTGCCTCAGATTCGTTTGCGAAAATGTTCTTAGATTTTATTCTTTCGATAATTCCGAAGATTTCATCGTGATTATCAAATTCGATTCCGAGTTCTTTTGCTGGTTCAGTTTCACCATTTGAATATTCCTTAAGACTTAAAGTAAGATAATATTTATTTGATCTTTTTTCCATGATTTTTGTAATTCTAATTTTATTTCAGCCATTTTTCGACCAATGTTTTAAAAGCTTCTTTGTATTGTTCGCCGACTGTGATTTCTATTTTATCTATAAAAATGGAGTTTTTACTAATAGCACTTATTTTATCAAGCGAAACAATAAACGAACGATGAACGCGCATAAATTTTGACGAAGGCAGTTTTTCTTCTAATGCTTTAAGCGAAATAAGAGACATTAACGCTTTTTGAGAATCTTCAAGATGTACTTTTACATAATCTTTTAAACTTTCGATATAAGTGATGTCTTTTAGAGAAATTCTGACCCATTGGTATTCTACTTTCAGAAAGATAAATTCGTCATCTGCAGCAATTGTGGTAAAGGTATTATTGGCTTCTTCGGTTAATTGCAAAACTTTGCTTGAAGCACGTAGAAATTCTTCATAACTGAAAGGTTTTAAAAGATAATCTACAGCGTTTACACGATAACCTTCAATTGCATAATGATTGTAAGCTGTTGTAAAAACGATTTTAGGCAGTGGTCCAGCTTGATCTTGAAGAAGTCTTGCCAATTCCATTCCAGTTAAATTAGGCATATTAATGTCTAAGAAAACCAAATCGGGTTTTGTTTCTCTAATGATGCCCATCGCGTCTACAGCATTATCGCAAGTTGTTATTAATTCTAAAAAAGGAGTCTGCTGTATAAACGTTTCTACCAGTTTTAAAGCCAATGGTTCATCATCTACTGCTATACATTTTAATACGGTCATTGCTCTAAAGTTATTTTGAGTTTAATGTTATATGTTCCATGATCGGTAACTCCAAAAGATATATAATGCTGATTTGGATAAATCAATTGCAATCTGCGTTTGGTGTTGGTTAAACCAATTCCGCCTTCATCTGAAACCGATGTTTTTTCGAAAAAAGTATTTTCTACTTCAAATTCTAGATGTGTATTGTTTTGCGAAAGTTTAATGTGTATTTCACTTTTATCGGTTGCATGAACACCGTGTTTAAACGCATTTTCTACTAAAGGTAGTAATAACATCGGAACAATTGGATAATCGTGCAGTTTTTCGGGGATTTCTGTGATAATAGTCAATTTACTATTGGCACGAAGTTTCATCAATGCGATAAAATCTTTTAAGAATTCTACCTCTTTAAGTAATGTAGTTCGTTCGCCTTCTGTGCTGTAAAGCAAGTAACGCATCATTCGGCTTAAAGTATGCAACGCATTTCTAGAATCTTCAATATCAGTATAAGTCAAAGAATAAATGCTATTCAAAGAATTAAAGAAAAAATGCGGATTAATTTGCGCTTTCAACATAGCCAATTCTGCCATTGTTTTGTCTTGTTCCAGTTTCTGTTTATGCTGTGCCGCTTTTTGCCAATGCGTTAACATTGCCCAACTGGTGCTTATTCCTAACACCAATAATGTCAAAGTAAATACGTAATTATCAAAATACGGATTTTTATATTTTTTAAAGCCAATAGCTTTACTGATTTGAGTATGAAGATCGGTTTGTGAGGTATAAAAATAAGCGATTAATTGCATGGCAATAATTGCTGCAAATGCCCAAATTAAAAATGCCGAAGTATTGTCTTTAATGATGGTTTTTGGAACTATTTTTTTTGCCGTAGAATAAAAAAGAATCATTAATAAAAACAATATAATACTCTGCCAAAGCCAGAATGCTTGCGGAAGCACAACATTCCAAGTCAGCGGAATATAAAACAGCATAAGATACCCTAATAGCGACCAGCCAAGAATGTGTAGTCCAGTAAATAAATAGGGTCTAAAAAAGTTCGGTGCCATTATAATTTGTGATTTTAAGGCAATATTACATTTTATTTGAATATGAAAATTGGGCAATCGCTAAACCCCGATTTAGAGTCTCTAAAAAGCATTTTAGAGCCGACGGGATAAAAATTAAACACTTGTTTAATATTTAAAAAAAATCCATCGGTTGTCATCTTACCTTTATCGATTATATCGGGCTCTTCGTCTATTTGAAAATTTTTGCATGTTATATTTTAGTTCTTTTGTTGTCATATAATAGATAAATTACACATTTTTCAAGATGAATAAGCAATCATTTTTAAGCATTCTTGCAGCATCCCTTATTATCGCTTCTTGCGGTAAAAATGACAAATCGGCACAAGCCGGAGGAGCTCCGCAGATTAAAGAATATAAGACTGTTACATTACAGCCAGAATCAGCTACGTTAAACAGTGATTTTCCAGCTAGTATTCAAGGACAGCAAAATATAGAAATCCGCCCAAGAGTTGAAGGATATATCGATAAGATTTATGTTGATGAAGGAGCAGTGGTAAAAGCTGGCCAGCCATTGTTTAAAATCAGCGCTCCAGAATATGAGCAGCAAGTTCGTACTGCAACAGCAAGCATTAAAAGTGCTCAAGCAGAGGTAAGTTCTGCAAAATTGGCTGTGAATAAAGTAAAACCATTGGTTGAAAAAGGAATTATCAGCAAATACGATTTAGAATCGGCTCAATATACTTACGAGTCTGCTATGGCATCTTTAGCACAGGCAAATGCGGCTTTAGTAAATGCTAAAGTTAACCTAGGATATACTACAGTTACAAGTCCAGTAAATGGAGTAGTAGGTTCAATTCCTTTCCGTTTAGGAAGTTTGGTTAGTTCTAATACTACAGAACCTTTAACGACAGTTTCAAGTATTGGTAACGTGTACGCTTATTTTGCAATGAATGAAAAAGCACTGCTAAATTTTACTAAAGATGGTGGAGGTTCATTAAATCAAAAAATCAAAAGTATGCCAGCAGTTTCTTTATTGCTTTCGGATGGTTCGTTATACGATCAAAAAGGAAATATCGAAACGGTAAACGGATTAATCAATACCGAAACTGGTACGGTAAATGTTAGAGCACGTTTCGCAAATCCAAAAGGAATTATTAGAAGCGGAAGCAGTACAACAGTTCGTATTCCGACGGATGTAAAAGAAGCTTTGATTATTCCTCAAAGTGCCACTTTTGAACTACAAGATAAAATGTTTGCAGTAGTTGTAGGTAAAGACAAGAAAACAAGAAATGCAAATATCACAGTACTTGACAATTCAGCAGGTAATTATTATGTAGTTTCAAGCGGATTAAATCCTGGAGATGAAATTGTATTAGAAGGAGTAGCTTCGTTGAAAGAAGGAACTGAAATTAAACCTAATAATCAAAGCCAAGAAGCAGTTTACGCCGATTTAAAATAAAGAAAATGTTTAAAAAATTTATACAAAGACCCGTACTCTCGACGGTAATATCTGTTATTATCGTCATCTTAGGTGTTTTAGGCCTAATTGAGTTACCGATATCGCAATATCCAGATATTGCGCCTCCAACCGTAAACGTCGCAGCAAGCTATACAGGAGCCAATGCAGATGTGGTACTGAAAAGTATCGTTATTCCGTTGGAAGAACAAATTAATGGTGTAGAAAACATGACTTACATGACTTCTACAGCAACCAATGATGGTAATGCTTCTATTAAAGTTTTCTTTAAAGTAGGTACCAATCCAGACTTAGCAGCGGTAAACGTTCAGAACAGGGTTTCTAGAGCAACAAGTTTATTGCCTGTAGAGGTAACTCAGGCTGGGGTAACAGTTACCAAGAGTCAGAGTAGTAACTTGTTGATTTTCTCTTTATACAGTGATGATAAAGCTTACGATCAGACTTTTCTTCAAAACTATGCAAAGATTAACCTTGTACCGCAAATTCAGCGTGTTGTTGGGGTAGGAGATGTAACCGTTTTTGGTGCAAAAGATTACTCGATGAGAATCTGGCTGAAACCAGATGTAATGCAACAATATAAACTGATTCCAAGTGATATTTCGGCAGCTTTAGCCGAGCAAAATATCGAAGCGGCACCAGGTAAATTTGGTGAAAACGGAAATCAGGCATTTCAATATGTAATTAAATACAAAGGACGTTTAACAAGTGCTGAGGAATTTGGGGACATTGTTATAAAATCTGTTGGAAATGGACAGATGCTGAGACTTAAAGATGTGGCTAAAGTAGAATTAGGATCTTTAAGTTATTCGTCGACAATTAAAACAAACGGTGTAGAATCGGCTGCGATGGCAATCAGCCAGACGCCTGGATCTAATGCTCGTGATGTAATTATCAATTCTAAAAAACTGATTGAAGAAGCAGCAAAAAGTTTTCCAAAAGGAATGAAGTACACTATTATGGTGGACGTTAACGAAAACTTGGATGCTTCTATCGAAAAAGTAATTCATACTTTGGTTGAAGCCTTTATATTGGTTTTCATCGTAGTATTTATTTTCCTTCAAGATTTTAGATCAACTTTAATTCCGGCAATTGCAGTTCCGGTTGCGATTGTGGGAACGTTTTTCTTCCTGAATTTATTCGGATTTACGATCAACTTATTGACGCTTTTTGCGATGGTTCTTGCCATTGGTATTGTGGTCGATGATGCGATTGTCGTCGTTGAGGCCGTTCACGCCAAACTCGATCACGGATATAAATCGGCTAAAAAAGCTACAATTCATGCGATGGACGAAATCTCAGGAGCGATTATTTCGATTACATTGGTAATGGCCGCGGTATTTATTCCGGTAACTTTTATTGGAGGATCTACAGGAGTTTTCTACAAACAGTTTGGTATTACACTGGCCGTTGCGATTATTCTTTCGGCAGTAAATGCCTTGACTTTGAGTCCGGCTTTGTGTGCGCTTTTATTGAAACCGCATGCAGACGATCATAAACATAAAAGTTATTTACAGCGTTTCTATACTTCCTTTAACGTTGCGTTTGATAACGTTACCGCTAGATACAAACGTTCAGTAAGTTTCCTTTCTGTAAAAAAATGGATTGCATTAGCTTCAATTATAATTGCTGGTGTGGCATTAGTTTATATGATGAAAACTACGCCTTCAGCTTTCGTTCCTTCAGAGGATCAGGGAACTGTTTTTGCTAATATTAGTTTGCCGCCATCAGCTTCGATGGAACGTTCTGATATTATAGCAAAAAGAGTAGATAGTATTGCAAAGACAATTCCGGGCGTTAAAAATACACTTCGCATTGTGGGGCAGAATTTTACCGCTGGAGCTGGTAGTGCCTACAGTATGGTTATTGTAAAATTATATCCTTGGGATCAGCGTGATCTTAGCGTTGATGATGTAATCGGACAGCTTTTTGCTAAAACAAGCGGTATTCGTGAAGCAAGTATATTCTTTATTTCGCCTCCAACGATTCAAGGTTTTGGACAAAGTGGTGGATTTGAATTCCAATTGCAGGATAAAGGTGGACACACGACTTCTGAGTTCTATAAAGTGAATAATGAGTTCTTAGCAAAATTAGCGGAGCGTCCAGAAATTCAATACGCAACAACGCCATTTAATCCTGGTTTTCCTCAGTATATGATGGATATTAATTTAGCGAAAGCGAAAGACGCAGGAGTTTCTATCAATACGATTCTGTCAACAATGCAAGGTTATTACGGAGGATTGTACGCGTCGAATTTTAACAAATTCGGAAAACAATATCGTGTAATGGTTCAGGCAGCTCCAGAATTTAGAGCGAATACAGAAGGATTGAATAAGATATTCGTTCGTAATAGCGCAGGAAATATGGCGCCAATTACGGAGTTTGTAAAAATGACAAGAGTTTTTGGACCAGAATCTATTTCGAGATTTAACTTATTTACGTCAATTTCGATTACAGGGGCGCCAAAACCAGGTTACAGTTCTGGAGATGCAATTAAAGCCATTCAGGAAGTAGCTGCAGAGAATCTTCCTGCAGGTTATGGTTACGAATTCTCAGGTTTAACGCGTGAGGAATTAGCATCAGGAAGCGAGACGATTTTCATTTTCATCTTGTGTTTGGTGTTCGTTTATTTCTTGTTGAGTGCACAGTACGAAAGTTACATTCTGCCATTTGCCGTATTATTATCAATTCCGTTTGGACTGGCAGGAGCCTATTTGTTTTCGATTATTTTCAAATTGAATAGTAATATTTACCTGCAGATTTCCTTAATCATGCTTATCGGACTTCTGGCGAAGAATGGTATTTTGATTGTCGAATTTGCTTTGGACAGAAGACGTAAAGGATTGCCAGTTGTACAAGCTGCAATTGAAGGGGCTGTAGCGCGTTTACGTCCAATTTTGATGACATCATTTGCCTTTATTTTAGGATTGGTTCCCTTAATGTTTGCTTCTGGAGCTGGAGCTGTTGGTAATAAATCGATTGGTACTGGAGCTGTTGGAGGTATGTTAATTGGAACTATTTTGGGAGTATTTGTTATTCCGGTTCTGTTTATCATTTTCCAAAACTTGCAAGAAAAAATAAGCGGTCCAGCGAAAGATGGTTATGATGATGAAGACGACGATGAAGACGAAATTCATTTAATAGAAGCTCACAAAGAGTAAAATTTAATTACAAGAAAAATGACGAATAGTTCAAATAAATATATTCTACTGGTAATAACAGCCGCACTGATTAGTGCGTGCTCTGTTACCAAGAAATACGAACGTCCCACTACTTTAAAAACAGATCAATTGTACCGTGATCAGTCTACAACCGATTCGACTACAATTGCAGACATGCCTTGGAATACCGTTTTTAAAGATGAAAAGTTAAACGCATTAATTCAAAAAGGTTTAGAACAGAACCTAAATCTGAAAAATGCAATTGAGAATATTGTTCAGGCAAGAGCTTCTTTACGCCAGAGTAAATTGGCTTATTATCCATCATTGCAATTGGATGCCAATGTAACGCACAACAAACAATCTCAGGCAGGATTAAACTTTCCGGCTGGAATCAATATTAATACCTTAACTACCACTTACAAATTAGGCGTTAGCAGTTCTTGGGAGATTGATGTCTGGGGAAAATTAAGCAGTTCTAAAAGAGCAGCTTTGGCAACCTATCTAGCTTCTGATGCTGCGAAACAAGCAGTTCAAACGCAGTTGATTGCCGATATTGCCAATAATTACTTCTTACTATTATCGTATGATGAATCGCTAAGAATTACGGAAGAAACGTTAAAAACTCGTATCGAAAACGTTGAAACTATCAAAGCTTTAAAAGAAGGAGCAATTGTTACAGGTGCAGCGGTTGTTCAGAGTGAAGCCAATCAGCATGCAGCAGAAGTTTTAATTCCAGACTTGAAACAAAGTATTCGTGAAACCGAAAATGCTCTAAATATTTTACTTGGGCAAGGGCCCGGGCCAATTGATAGAGGCGTTTTAGGAACACAGATTATTCCTGAAAAAATTGCAATCGGAATGCCTGCTCAGTTATTGAATAATCGTCCAGATGTCCGTCAAGCGGAATTTAATTTCAGAGTTGCTTTTGAGTCAACTAATTTGGCTAAAACGTATTTTTATCCAAGTCTGACGCTTACCGCAAGCACAGGATTTTCAAATTTAGAATTGAATGATTTCTTCAGCCATTCTATTTTTTATTCGATTATTGGAGGATTAACACAGCCTTTATTCAATAATGGCTTAAATAAAATGAGATTGACTACAGCGCAGTCACAACAATTACAAGCATACAATAACTTCCAGCAAAGTCTTTTAGTAGCAGGTCAGGAAGTTTCAAATGCCTTGTATGCGTATCAAATGGCTGTTGAAAAAGAAGATTCTAGAGCGAAACAAATTGCAGCTTTAGAAAAAGCAGTAGACTTTACGCAAGAACTTTTAGAATATAGTTCTGCAACTAACTATACAGATGTATTAACATCACAGCAAAATCTTTTAGCAGCACAATTGAACGGAGTTAATGATAATCTTCAAAAATTACAAGCTGTTATTAATTTGTACAGAGCGTTGGGTGGTGGTTGGAAATAATTGTTTATAATGATAAAAAACGTCTCAATTTTTTGAGACGTTTTTTTGAAATGTATATCGTTTAAAAAGCACTCTTCGTCGATTAGTTTAGTAATTTTGTATAATGAATGCTTTACACGCAAATTTTTGGCATTACTTTCGATTATTATCTATTAAGATTAACATTTAAATTCTAAAGACATGAAAAAGTTAGTATTCGCCTCAGTGCTTTTTATGAGTGCATTTTTTGCTCAAGCACAGGTATCTGTAAATGTAAACATCGGAACACCGCCTAATTGGGGACCACAAGGTTATGACGACAGCAGGTATTATTACCTACCAGACATTGATGTATATTATGATGTAAATCAGAGCGTATTTATTTACGATAATGGCGGAAAATGGATGCGCGAAAAAAGACTTCCGTCAAGATATAGAAGTTATGATTTATATTCAGGATACAAAGTAGTTTTGACTGATTATAGAGGAGATTCTCCTTATTACTATCACACAAAACATAGAGCCGAATATCCGAAAGGTTACCACGGAAAACCTCAAAAAAATAGAGGAGAAAAACCAAAAGGCAACAACGGAAATCATTACGGAAATGATAAAGATAATAAAGGAAAAAACAAAGGAAATAAGTCAGACAAGAACCACGATCACGGTAATGGCAAACACCATTAATAAACATGACTAAAAGAAAACGTCTCCAATGGGAGGCGTTTTTGATTTTTTATAGCCACAATACGAGCGATAGGAAATAACATAAGCAATTTCAAAAATTGACATTAATTTTTATTTTTTAAAGAATGTAATTTACACTAATTCATAGCTAAAATGAATTGCCTCCAGCTTTAGCTGGAGGTTACTAGATTCTAGATTTATTGGCTTTAGCCAAACTAGGCGCAAAAGTTTGGCTAAAGCCTTTTATTTGCATAAACAAAAAACCTCCAGCTAAAGCTGGAGGCAATTGATATTTAAATTTTTTATTAAAATAAATTTGTGCTAATTCGTGAAATTTGCTTCGCCTGTTCGCTATCGCTCGGGTTGTGGCTAAAAAAATCCTTTTTAATCCCAATAATGTGTGGCAAAAAAACTATTCAGAAACAGCTTTTACTTTATGTCCAAAAGCTCCAAAAGAAAGAATAATCAAAAAGCAAACCAACGGAATAATATATCCCGACTGAATATCATCATGATTCATATCGATTAAAGTTCCCATTCCGTATGGAATAATTGCTCCTCCAACAATTGACATTACCAACCATGAAGAACCCGTTTCTGTATTCGATTTTAAGCCTTTAATTCCTAAAGAGAAAATCGTAGGGAACATAATTGACATAAAGAACCCAATTCCTCCAAGAGCGTAGATAACCACAATTCCAGAACCGTAAATAGCTACTAAACAAAGTAAAACGCTCATGACGCAGTAGATTGACAATAAAACGTAATCTTTTACAAAACGTAAAAAGAATGTTCCAATAAAACGTCCTGCCATAAAAAGGAAACCATAAATTCCTAGATAATATCCAGCCGTTTTTTCGTCTAATCCAGCACCTTGCTGTGCAATTCTAATAAAGAAACTCGTAATACAAACTTGAGCTCCAACATAAAAAAATTGAGCTACAACGCCCCAGCTTAAATGTCTGAATTTTAAAACCGAGAAGAATCCTGGTTTAATTTCAGCTTCTGTATGAGTGGCTTTCATTGAAGGCAATTGTACGAAGTAGAAAACAATTGCAACCAAAACTAAAATACTTCCCAGTACGATATAAGGCATTTTTACAGAAGCTGCTTCGCCTAATAAATAAGCCGCTTTTTCTGCCTCAGGCATTGCTGCCATTTGCTCTGGAGTATGATTGGTTCCTGAAAGAATAAACAACGAACCTACAATAGGAGCAACCATGGCTGCCAATCCGTTGAAAGAAGCTGCTAAATTCAATCTTTTAGAAGAAGATTCAGCAGGCCCTAAAATTGCCGCGTATGGGTTTGCACTGGTTTCTAGAATCGTTAAACCACATCCTATTACAAATAGAGCAAATAAAAACAATTCGTAAGTTCTAGTATTAGCGGCTGGAACAAATAAAAATGCTCCGATAGCAAAAACTAACAATCCTGTGATAATACTGTTTTTATAACCAAATCTTTTAATCAGCATTCCCGCTGGAATTGCCATAATAAAATAAGCAAAAAATACAGAAGTATCAATTAGAGTAGATTGGCGATTGTTTAATTCACACGCTTTCTTTAGGTGCGGAATCAAAACAGAATCTAAATTGTGGGCCATTCCCCAAAGAAAAAATAGGCATGTAACTAGAATAAAAGGCAAAAGGTACTGATTTCCTTTTCCGCCTTCTGTCGGCACTTCGTGTTGATCGCCGGCTTGGTTTGTAATTTGCATTGTTTAGATAGTTTTTTGTTATTTTTTAGGTTCAAAGTGACAAAGTGACAAAGGTTCAAAGTTTTTTAAAATTTTGTCGATTTGTGACAATCTTCTTTGTTTTTATCGAATTCGAAGTGGCAAAAGATTCATAGGTTCAAAGTTTAGAAACCTCTGTCACTTTGCAACTTTGTCTCTTTGTCACTTCTAGAAAAATTATTTTTTCTTTACTAAAAGTAAATGATCACATACCAAAACGACTTCACCGCGTTGATTAATGATTTCTACGTGTTCTGTTACAGTTCCCATTTCTGGATTTTTGGCTTCTCCTTTTTCAGAAATAGTAATTTCAGAGTGAATAGTATCGCCGATATGAACTGGTTTTACAAAACGCATTTTGTCGTAACCTCTAGAAAAAGCCTCTGGATTTATTTCCGAAGCGGTTAATCCAATTCCGATGGCAAACACCATGGTTCCGTGTGCGATTCTTTGTCCGAAAGGTTGTGTTTTGCACCATTCTTCATCCATGTGATGAGGGAAGAAATCTCCCGTGTGTCCGGCGTGAACTACGAAGTCAGTTTCTGTTATTGTTCTGCCTAATGTTACTCGTTTGTCGTCGATTTGATAATCTTCGAAAAAAGTCGATTTAAAATACATATTATAGATATTTTTTGTCGGCCCTACTTAAAAAATACGTTTGTTTTGAAGAAGGCTTAAATTTGTTTTTTTTGGTTTTGAAATATAGTGTTTTAATTACACTTCATCAAAAGAAATTCCGCCATTTTTACTGCTTACGTAGCATGCTTCTACAACCTTCATTGTACCTAAAACATCCTGAACGCTGGCAGATAATATTGACTCAGAACCTTCTTTGTAACGCATCAGATTAGACATTGCACCAATAAAAGCTTCTGGAAACCAAGAACCTTCCAGTTTTACTTCAGTCCATTCGTATTCATTTTTGTTATCTTTTTTCGGCAAAGCATACTCAAAAACGTCTGGTAAACCGTCAGGATAATTCATCAACAAGCCCATTTTTGCTTTAACCGCGCCCTTTGTTCCTTCCCATTTAATGTAGCTTTCTTCGTGTTTTGGACCAAAATGATGATCGTGATTCGTATTGATGACAACATGTTTATCTTCGCCATAATCTAAAATAATAGTAGATCGGCTCGATGATAATTTCTTAAGCGGATGTTTGGCTGTTTTTGCCATTATGCTTTTCGGATTTCCCAGAAAAGATCGAATACAGTCAATGTAATGCACACTGTGAAAAAGAATCTCCAATCTTGGGTGTTCTTTAATTAAAGGAAATAATTCCCAAGGCGTATTTACAGTAACTTTGAATTCTAAATCGTATAATTCGCCAATAATTCCCTGATCGATTAAATATCTCGCTGCGCTTACAAAAGAGGCAAAACGCAATTGGAAGTTGATTGCAGCAACGAGATTCTTTCTTTCGCAAACTGCTACAATTTCGCGTGCCTGAGCCAAATCATTTCCCATTGGTTTCTGAATCAAAACCGCAGCTCCGTCTGGCAATTGTTCTAAGATTTCGATGTATTGATCAGGTAAAACGGTAATATCGTAAACAGCGTTTGAAGGTGCATTTTTAACCGCATCTGCAACGCTTTCAAAAACATGATCAATTTTGAATTGTTTCTGTAAATCGTATGCTTTGGAAATGGTTCTGTTGGTAATACCAAAAACTTTAAAACCAGCCATTTCGTAAGCAGGAAGATGTGCATCTTTTACAATACCGCTCGCTCCAATAATCACAATGGGCTGTTCTGTTTGGGGAAGTAAAGGTTTATAGGGAATATTCATTTGTTCTATATTTTGAAATTAAGCCTGCCAAGTTTAATTTTTGACAGAGCCGTGTAATGTTGTTCCTTGACTTAATTCTCTAATTTTTTTCTGAGTTTCTTCTAAAAGTATTGCCGACGGAATTTCTGTTTCAATCGCTTTTAAAACCACACCATCAATAAGTTCAGCTACTTTTGGCCAGATTGGCGTTTGAGGCAGTGTCAATGCATTTTCATGAAGCATTTCGAGTTTATGATAAAACGGAATTAAAGTATTGATTTCTGCGTCTTTCCAAGTCGATTTTCTGCATCCGATTCCGCCTTCTGTGGTCAATAATTTGTCACTTTCTGGCGTAGTGGCAAATCGTAAAAAATCGTAGGCCAGTTTTTTGTGTTTGCTTCCAGAACCAATGGTATACAACCAATATACATTCAAAGAAGCTGTCTTATGACCTGGATCAGATGGGAGGGAAGTGATATCGATTTTTCCTTTTACTTTCGATTCCTCAATCACTTCGGCCATAGAAGCAAATCCGAACCAGTTGATTGCCATTGCAGCTTGTCCTTCGGAGAAAGCCAAACCTGCTTCAACCGAACCAAATTCTCTCGATTTAGGATGAACAGCATTTTTGTCATTGACCATTTTTCGATAAAAATCCAATGCTTTTATCGCCGCTTCGTTATGAATGTCAATCTGATTTTTTTTGTTTAATAACGAACCGCCGCGTGTCCATAACTGCAAACAAAAGTCAAAAACCATATTGTGTCCGTCGGGATAATTGGCAAAAACAGCACCGTATAAATTTTGTTCGGGACGATTAAAAAATGTTGCTATCTCTGAAAATTCCTGCCACGTTTTTGGAGTAGAAAGTTCGTAACCAAACTGTTCTTTAAAATTATCTTTTTCTGTCTGGTTTTCAAATAAATCTTTTCGGTATATCAAACATTCTGGACCGTCATGAAAAGGAAGTCCGAAAATGCCATTACTTAGTTTCTGCAAATGCAAAAGCGATTTATGCCATCCAAAAGGATAATTTTCGGGTGGATTTTCTCCAATTAACGAAAACAAATTAAGAACCGCATTCTCGTTTACAGCATCAAAAATCCAATCGGTATTGATATGCGCAATATCCCATTTTCCTTCTTTTAAACCTTTATCTGAAATTGTAGTTTCATACAAATCATGAAGTTCCAATGCAACCATTTCGGCTTCAATTTTTATATTGTTTTGAAGTGAAAATGCATCCCATAATTTTCGAAGTGTACTTTCGAAAGGATCGAATTTACGAACGGCGATTCTAATTTTTTCCATTAACAGTCAATAAATTCTTTAATAATTTTCTCGTTGTCCTGACCTAGTTTCGGCGAACCTTTTTCTGAAGTCAGATATTCGCCGTCAATTTTTATCGGACAGCGTGTAGTTTTATACGTATATCCATCCAACATTTCGACTTGCTGAGTGAAATTCAAAACCTTAAATCCATCTTCAGCAAATAACTGCGGATAGTTTAAAACTCCTGCGCACCAAATGTCGGCTGGTTCCAAAATATCCAACCAAAACTGTGTTTCCTGCGTTTGCAAATGATCGGCAAGAATATTTTTTATGTCGTCTCTAAGTGTAAATTTATTTTCAGGGAAAGCTAATAAAGCATCACATTTTAGCAAAGAAGCCAAAACAGGAATTGATGCCATTGCAAGCGCTAAATAACCGTTTTTGGTTTTGTAAATTCCGTATGGTGCGCCCAAATAAGCGTGTGCGTTATTGGTTTTAGTTCGAACTGGCAACTCGCCTCCATCATTAAAGAAGGTTGTAATAGTTTCAAACTGAAAATCAAATGCCGATTCAAGCATACTGACTTGAACTTGCGCGCCAATATTATGAGTTGCTTTTCTAAATAAAGCAGCCAAAATTCCTTGTGCCAAATGCGCTCCAGCAAGCATGTCCACAATTGATAATCCCATTGGAACTGGACCGTCTTCCTGATTGCCACTCAGCCAAGTTAAAGCGGTTAATGATTGTAAAAGCAAGTCTTGTCCCGGCAAATCTTTCAAATCTGGATGTTCTCCAAAACCCGAAATTGATCCGTAAATCACATTTGGATTAATGTTTTTTACGTCATCATAACTCAAACCAATGCGTTCCATAACTCCAGGTCTGAAATTATGCATGACAACGTCAGCTTTGGCTAATAATTTTTTTAGTTTTTGAAGTTCTTCTGGTTGTTTAAAATCAATCGCAAAAGATTCTTTGTTTCTGTTGATGGTATGAAAAACAGACGATTCGCCATTCATAATCAAATCAGAAGTATATAAAGTACGGCAGATATCTCCCGTTCCCGGTTTTTCAATTTTTATCACGCGCGCTCCCAAGTCGGCCAAACGCAAACTCGCCGACGGACCCGAAAGAAACTGACTGAAATCTACAATTAAATAATCTTCTAATGGTTTCATTTTTTTTATGTTTAACCGTTTAATCGGTTATGTGTTTAATCGTTTTTATTCAACAATTAAAAATCTAATTTGATCTGCTAAAATCTTTTTAAATCTGCGTGAAATACTTTTAGCGCATAGATTTTTTCACGCAGATTTGTGCAGATTAAAGCAGATTTGCACAGATTTTAATTTAAGCTGTTGCGTATCATTTAACTTGAATAAACTCTTTGTGTATGCTTAAATTATCTTGTCCTACTTTTGGCGCTGCTTTTTCACTTAACAGAATTTCTCCATCCAATTGAATCGGACTTCTTGTGGTTACCAAAGTTTCGCCTTCGGTATTTTTTACGGTTTGTTTCAGTTGTAATTCATTTACAAAAGGCTGATTATCCAGTTCTTCGTAATTGAAAACTTTTCCGCACCAAATGCCTTCTTTCTGCAGGATTTCAATCCAATAATCAGATGTTTGGGTTTGAATTCTTTCACTCAAAATCGTTCTGATTTCGTCACGTTTTTCAAACCAAAGATGTTTATCAGCGAAAGCGTTTAAATCCAGTCCTAAAGTTTTTCCAATGAAAAGTAAATCGCCCATTGCAAGAGACAAAAAGCCGTCTTGCGTTTGATAAACTCCATAAGGAGCGCTTAAAAAAGCATGTGCACTTCCTTTAATATCTCCACGTTCAGGTAATTGACCTCCGTCATTTAAGAAAGAAGTTATAGCTTCAAATTGTACATCCAAAATAGATTCCAATAAACTCACTTCTACCAAAACGCCTTTTTTAGTTTTAGCTCTTTTTAAAAGTGCTGCTAGAATTCCCTGTACAAAATGATTTCCGCACATTAAATCGGCTACAGCCAAACCAAAAGGAACTGGGCCTTGATTTTTGCGTCCGCTCAGCCAGCTTAACCCAGAAAGCGATTGCAATAATAAATCTTGTCCCGGTTTTTTTGCCCACGGACCTTCATTTCCGTAACCTGTAATGGTTGCGTAAATAATCTGTGGATTTATAGAAAGGGTATTTTCAAAATCTAAACCGATTTTTTCCATCACTCCAGGTCTGAAATTATGTGTCATAATATCAGCCTTTTCAATAAGTTTTTTAATTAAAACCAAATCGTCAGGATTTTTCAAATCGGCTGCAAAAGATTCTTTATTTCGGTTTATGGTATGAAAAAGCAAACTGCTATCGTCTACAAATAAATCTTTGATGCTCAATTGTCTGCAGGCTTCACCTTTTACAGGACGTTCGATTTTGATAACGCGTGCGCCCAAATCGGCTAGTTTTAATCCAGCTGAAGGTCCTGCTAAAAACTGGCAGAATTCCAAAACAATTAATCCTTCTAAAGGTCTCATACGGTCTGGATTTTTAGAGATTCCGCGTAAAGCGAATTCATTTCTTCCAATACTTTTAGTTCGTCTCCGCCGTTCATCAAATAATTACGAACCACATCTCCAGCATGATCTTGGAAATACATGTGACCGTAATATCTCGGACGAAGGAAAGCGCGCTCTAAAGCTGGCAACGTATTTTTAAAATAATCATGCGTCACGCTGTTAATTCTGTCGCTTTTCCAAGCTTGTAAATGTCCTGGCTGACCGCCGTTATCCGTATAAATATTTTGCTGTACTTGTGATGAACAAGTAAATTCAGCGTATTTTATGGCAGTTTCAATATGTTCGCTGAATGAAGAAACAGCCAACCCAGTTCCTCCCAAAGAAGAAATCATCGGACTGTCATTCAATTTTACTAAATCATAAAAATGTAAAAGGTTTTGGCTGTAGCCAATGCGAGAATAATTAGAATAACCATAAGCAAACGGGCAATACGCAATTTCGTCTGAATTGACCATCGCCTCATAAACCTGAATTGGATTACGGTTAAAGTTAGCTGGATCAATCAACTGCGCCAGTTCTCTAAACATTTGAAGCGCTTTGATTCCTGTGGTCTCAGAAATCACTTTTTCTTCCGAAAGAAAAGGAGCTTCGCCTAAACTGCAGCAAAACATATAAAAACTCATTAAAACATCTACCGGAATTCCAGCGAAAGCGACTAAACCTTTTTTCGCTAAAGCCAATAAATCCTCGTAGGTTTTTGGAACTTCTAAATTATTTTTTTGTAAAATATCCAATCGGGCAGAAGCAACAGGAGTTGCAGCATCAATTGGTAATGCCCATAATTTGTTATGAAAAACATAACTTCCGTATGATTTTCCGACAGTATTAGTTTCTTGGTCTTTAATATATTCGTTTGACAAATAATCAGATAACGGTAGAATCGCTTTGGTCTGAGCTCCAAAACCTGTCCAAGGATGATCAATAACCAATAAATCGAATCTTTTGGCTAAGTCTTCGATTGAGGCATCGGCAAATTCTTGTAAGCTTCTTTTCTCCCAAGAAATTTCAACATCAGGATGTAATTCTGTAAAACGCTGTGATGTAGCAACCATTGGAAGCAAACCTCTTGTATGGTTCCAAGTTATGCCTTTTAATTTTATCATTTTTATATAGGAATTTTTGAGTAGTGAAATCGATTGAAATAATAAATGTAAAAAATACAATTACAAAAGTAGAAATAAGATTTAAATGAACAAGGAATCCGTTCTTTTTAAGAAATCTTTTTTACATAAAGTGATAATTAGTGATAGATTTTTTACAAACCGTCTAAAAAATGTTATAAAAATTTAAAGTTTAGTCATTTTCATTAACGGAAAATAAAATATGTCTCTAAAATTAATTTTTAAAAAGTACTTTTGTAATTGTAAATTTTACATTTATTAATTTTGCTTTACTCATTTTAAGGAATTATAAATCTGTAAATGAAGAATTGCCATAAAATATAAACTAACAACTAAAAATATACGATTATGAAATTAATACGTTTTGGCGAAATCGGAAAAGAAAAACCTGGAGTTTTGATTGGAGAAAAAAGATATGATGTTTCTTCGATTGTAACCGATTTTAACGAAAGTTTCTTTGAAGAAAACGGATTAGAAAAATTACAAAAAGCATTAGAAAGCAATCCAACTTTACCAGAAGTAGAAGCTTCGGTACGTTTGGGGTCGCCTGTTGCACGACCTTCCAAAATTATCTGTATTGGATTAAATTATATCGATCACTGTAAAGAAACAAACGCTCCGATTCCGACAGAACCGATTATTTTCTTTAAATCAACAACTTCTTTGTGCGGTCCAGATGATGATTTGATTATTCCGAAAAATAGTGAAAAAACAGATTGGGAAGTAGAATTGGCTTTTGTTGTTGGAAAAAAAGCGAGTTATGTTGAAGAAGCTGAAGCTTTAGATTATGTTGCGGGTTATGCTTTATTGAACGATTACAGCGAAAGAGCTTTTCAGCTAGAGCGTGGCGGACAATGGGCAAAAGGAAAAGGTAGCGATACTTTTGCGCCTCTTGGACCATTTTTGGCGACAAAAGATGAAATCGCAGATGTGGACAATTTAAAAATGTGGCTAACGGTAAACGGTAAAAAATACCAAGACAGTAATACCTTAAATTTAGTTTTCAAGATTCCTTATCTGGTTCATTATTTAAGTCAGTTTATGACTTTGCTTCCAGGTGATATTATTAGTACGGGAACGCCTCCGGGAGTTGGTTTAGGAATCAAACCAGATCCGATTTACATTAAAGCGGGCGATGTTGTAGAATTGGGAATTGAAGGTTTAGGAACAAGCAAGCAGAAAGCTGTAGCATATCAAAAATAAAAATTAAGAAAGTATAAAATGAAATATATTGTTTGCGAAAAACCACAGGAATTTCTATTAAAAGAAACCAGTATTCCAGAACCAAAAGAGGGGGAAGTTTTATTGAAAATCAAAAGAATCGGAATCTGCGGAACTGATATTCACGCTTTTGGGGGAACTCAGCCTTATTTTGAATATCCAAGAATTTTAGGTCACGAATTAGCAGCTGAATATGTAAAAGGAAATACAGCAGGATTTAAACCTGGTGATAAAGTAACTTTTATTCCGTATTTCAACTGCGGAAAATGTGTTGCGTGTCGAAACGGATTGACAAACTGCTGTGTAAATATCAAAGTTTTCGGAGTTCATATTGATGGCGGAATGGCTGAATATGTTTCGATTCCAGAACAATATTTACTTCACGGTCAAGGTTTAGATTATGATGAATTGGCCTTGGTTGAACCGTTGGCAATTGCAGCGCACGGAGTTAGAAGAGCAGCAGTAAAACCAACTGATACCGTTTTGGTAATGGGAGCAGGACCAATCGGAATTGGTTTGATTCAGTTTGCTAAAATTGCAGGAGCAAAAGTAATTGTAATGGATATCAATGATTACAGATTAAACTTCTGTAAAGCAGAACTAAACGCAGACGAAACAATTAATCCGTTAAACGATGACGTTGTTCAAAAGTTAGTTGAATTAACAAACGGCGACATGGCTAATGTGGTAATTGATGCAACAGGAAACCAAAAGGTAATGAACAGCGCTTTTAATTATATTTCGCATGGTGGAAGATTTGTTTTGGTTGGACTTCAAAAAGGGGAATTAAGTTTCAGCCACCCAGATTTCCACAAAAGAGAATCGACTTTAATGAGCAGTAGAAATGCAACGATCGAAGATTTCGAATATGTAATGAAATGTTTGAAAGAAGGCAAAATCGATCCGAAAAAATACATCACACATAGAACGAGTTTTTCTGAAATGATTACTGATTTTGGTAAGTTGATTGATCCGAAGAATAATGTGATTAAAGCATTAATTGAAATAGACTAAAAGTATATTGTAAAGTACTGTTTGCTGAATAAATATTGAACACATAGAAACATAGATTTTTATTGTTTGTAAAAGAGAATAAAAAAGAAACTAGTTTCTTAACACATAGCTATGTGTGTTAATGTAAGTGAAACGCCTTTTATTAAGTTTTAAAAATCTATGTTTCTATGTGTTTAAAAATAAATCTCAAATACCCACAAAAATGGATTTAAATTTAAAGAATAAAATAGTTGTCGTTTCTGGCTCTGCTGGAAAAGAAGGCAGTATCGGAGAAACGATTGTAAACAGATTAGCCGATGAAGGTGCAATACCGGTTTTAGTTGATAGAAATGCGAGAGGTTTCGAATACGTGGAAAGACTTCAGAATAGAGGCGTTAATTCCTTATTTGTGCAAACTGACGTAACCGACCCTGTTGCAATAGAAAATGCTGTAAAAGTAATCGGAGCTAAATATGGAAGAATCGATGCTATAATTAATAATGTTGGTGTAAATGATGGTGCAGGATTAGATTCAAGCTACGAGGAATTTATGGATTCTTTGAAACTGAATGTGGTAAGTTATTTTCTTTTAGCTAAATATTCCCTTCCATACTTAAAAGAATCAAAAGGAAATATTTTAAATATTGGTTCAAAAGTGGCTTTAACAGGTCAGGGCGGAACTTCTGGTTACGCTGCTGCGAAAGGTGGAGTTTTGGGCTTAACTAGAGAATGGGCAGTAGATTTGATTCAGTACGGAATTCGTTCGAATGCCATTATTATTGCTGAAAGTTATACGCCTGCTTACGAAGATTGGATCAAAACATTGCCAGATGGCGAAACTGTTTTGAATAAAATCAATAAAAGTATTCCGTTAGAAAGTCGTATGACTAAAACAGAAGAAATTGCAGATACGGCTCTTTTTGTCATTTCAGAAAAATCATCGCATACTACAGGACAATTTGTTTTTGTGGATGGAGGTTACGTACATTTAGACCGCGCTTTAATCAGCGATGTTAACTAAGAAATTATGAGTAAAAGAATAGATTCCCATCAGCATTTTTGGAAGTTTGATCCCGTTCGTGACAGCTGGATCGATGAAACCATGCAGAATATCCAAAGAGATTTTCTTCCTGGAGATTTAGAACCTTTATTAAAAGAAAACCAGTTTGAAGGTTGTGTTGCTGTTCAAGCAAGCCAATCGGAAGAAGAAACTCATTTTTTATTGGATTTGGCTTCTAAAAATGATTTTATAAAAGGTGTTGTCGGTTGGATAGATTTGCGAAATGAAAACATTGAAGAACGTTTGCAATTCTTTTCAGATCAAAAAAAGCTGAAAGGTTTTAGACATGTTGTTCAAGGTGAAGCGGATGATTTTATGTTTGGAGCAGAATTCAGAAATGGAATTCAAGCTTTAAAGCCATTTAATTATACTTATGATATTCTGATTTTCGAACGTCAATTACCAGCAGCAATAAGTTTGGTAAAAGATTTTTCAAATCAAAAGTTTGTAATCGATCATATTGCCAAACCAGATATTAAATCAGAAACTATTTATACTTGGAAAAGTGGCATTGAAGAAATTGCAAAATACGACAATGTTTGGTGTAAAATTTCGGGAATGGTCACGGAAGCCGATTGGAAAAATTGGAAACCAGAAGATTTAAAACCATATTTGGATGTAATCTTTGAAAACTTTTCTATTGGCAAATTAATGTTCGGTTCAGATTGGCCAGTTCTTAATGTTGCTTCAGATTATAACGAAGTAGTAAAAACTTTAGAAGATTATATTTCGAAGTATTCTATTGAAGACCAGAATAAGATTTGGTTTGAGAATGCGAATAAGTTTTATGAGTTATAAGTCAGCTCATAGATTATAAGAGCCTGAAAGGCTCACATCATGAACACTGGGCAACGCCCAGTGACAGCAAATAGCAAGAAGTAAAAAAGCCCTGAAGGGGCGTAAGCAATTACATGACAATTAATGCTTACGCCCTTTCAGGGCTTTATTATGCAGGTCTATATCACTTCATAGGGCGTTGCCCTATGGTGATGCTTTGAGGCCTTTGGCCTATTATTAGAATAATAAAAAAATATAACCATTGGTTTCAACCACTGGAACACAATGCTAGACGTTACAATATTGCGTCCCTGTGGTTGAAACCACGGGCTATTTTTTGAAATTGATTCTTAAAACTTAACCGCTTTTTTAGGAACGTTTTTATCAACAGTTGTCGCCTTAGAAAAATTAATCTTAGAACCACTCAAATCAATATTCTTACTCGCTTCACCATTAATCGTAATAGCATTTGAGGAAGAAGGATTAAACTCGATATTTTTCAAAGAAAGGTTTTTAGTATTATAAATTTCAAAAGCATTCTTCGCTTCGATATCCAATTGTGCGTTGCTGATTTTAATTCCGTTAGCATCAATTATAGAAAATCCTTTTTGTGCTTTCGCAATCAGGTTTGTGATTTCAATATTTTCTAAGTTCATTTCAGGAAGACCTTGTAAAAATACCGCTTGCTGAGCGCCTTTGATTGTAATGTTTTTGATTACGATATTTTTAAACTGAGGCGTTTCTTCGTTTACGGGAATTGCTTTTGTGCTAACAGTATTTCCGCCTTCTGCTAAAGTTTCAGCGATCGATTTTCCTCCATAATACAAATCGAATGAAATGGCTTGTGACGGAATATCAGTCATAAAAACGTCTGAGATATAAATGTTTTCTACAACACCGCCACGTCCGCGAGTACTTTTAAAACGAAGTCCAACATCAGTTCCCATAAAAGTACAGTTAGAAACGTGCAGGTTTTTTACACCGCCAGACATCTCACTTCCAACCGTAACACCGCCGTGTCCGTGATATACGATATTATTTTTTACAATAATATTTTCGCAAGGAACACCTCTGTCACGTCCGTCTTTATCTTTTCCAGATTTGATACAGATGGCATCGTCACCCACATCAAAACTTGAATTTTCGATAACTACATTTTTACAAGATTCTACATCAAGTCCGTCACCGTTTTGAGAAAACCACGGGTTGCGAACGGTTATATTTCGAACAATTAAATCTTCAATTAATAGAGGGTGAATATTCCACGCAGGAGAATTTTGGAAGACAGGTCCGTCAAACATTACACGTTTACTATTTTGAATGCTGACCAATACTGGACGAAGGAAATCATGAATCGCTTCAAAATCTTCTTTAGTTTTCAAATCATGACGAATATTCTGATCTGCACCTTTAGCCCCTTTTAAATATTGTTCAGAAGGATACCAGCTGTCTTTTTTTTCGTTTAAAACCCCGCCAGAAGCCACAAATTTCTTCCATTGCTCGTCTGTTAGTTTGCTTTTTTTAACTTGTCGCCAAGCTTCACCAGAACCATCCCAAACGCCATTTCCAGTAAAAGCTATATTCTCTAAGTTTTTACCATAAATAGGAGAGATGCATCGCCAAGTATTTATACCTTCAAAACTGGTTTCGATAATTGGATATAAAGTTTTGTCTGTTGAAAATTTAATTAAAGCGCCAGTTTGAGCATGAAGTTCAATATTGCTTTTTAAGATAATCGGTCCCGTCAGCCAAATCCCAGGAGGAATAATTAATTTTCCACCGCCTTTTTTAGAAAGTGCATCAATAGCATCAGCAAAAGCTTTAGTATTTAAAACATAACCGCCATTTACTGCTCCAAAGTCTTTTAAATTCACATTGTAATTCGGGATTGCAGGTTCTTGGACTTCAGCCATTTTAAACTCAATATTTTTATAAGTATCGGCACTTTTTTGTGCAGAAACTGTATTGAAACTCAAAGCAAAAGAGGCGAGAGCTACGCATAAAAGGTTTTTTCGGTTAGTTTTCATTCGTATTGTATTATAGTTAAAAGTTTTTTTCGGGAAACCAATCCATTATCAAATCAATTTTTTACTCGTTGAATTATTATTCAATAAATAAAATTTTGCATTTTTAATTTGAAATATTTAATGTAATCGATTACACAAATCTATTAAAAAAATAATACGAAATGACAGTTTTATAGACTTTATCACAGATTTTTTGTGAATTTAACTTTTTTTGTTTGCGAAATCAGAAAATAACAGAAAGCCAATTTTTGAAGCATTCGGTCTTAAAGGCAATATTACAGGAGGGTACAGGATGCTTGTAATTTTATATTCTTTTAAATTGTCCCTGTTATTTGGTAAAAGTGTTAAAAATACAATTATTTGTAAAAATTATAGCGCTTTAAATAAATGCCTCGTAATTTTAGCTTAAGAAAAAAATCAATACTATAAATAATGCGTTTAATTCCTTTCAACAAATTACTAGTCGTTTTTTTGATGATATTCTCGCTTTCGGCAAGTGGAGCTGAAATCTGGGTTTCTCCATCAGGAAAAGATTCTAACCTCGGAACAAAATCAAATCCACTGGCAACGGTTCATATGGCAATGCGAAAAGCCAGAGAACTTCGTCGTTTAAAAGATCCATCGATAAAAGACGGAATCCGAATCGTAGTAATGAACGGAACGTATTATTTAAACGAACCATTATTTGTAAGGCCTGAAGATTCTGGAACTGCAGAAAGTCCGACAACAATTGAAGCCGATGTAAATGCAAGACCCATTATAAGCGGTGGAATCGAAATTAAAAACTGGACAAAATCGACAACGGTTATCAACGGACTGAAAAAAGGTGCGGTTTGGGTGGCCGATGCTCCTAAAAAAGCAGGAAGTCTGATTGATTACAGGCAATTATGGGTAAATGGCAAAAAAGCCGTAAGAGCCAAAAATACTGCCGGAACTACAATGGAACGTATTTTATCTTGGAATCACGAAGAACAAACTTGTTGGATTCCGTTTAAAGATAAATCAGTGAAGTACGAACCAGGAATGGAAATGTTTATCGTACAATGGTGGTCAAACGCTAATCTTCGAATCAAAAATATCGAAGTTCAAAAAGATAGTGCCAAACTTTCGTTTGAAGAACCAGAAAGCCGTATTCAAAGCGAGCATCCGTGGCCTGCACCGTGGATTTCTAAAAACAATGGGAATTCAGCTTATTTTTTAAACAATGCTTTTTCGCTTTTAAACGAGCCTGGAGAATGGTATTTGGACAAGAAAAATGCTAAAATCTATTATATTCCGCGAGCTGGAGAAGAAATTAATTCGGCAATTGTAACTGCGCCTGTTTTAGAAAATCTAGTTGAAGTAAAAGGAACAATTGATTCTCCTGTAAGTCATTTTAGATTTAAAGGAATTTCGTTTCAGTATAGTAATTGGCTTCGTCCATCACAACAAGGTCATGTGCCGTTGCAATCTGGTTTGTATTTGTTAGACGCTTATAAATTGAAAGTTCCAGGAACACCAAATCAGGCGAATTTAGAAAATCAAGCTTGGGTGGGAAGACCTCGTGCAGCAGTTGAAGTAAATTATGCTAATAATATTCAGTTTGAATCGTGCCGTTTTGAGCATTTGTCTTCGACTGGTTTAGATTTAAATAAAGGAACAAATCACAATACTGTAAAAGGAAATTTATTTAAAGATATTGGCGGAAGTGCCATCAATGTTGGAGTTTTCTCCGAAGAAGCTTTTGAAGCACATTTGCCTTTAATCATAAAAGATGAAAGAGAAATGTGTTCGGATGAAGTGATTTCAGATAATTTAATCACCAACGTAACCAATGAAGATTGGGGAACTCTGGGAATCAGCGCAGGTTTTGTTCGAAATATTACCATTGAACATAACGAAATTTCAGATGTATCCTACTCTGGAATGGCAATGGGCTGGGGTTGGACGCACACGCCTAATGTGATGCAAAACAATAAAATTCTAGGAAATAAAATTCATCATTATGCGAAACATTTGCATGATGTAGCAGGAATTTACACGCTTTCGGCTCAGCCAGGAAGCCGAATCGAAGAAAATTATATTGATAAGGTTTATAACAGTCCGTATGCGCATGATCCGTTTTTATGGTTGTATTTGTATACAGATGAAGGAAGTGAAGGTTTTACAATTAAAAACAACTGGATTGCTGAAAAGAAAATCCTTAAAAATCATAACGGTCCAAAAGGAAATATCTGGGAACACAACGATCCTTATGTAAGTTCTAAAATAAAAGATGCAGCGGGAATCAGAGCGCCTTACAAAGATTTAGAAAAAGAAGTCGTAATCGATGAAAAATGGGGATTGCAGGAAATGCCAAAACCGTATGCGATCGAATTGATAGGTTCTGATTTTGATATCGAAAAAATCAAATCGACTTTGGTTGGGTTTAGAATTGTAGGTCAGGAGTTGTATCAATGGAAAAATCATTTGGTGATTTACGGAAAAATGAATCAGCCCGAAAGAACGAAACGAAAACTGGCTGGTGCTTTTCCTTCTTTAGAAATTAAAATCTATGAAGATCTAGTTTACGATTTCCAAAACTTCGAAAGATGTAAAGATTCAAAACCAGCATCAGATTGGGAAAATGTAGTTTTAACAGCCAATCTTCCTGCTGACGAAAAACTGCAAAAAGAATATGTAGAGTATCATAAAACGCAATTCGAAAAATGGCCAGAAGTAGCAAAAGGTTTCTGTAATGCCGATTTTCAGCAATTGCAGGTTTTCAAAAAAGACAGACAATTAATTTTAGTAATCAGTATTCCGAAAGGAGAAAATCTGGATAAATTAAATCCGAAAACAACGCAAAACAATCCTCGTGTAGACGATTGGAATGCCTTAATGAAAAAATACCAATCAGGAATTGAAGGCGCAAAACCAGATGAAACCTGGATTTTCTTGAATAAAGTTGAAACGAAATAAAAAGAGATAGCCACGACTCGAGCGATAGCGAACAGGCGAAGCAATTCACGAATTATTTTTTGAAAATCTTTGCGATTATTTTTTCGAATAATTCGAATTAATATTACATCTAGATTGTAAAAAAATAATTCGTGAATTCGTGGCTAAAAAAAAATAACTATCAAAAACCTAAAATAACAACAATGTTAAAAATAGCCATTCTGGGACTTGGAGAAGGACGAAGCACAATGTCGGCCGCTATAGAAAGTTCAAAACTAGAACTCGTTAAAATATGCGACCGAAACGAAGAATTGTGTAAACAGCGAGCAAAAGAATTCGATTTTCATTCGTACACCACTAATTATGACGATTTATTAAACGATTCGTCAATTGATATTATAGCGATTTATACGCCAGATCATCTTCACGCACAACATGTAAAACAAGCTTTATTAAGTGGAAAACACGTTGTATGTACAAAACCTTTTATAGATGATCTTTCGGATGCCAAAGAGCTTTTAGAATTAAGCAAATCAACTGGAAAGAAAGTTTTTATTGGGCAAAGTTCCCGTTTCTTTGAACCTGCCAAAAGACAAAGAGCTGATTATGAAGCAGGCTTAATTGGAGACTTAATCACCATTGAAGCCCAATATCATGCCGATCACAGATGGTTTTTAAAGAAAGAATGGTCGCTTTTGCAATCGTTTAAATGGCTGTACGGAGGTTTGAGTCATCCTGTAGATTTTATCAGATGGTATTTGCCGAATATTCAGGAAGTAATGGGTTACGGAATGATTAGCAGTAACGGACAAAATGCAGGTTTAAAAAATGAAGATACGATGCATTTTATCTTCAAAGCAACCGACGGAAGAATTGCCCGTGTAAGCGGTGTTTATACTTCGCCGACTCAGCCTGCACAACGCGACAGCGGAATGAGTACAATTCTGCGTGCTACAGAAGGAGCAAGCCAAGCCGATTATCATGAATTGCGTTATGCCGTTACAGACAAAACTGGCGAAGAAAAAGTGATTACTTGGGGCGACAGCACGATAAAATATTATTTCCGTTTTGAAGGACAAAGCCATCACGGCGGGGAATATCAGAATTACTTGGAATATTTTGCAGATAGTATCGAGCAGGGTTTTGAAGCGTATCCAAACATGGAAGAAGGAATTGGAACCGTGGCTTTATTACAAGCAATGGACAAATCTTTGCAAACTGGAATGCCGGTTAAAATTGCCGATATTCTTAACGAATACGGACTATGAACAGTATCTACGATAAATTAACCACGCTCGATTTTGTAATTGTTGCGGGTTATTTAGTGGCTTTATTAGTCATTGGGTATGTGGTAAGTATGAAACAAAGAAAGAAAAATGAAACGCTTTTTCTGGCAGGAAACTCCTTAAACTGGTACAGCATCGGGTTTAATATGTGGGGAACTAACGTTGGACCTTCGTCATTACTGGCTTTTGCGAGTATTGGTTACGCTACGGGAATTGTAGCGGGAAATTTCGAATGGTACGCTTTTGTGTTTTTACTGCTTTTGGCAATGGTTTTTGCACCAAGATATATTGCGAGTAAAGTAAGCACTATGCCCGAATATATGGGAAAACGCTACGGCGACAGTACGCAGAATATTTTGGCTTGGTACGCTTTAGTAAAAATATTAGTAAGCTGGCTTTCTTTGGGATTATTTAGCGGAGGCGTTCTAGTACGTCAGATTTTAGGAATCCCGATGTGGCAGAGCGTTACCGTTTTAGTGATTTTCTCTGGAATTTTTACATTTGCTGGAGGATTAAAAGCAATTGCCAAAGTGAATGTTTTTCAGATGATTCTGCTGATTGTAGTTTCATTGACTTTGTCTTATTTAGGTTTACAAAAACTAGGAGGAATCGATGTTTTAATTGCCAAAACACCTTCAAACTTCTGGAACTTAGTTCGCCCTTCAGATGATGCGCATTATCCGTGGCCTGCTATTTTGTTAGGATATCCTGTAGCAGCTGTTGCTTTTTTCTGTACAGATCAATCTATGGTTCAGAGTGTCTTAGGAGCGAAAAATCTGGAGCAAGGACAATTAGGAGTTAACTTTATTGGATGGCTAAAAGTAATGGCGTTGCCGCTGTTTATTCTTCCCGGAATTTTGTGTTATGCGTTATATCCAGAATTAGGAAGCAATTCTGATTTGGCTTATATGACAATGGTTACGAATCTTTTCCCAAGCGGAATGAACGGTTTGGTAATCTGCGTGATGATTGCGGTTTTGGTAGGAACAATTGGTTCTTCGTTAAACGCTTTAAGCACCGTTTTTACCAATGATATTTATGTGAAGAAAATTAACCCGACGGCGACGATTCAGGATCAAATTAAAATTGGCCGTTTAACTATTGCTGCTGGATGTGTTTTTGCAATTCTGATTGCAGTTGCGATTGACAATATCAAAGGACAGAATTTATTCAATATTTTTCAGGCCGTTTTAGGTTTCTTGGCGCCTTCGTTATCAGTTGTGTTTCTTCTAAGTGTTTTCTGGAAACGAACAACCAAAAAAGCTGTAAATGCAACACTTTCTTGGGGTTCTGCTTTTAGTTTGTTTGTTGGGGTTTTATATTTATGGATTTTCCCGGCTGATAAATATCAAGCCTGGCCTCACTTTTTATTGATTTCATTTTACATTTTTGCGGTTTTAATGATTAGTGCGGTTATTATTTCTTTAACTGATAGAAATCCTGAAGTGAATGTTTCAGATGAAACGGATATTCCTAAAACTAGTAAAAAGGTAAAGCTTTTATTTGGTTTGTTGGGATTGACGATTTTGGCTTTATATTTGTTTTTTAATGGGAATTAAAAATAGATAGTAAAAAGATTACTTTAATTTAAATATTTTGTAGTTTTTGTATTACATTTGTATCGCTTTTTTAAACAATGTTTAATGATAAAAATGTAATTATGTCAAAGAGTATAGTAGCGGTTTTAATTTTATCTCTTATTTCTATTCATAAAATTTCTTCACAGAATCAGAAGATTTTTATTACTAGTGTAAAAAAAGGAGACAATAGTGTAGAGTACAATTATACTAAATCAGTATTAGGAAATTATTTTGTAGAGTTTGATTTAGAAAGTGCTACAAATGTTCAAGATCTTTCTGCGTTTAGAAAAACTTACAATTTAAATTTAACGCAAGATTCGGGAACGCTTTTTAAATTAGATCCTATTGATAAAGAAAAACCAATCTATTGTTCCTATACGTATAGTTATAAAAAAGGTTCTATAAATCCGCAATTAGATAATTCTATTGTGTACTTTCTTCCATTTAAAGAGAATAAAGAAGTAGCAATATATGAGTCTTTTAGGTTTAATGTAAAACCTGAAATGTGGAAGAACTATGCCGTATATTCTAAAACGAAAGATACTATATGTGCGATGAGAAAAGGTGTAGTAACCGAGATAAGAAAATTTTCAGTTGCAGATAAAGGGAATACCATCTTTAGAACAGAAATTATAGTAGACCATGCAGACGGTTCAAATGCATCTTATATTGGTGTTGATGAAAAATCACTTTCTGTAAGGCTTAATGATCAAATCTACCCAGGTTCTGTAATGGGGGTAATGGATAATGTGGTTGATAATGATAACAATCATATTTTTAAATTCAACGTCTATTATTTCTCTGATGAAGAAGTAGAAGGAATAGATGGCAAAAAGGTTAAAATACTTGAAAAATCTGTGATGCCAGTTTTTTATACAGCAGAAGGATATCAAAATTTACGTAGCGATAAGAAGTACACTGTAAAATATAATGATGAAGTTTTTTCTAAAGAAATGACTTCTCAAGAAAAAGAAAAGTACAGTTCAAATAAGAAGTTATTGTAAAACAAAAAAGCTCTAAAATATTTTAGAGCTTTTTTGTTTTTAATATGTACAATATTTTAGTTTTTAATTTTCTTCTCAAGATTTGGTAAAAATCCTGTAATAACTCCAATCAAAGGCAGAAACGCACAAATCTTAAAGACATATTCAATACTAGTAGCATCGGCAATTTTTCCTAGAATAGCAGATCCTAAACCGCCCATTCCGAAAGCAAATCCGAAGAAAAGACCCGCTACAAGTCCAACTTTCCCAGGCAATAATTCAGTTGCATAAACCAGAATCGCTGAGAATGCCGAAGAAAGAATCAATCCGATGATTACAGATAAAGTTCCAACCCAGAATAAAGAAACATAAGGCAACATTAAAGTAAACGGAGCAACGCCTAAAATAGAAACCCAGATTACATATTTTCTTCCGTATCGATCTCCAATTGGCCCACCAATCAAAGTTCCTGCAGCAACAGCACCCGAGAACAAGAATAAATACACTTGTGACTGCTGAATCGTAATGTGGAATTTATCTATAAGGAAGAACGTATAATAACTCGTAATACTGCTCATGTAGAAGTATTTAGAGAAAATCAAAACCAAAAGAATAATCAACGAAGCAATTACTCTGTTTTTAGACAAATGATGCGTTTCGATTTGGTGAGAAGCTTTATTAGCATTTCTTTCCGATAAATGTGCCGTGTACCAAATCGCAATTTTATACAAAGCAAAAACACCAACTAACGCGATAATACAAAACCAAGCGATATAAGATTGTCCATGCGGAATAACGATAAAAGCAGCCAATAAAGGTCCGATAGCACTTCCAGCGTTTCCTCCCAATTGAAAAATAGACTGTGCCAAAC
The DNA here is from genome assembly GCF_058135255.1 of Flavobacterium sp. LK-23. NCBI lineage: Bacteria > Pseudomonadati > Bacteroidota > Flavobacteriia > Flavobacteriales > Flavobacteriaceae > Flavobacterium > Flavobacterium sp. LK-23. Next base: position 175,617 of record NZ_JBYUVT010000010.1, read on the forward strand.
CTCTTTTTCCGCCCGAAGCCAAATGCGCCACACGTGAAGATTCAGGATGGAAAATCGAAGAACCAATTCCGATTAAACTTACTGATAATAGTAAGTTGACAAAACTCGAAGCGATCGAAACAAAGAAAAGTCCAATCATTGTGAAACACATTCCCACAATCAGTGAATATGGTTTTGAGTTTTTATCGGTATACATTCCCACAAACGGCTGTAAAATAGAAGCAACCATTTGGTACGTCAAAGTAATAATACCAATTTGAGTAAAACTTAAACTGAAATTTTCTTTTAAAAGTGGATAAATTGACGGTACAACAGCCTGTAAAAGATCATTAATTAAATGAGAAAAACTAATGATAAATAAGATCGAATAAGTGGTTTTTTTAACTATGTCAGGATTTGCTTTAATAGTGTCCATGAGATATTTTTTGATTTTTAAATTAGGTTCAAAAACAACAGCTGTATTATTTTTTGCAAAGATTAAAAGAATACTAATGTCAGAATTGCTATATTTGGACAATGAATAACCAGATTCGGACATATCGAATGGCGCAGGAACATGGATACAGACTTGATCCATCGATTCCTGTTATTGGTTATACCGAAATGGTAACCAACGAAATGTGTATTTCCCATTCACATCCAAGAGGTCAGTTGATTTATGCAACTCGTGGCGTGATGAACGTTGTAGTGGGCAATCATATTTGGGTTGTGAATCCGTTGCAGGGTTTGTGGCTTCCGGGGGGAGTAGAGCATCAGGTTACTTTTCAGAAAGACGTTAATTACTACAGCGTTTTTATTGATCCGTCTGCAATGGAGGGATTGCCAACAAATAGTTTTTCGTTTGATATTCCGATGTTTTTAAAGCAGCTAGTTTTTAAAATCATTTCTTTTGGAATCGAAGGAAATCTGACTCCACCACAAAAAAGAATCATTTCTGTTTTCTTGGATGAATTAGCCTTAATTGAACCAAGTGCCACTTTCTTGCCAACCACCAATCACGAAAGACTTCAAAAAGTAGTTGAACTTTTGATGGAAGATATTGCCAGTAAAAACACGATTGAATATTACGCCGAGCTTTCTTTTATGAGTACAAGAACTTTATCCCGTTTATTCATAAAAGAATTAGGAATGAATTTCAGCGATTGGCGTACACGTTTAAAATTATTAGAAGCCATAAAACGTTTGGGCGAAAAACAATCGATCAAAGAAATAGCCTTCAATTTAGGGTACGAAACTACAAGTGCCTTTATTTATATGTTTAAAAAGCATTTGGGCAAAACGCCTTCTAATTATATTTTAGAAGATGAGAATGAATCTGAGAGAATGATTGCTTAGATTGTTAGTCTAAATTAGAACGCGGATAATACAGATTCTCTATCGCGAAGACGCGGATTTGGACAGATTTTTTAAACACATAGAAACATAGATTTTTTTACTTAGCGAAATAGGGAATAAAAAATGACTTGTCATTAACACATAGCTATGTGTATTCATGAAAGTGAAACGCCTTTTATGGACAAAGTAATTCTATGTTTCTATGTGTTAAAAAAATAAATCTGTTTTCATCCGCGTCTTCGCGATAGCGAATCCGTCTCATCAGTGTCCCATAAAATTCTAACATCATTTTTTTTAGTACTAAAAAAGTGATACTCCATAATTTTTACCTTAAATAATTATCAAAAAGTATTATTTTTTTATGAAATTGCAGGATAGTGCAGGGTGTGAAATGTGAAGATAACACTTATCTTTAGTCCCAAAAATAAACTTACTATGTTAAACCGCTTTTCCATTTTTAAGACTTTACTTCTTTTTGTTGCCCTTTTTTCTTGTTCGCTGTCATTTGCTCAAGAAAAACCAAAAGAAGCCACATGGATCTGGTATCCAGGTGACTTTGAAGTTTGGTTAAGCAATAAAATGCAGGTAAGACGTACAGAACGCGAAGCCGTATTTCCGCCACTTTGGCAATATTACAGTCCGTATGCTTTGGTCACTTTTCAGACAGAAGTAGATATTCCAAAGCCAGATGAAGTGAAAATCTTCTCAGAAGGACCTTTTCAATTACTTTTAGATGGCGTTCAAATTTACGGACAGCCAAAATCGATTAAAGTTCCTGCGGGAAAACACAAAATTTCTTTTAAAGTTTACAATCAGGAAGTATTGCCAGCTATTTATATTGCAGGTAATTATGTTAAATCTGATGCTTCATGGAAAGTAACCAACGAAGATAAACTTTGGATTGATGAAACTGGAAAAGCACAACAATCTGGTACGCCTTGGGTTCCTGTTGGTTCTTGGAATTTTAATTCGCCAGAAAATAAACCTTCAGAATTTAAATTAACAACAAAACCTTTAAGTGCAAAGAAAACAGAAAAAATAGGAGCTGGTCAATTGATAGATTTTGGAAAAGAAACTTTTGGTTACATTAAAATTCACGGTTTAAAAGGAAAAGGCAAACTAGCATTGTATTATGGCGAATCTCGTGAAGAAGCTTTGGATTCCGCTAAATGCGAAACCTTAGATCATTTATCTTTTGACGGAAAACAGTCTCAAACTTACACACATGATGGCTCGAAAGCATTCCGTTATGTTCAAGTTCAAGCAGATGCAGGTGTAAAATACGATTCTATTTCGATGTTGTATGAATATCTGCCATTAGACTATCGTGGGGCATTCAAATCATCGGATGAGCAATTGAATAAAATTTGGGATGTCTCAGCTTATACGATGCATTTAACCTCTCGTGAATTTTTTATAGACGGAATTAAACGTGACCGCTGGGTTTGGTCTGGCGACGCTTACCAAAGTTATTTAATGAATTATTATTTATTCTTTGATTCGGCTTCAGTAGAAAGAACACTTTTAGCCCTTCGCGGAAAAGATCCTGTAACGGCTCACGTAAATATTATAATGGATTATTCGCTGTATTGGTTTGTAGGTGTTTACGATTACTACTTGCATACGGGCGATACAAAATTCATCAAGACTTTTTATCCAAGAATGAAATCGCTTATGGATTTCTGTTTAGAAAGAAGAAACAAAAACGGATTCCTGGAACCATTAGAAGGCGATTGGGTTTTTATTGATTGGGCAGACGGATTACCAAAAACAGGAGAAGTGAGTTTTGAGCAAATGCTTTTAGCAAGAAGTTTAGAAGCTATGGTGGTAAGTGCCGAAATTGCTGGTAAAACCGAAGATCAAAAACAATATCAGAAATTAGGAACTGACTTAAAAACGAACTTATTTGATGTTTTTTGGGATAAAAAGGAAAACGTCATGAAACATCAGCGTATCGATGGAAAAATCCAAAATATTGTAACCAGATATGCTAATATGTTCGGTATTTTCTTTAATTATTTTAATGAAGAACAGAAACAAAGTGTAAAAAATAAAGTACTACTGAATAAAGATGTTCTTCAAATCACGACACCATATATGCGTTTTTATGAGTTGGAAGCGTTGTGTGCGATGGGCGAACAAGATTACGTTTTAAAAGAAATGAAAGATTATTGGGGTGGAATGCTGAATGAGGGCGCAACCTCTTTCTGGGAAGAATACAATCCGAACAAAAAAGGAACGGAACATTTAACGATGTACGGACGTCCTTACGGAAAAAGCCTTTGCCACGCTTGGGGTGCAAGTCCGATTTATTTATTAGGAAAATATTATTTAGGTGTAAAACCAACTGCTCCAGGGTATTCAGAATATGAAATTAAACCAAATTTAGGAGGTTTAAAATGGATGGAAGGAAAAGTGCCAACACCAAACGGAGAAGTTGCCGTGTATTGTAACACTAAAGAAATCAAAGTAAAAGCAGGCGAAGGAGAAGGAAAATTGATTTTTGAAAGTTTATCAAAGCCAAAAACAAACTCGGGAGTAATTACAGAATTAGCAAAAAATAAATATCAATTGATTTTAAAACCTAATGTGGAGTATAAAGTGAGTTATAAGGCTTTGTGAGTTATAAGTTATGAGTTATGAGTTATGAGTCACTAGTTTGTAACGTCTAGTTTGTCATTCCGACTGAAAGGAGGGATTACACTCGTAACCACAAAGATTATCACGTCCAGTTTGTCATTTCGAGGAACGAGAAATCTTCGCAAGTAGCTCCGCAAAGATTGATCTGCAAAGCGTGCTCAGCAAACGAAGATTTGCTTCGCCTTTTCGCTATCGCTCGGGTCTCCTTACGTCGAAATTACAAGATCGGGGGAAATGCATAAGAAAGAATAAAAGCCAATAAAAAAATAAAAAACCAATGTTTTCAAAAAACACAAAATACAGCTTCAAATTAAAAACAGCATTCTTAATGCTATTAACCGTTTGCATCCAAGCCACAGGACAAACAACCGCATGGAAACCAGCATCATTTGAAATTGTAAAATCCAATTACAAAACGTTCAAAACCACACAATATGCTCATGTATTTTCAGGAAGCAAACACAATATCGTTCGTTTAGCTCCAGAATTGCAAGGCTTAACAGGAATTGAACTTCCTTTAGAAAAATATAAAAATGGAAATAATGCTCCATTACAATTAAAATTTAAAGAACAAGTTCAGGTTCTGATTGGAGTTTTTCAAGAAAATAATTCAGATTATCTTCAAGCTGATAAACTTCAAAATGCCAAATTAATTTTAGAAAACGGAGCTACAATTACAGGTTTACCTCCTGTAAATGTTTATGCGATTTCATTTTCAAAAGGAACACAAACATTAAATTTTGGAAAAGGATTATTTGCAGTTTTAGGAGTTGTAAAAGCTTCTGAAAAATTAGAAAAAAGAAATGCAGAATTTCCAGACGGAAAACTCTGGAATCCAACTTTTATCGTTGAAGGATTTTCAGATGAAAAACCACTTTTCGAAATTATCGGCGGAGAAAACAAACCTGTTATTGACGAAGGAATGTCTGGAACAGAAGACATTCAAGGCGGTTTTGAAGGCGGACGTGTGGTAAAAGTTGGCGATACGTATCATATGTTTCCAACCGAAAGAGCTGGAGAAAAAGGTGTTGATTACTATTATGATCGTGTAAAAACAAAAATCGGGCATTGGACAAGTAAAGATGCAATCCATTGGAAAAGAGAATCGACAATTTATCAAGCAAGCGGAACTTACGCCGTTACCGAAGATGATAATCCGATGAATGATCGTCGTGCTGCAATTTGGTCTTACATGCCAGTTTTTAATGAAAAAGCAAATAAATGGTACGGCTATTATTTGGCGTATACGGTAAGTAAAGAAATTGAACCAAATCATTCATTCGGAAGAATTTGGCGTTGTGAATCAACTGTAGACGGAATCAATGGAATCGGCGGACCTTATAAAGATATGGGAATCATTATGGAACCTGGATTGGATTCTCAGCCTTGGGAAGGACGTCAGGGTGTTGCGTCATTTTTTCCATACCAAGTGGGCGATAAATACTTCGGCTTTTACAGCGGCGCTTATCCGTTTAATTCTTGGGCAGATTATCCGAAGAAATCAGGAAAAGGCTGGTTTGTGGCTTTAGCCGAATCCAAAAGTTTAGAAGGTCCTTGGTTGAGAATGAACAAAGGTTTGGAACCCATTAAAACCATGCATCCGCAGTTTGTAGAAAATCCAATTGTAAGTCAATTACCAAACGGTATGTACATTGCTATTTTTGACGGAGGTCCAGACGGTTGGGGGCATCATTTACCAAATATGATTGCGTATTCGTTATCAGCAGACGGCGTTAATTGGGCAGAAGCACATTATTTACCAATCGAAACCAAAGTTGATAAATGGTGGGATATTATGAGAACACCTTTGTGCTTAATTCCAGAAGGAAGTGATGTTTACACAATCGTGTATAATGCAATCGATTTGAAAAGAAGATTTCATCCAACAGGAATGGTAAAAGTAAAACTGAACAAAGATGTGATGGATTCTAAATTAAAAGAGTTGAAGAAATAGAAGAGAGTGGGAAGAAGAAAGATGCAAGAAGCAAGATTTTAGAAAATAGAAAATAGAGTATAGAAAATAGAACTTTGCGACTCTGCGACTTTGCGAGATTAAATCTTTCGAAAACAAAAAAAACTTAGAGCCTTAGCGCCTTAGTGGCAAAAAAAACATAAAAATGAAAATTAAATATCTAATCCTAACCATTTCAGCACTTGCCATAACAAGCTGTGCAACCAAATACAAGAAAAGAGAAATTACCGAGAGCGTAATGCAGGAGATTTACGAAGAAATCAAAACGCCTTATAAATATGGTTTGGTAATGGTTCCAACCGATAACTCATACAAAATGGATTGTCCGAGTGTATTTAGAAAAGACGGTAAATGGTACATGACGTATTTAATTTATGATGGAAGAGGTTATGAAACTTGGCTTGCAGAAAGCGATAATCTTCTGGACTGGAAATATCTAGGAAAAGTAATGTCATTTTCAGAAAACGAAAAACATTGGGACGTGAACCAAAAAGCAGGATATATTTCGCTGCAAGATCCAACTTGGGGCGGAAGTTACGAATGGGAAAAGTACGATGACAAATACTGGATGAGTTATTTTGGCGGAGACAGTAAAGGTTATGAAGCGGGCGTTTTATCAATCGGAATGGCGTATACCAAAGAAGCGCCAACAAAACCGCACGAATTTCAAAGATTAGAAAATCCTGTTTTAACTCCAAAAGACAAAGATGCCAAATGGTGGGACAATAATACGATGTACAAAAACAGTGTGATTCGTGATAAGGATAAAGTGACGGGACATAATTTTATCATGTATTATAACGCCCGTGGCGATAGTATAAATCCTGCTAAAGGAGCAGAGCGCATTGCGATGGCAGTATCAAACGATATGAAAACATGGAAGCGTTATGGCGACAAACCTTTAGTCAATCATCATAAAGGAATCTCAGGCGATGCTTATATTCAGCGAATTAATGATACTTGGGTAATGTTCTATTTTGGAGCTTTCTGGACGGGTTGGAATCAAGGTGCATTTAACCGTTTTGCAGTTTCGAATGATTTAGTAAACTGGACAGATTGGAAAGGCGAAGATTTAGTTAAATCATCTGAACCTTATGATGATATGTTTGCACACAAATCATTTGTTGTAAAACATGATGGCATTGTCTATCATTTTTATTGTGCTGTTAACAAAGCAGAACAAAGAGGAATTGCAATTGCAACGTCTAAAGATTTAGGAAAAAGCAAATTGAATTTTGTGGCACCGCCGGAGAAAAAGGTAAAGAAGAATTAAGTATAGAGAATTAAGTATTAAGATTAAATTGTAAGTTTTGAAATTAAGTAAAAAAAATATAATCCATTTTGTTGAACGTTTTTTTAATGAAGGGTTTTTGAAACCATTTTTAAATTCAGATTGTCTGCGTACATCTGTCTTAATACTTAATACTTTTGTCTTAATACTTCCCGTTTTAGGGAATGCCCAATCCGTAACTGGAGAACCAGCGGGAATTCCAGAATTACATAAAAAATATCAGTTTGCACCGTGGGAAGATCCAACAATTACAAGCATCAACAGACAGCCATCGAGAGCGACTGCTTATTCATACGCAAGTGTTGAAGACGCTTTAAAAGGCGACAGAACCAAAAGTAGAATCCAAATGTTAAATGGCGATTGGGATTTTAAATATGCTGTAAATTTAAAAGAAGCTTCAAAAGATTTCTATAAAAATACCGTTTCAGGCTGGGATAAAATCGAAGTACCATCAAATTGGGAAATGAAAGGTTATGACAATCCAATTTACAAAAGTGCTGTTTATCCGTTTAGACCAATAAATCCACCTTATATACCTAAAGATTATAACGGAGTTGGTTCTTACCAAAGAAGTTTTACGGTTCCAGAAAACTGGAAAGATATGACCGTTACTTTACATTTCGGAGCTGTAAGTTCAGGTTTTGAGGTTTGGTTAAATGGAGAATTTTTAGGTTATGGCGAAGACAGTTTTCTGCCATCAGAATTTGATATTACACCTTATTTAAAAGCGGGAGAAAATGTAGTTTCTGTTCGTGTAATCCGTTGGACAGATGGTTCTTATTTAGAAGATCAGGATCATTGGCGTATGAGCGGAATCCAGCGTGAAGTTTTCATTATGGCTGAGCCAAAACTGCGTATTCAGGATTTCTTTATTCAAACCAAATTAGACAAAGAATACAAAGATGCTATTTTCAAATTGCGTCCAAAAGTGGAGAATCTGACTGGAGCAAAAATCAAAGATTATACTATGCATGTTCAGTTGTACGATGCAAATAATACTGCTATGTTCAAAGAACCGCTTCAAAGACCTGTAATCGATTTGATTAACGAAAGTTATCCCCGTTTGGATAATGTTCGCTTCGGATTCTTTCAGGAAACCATTAAAAATCCAAAGAAATGGAGTTCAGAAGAGCCAAATTTATACACGATGGTCATTTCGATAAAAGACAAAAACGGAAATGTTACAGAAGCCAAAAGCTGTAAAGTAGGTTTCCGTTCGATTGAATTCTCCAAGGAGAACGGAAAAATGCTCATCAACGGAAAAGAAACCTATGTATATGGCGTAAATCGTCACGATCATCATCCGACAAGAGGAAAAGCCGTTACAAGAGAAGATATAAAACAAGATATCACCACGATTAAAAAGTTCAATTTCAACTTTATACGTACTAGCCATTATCCAAACGATCCGTATTTCTACGAATTATGCGATCAATACGGAATCATGGTAATGGATGAAGCGAATCAAGAAACTCACGGAATTGGCGGAAAATTAAGCAACGATCCGCTTTGGACAAATGCTTATATGGAAAGAATGATCCGAATGGTCGAAAGAGATAAAAACCATCCATCTGTCGTAATGTGGAGTTTAGGTAACGAAGGCGGAAAAGGCCCGAATCATGCTGCAATGTCGGGTTGGGTTCACGATTTTGATATCACACGTCCTGTGCATTACGAACCAGCGCAGGGAAATGCCAAATTAGACGGTTACATTGATCCGCTTGATCCGGGATATCCAAAAACAATCGATCATGCATATCGATTCGAAAATCCGCAGGATGATTCGTATGTTGATATGGTCAGCCGTTTTTATCCGGGCGTTTTCACTCCTAAATTTTTAGTCGATCAAAAGAAAGATACACGACCAATTATTTTCGTTGAATATTCTCATGCGATGGGAAATTCAGTTGGAAATTTAAAAGAATTATGGGATGAATTCCGTTCGCTTCCAAGAGTTATTGGCGGGTGTATCTGGGAATTTAAAGATCAGGGAATCTTAAAATTTGATTCCAGATCAGGTCAGAATTATTTTGCTCATGGAGGAGATTTTGGCGAAAAATACCACGATGGAAACTTCAATACAAAAGGAATTGTAGATTCTAACGGAAAACCAAAAGGATCTATTTTTGAAAACAAATGGGTGTATCAGCCAGCGATTTCGACTTTAAACGGAAGTCAATTAGAAATTAAAAATCGTCAGTCGGTTAAATCATTAGAAGGTTATATTCCGGTTTTAAAAGTGTTGGAAAACGGAAACGTAATCAAAACTCAGATTTTAAAACCATTAAAAGTAGAAGCAGGACAATCAACAACCTTAGATATCAGTTTTTATCTTCCAAAAATGAAAGCTGAAGCCGAATATATTTTAAATATAGAATTCCAGCTTTCGAAAGATGAATTGTGGGCTTCAAAAGGTTACGCTGTCGCGGAAGATCAGTTTATATTGAAAAAGAAAGAAGTGATTTCTCCAGAATCTAAGAAAGAAAATTTAAACGTTTCTGAATCAGATTCAGATTTCAAAATCAAAGGAAAAACTTTTGATATTACGATTGGAAAAGCAAACGGAGCTTTGAGTTCTTATATTTTTAACGGAGAAGAACAAGTTTTTGCACCGCTATTGCCAAACTTTGTAAGACCGCTTACAGACAATGATAAACGTGGTTGGAAATCGCAAAAGCTGTTGAAACAATGGTACAAAGCAAAACCAAAATTGGTTAACATTTCAATTGACAAATCGGCTTCGGAAATTAAAATAACAAGTGATTATGAAGTTATAAAAGATAGTGCAAGTGTAAACGTAGTTTATAATATTTTACCAAACGGATTAATAAAAGTAGATTACAGCTTAAAAGCCTCAGACAAACTACCAAACATTCCAAAAATCGGAATGCAGATGGGAGTTAAAAGAAGTTTCGACCAGATTTCATGGTACGGAAAAGGCGAACTGGAAAATTACAGTGACAGAAGTTTTGGTTCGTTTGTTGGGAAATATTCGCTTCCAATAAATGATTTTATCGAACATTATCCAAAACCGCAAGAAAACGGAAACCGATGTGATGTAAGGTGGATGGCATTAAGCACTCCACAAAAAAACAATGGATTTTTAGTAGTTAACGATACCAAAGTTTTAAGTATGAGCGCATGGCCGTATACACAGGAAAACTTAAGCACATCTGGTCATACATACGATTTGAAAGATCCAGGATTCTTAACACTAAACATCGATTTAATCCAAATGGGAGTAGGAGGAAATGATAGCTGGACGATTGTAGCACAGCCATTAGAACAATATCAGATTAAATCTGGAAATTACGAGTATAGTTTTTATTTGACGCCTTTCAGCGGTTCGAAGAATGAATTGGAAAGTAGTTTGAAGAAGTTTAAGTATTAATTGATAATTAAAAATTAAGAATTAAAAAGTACAGTTTGTCATTTCTGTAAAGGTTAGATAATTCGGTAACAAAATTTAACTTTAATAAATTTTGTTGCGATGAGAAAT
>NZ_JBYUVT010000011.1:0-160481 GCF_058135255.1 Flavobacterium sp. LK-23
AAACATGAGTTTACTACTGTCTAAAATTGTATTTTTATTTTTTATTAATCCTGTATCACTTTTTCAGGACTAGACAATTTTCTAAAAAACTTATCTAACCGAATTTGAATTTTCTCTTTATCGTCTGGAAAAGATGCTTTTGGATTTTTATCCCAATAATCAATTCCTTGATGTAATACCCGCAGTGCTTTTTCCTTATTTCCTGCAATTAAGAAAAAATCACAAGCCTTATAATGAAACCATTTTTCTTCAATCAATTTATATGCAGCATTTTCCCAATTTGAAAGATTATCTAAAAATGGAACTCCTATATTTAAAACATTATTTTTTAGTTTTTGAAGTACATTCTCTCTTTCTTTTTCATTTATGATTTCAAAATGAGATTCTTTTTTACCATTGATGACTGGAAATTCCCAATCTCTAATATTCCAATCCATTGCTCCTCCTAAATTGTCATTTATGGCATTTTCTCCAAATTCATTTAGATGCCATTTTAAATATTTCTTCGACGAAACTCCAAAAAAGATCCAAAACTCTGCAGACACATTTTCTTGGTTATGTCTGTTTGGCTGAAAATGAATCGTTTGGACAAATTCATCAACCTTTCTTTTAAAAGTTAAAGTACTTTTTGAAAAAGTAAATCCAGTTTGAGTTAAAGGCTCGAGTAAAGTTTTTTCGATACTTGTAGTTATGAGATCTTTTGGATTCATGATATAAAATATTCTGTAAACCGCAAAAGTAATAAAAAGATTACGTTTTGTGGTTTTTAAATAATTATATATAAAGTTCTCCTTTCATAGTAATAATCGAAGAACCTCCCACCAAAATATCTTCGTCACGATTCATGACTTCAATCATTGAGGGCTGCTTTAGTTTAACACCTTGAAGAATTTTATACTCTTTATCGGGTTTAGTAAATTTCTTTTGCGTTAAAAAACCAATTAAAGGGCCAGCGGCTGTTCCCGTTGCTGGGTCTTCATTTATTCCGATTATCGGATTAAAAAACCTTGTTTCAACTATATGTTCCTGACCTTCCTCTGCTGGAGCGAAACAATAAAAGCCTTCAAAATTATATTCTTTTGAGATCTGAATTAAAAGCTGGTTGTCTGGAACAAAGCTGTTCAATATCTGACTGTTTTTTATAGGAACCATTGTATGCGCAACTTCTGTTTTAACTATTGTTGGAACAAAAGAATTTACATCCAAATCTTCAATCTTTAAGCCCAGTGCCACCGCAATTCTATAAGTTGGAATTTCGCTTTTTATAACTGCCGATTTTTGATGCATTTGAACAACTGGTGAATAATTATCCAAATCGAAACTTACTGATACTGGAATTGCCGAATGGTTCATAATTACAAACGGTTCGCTTTCATTTTGCTCCTCAAAAATGGGAATTCCTTTTAGAAGAGCTCCGCACACTGCGCCCAATAAATTGTGCCCTGCGCCATCGATTTCAATTCCGGTTGGCGTAAATGAACGAACTACAAGTGCTTTTTCTCTTGTAGAATAATAGACAAATGAGGTTTCAGAATAGCGAAATTCTCTAGAAATATCTTGATAAGTTTCTAATTTTAAATTTCCATCTGTAAAAACAACCGAAAGTGGATTTCCTTTGTAGCTTTCGTTTGAGAATACGTCTAAAACGTAATATTCTAATGCTTTTCTTCCGCTCATATTTTCCTATTTTGAATCTAAACCGATTCTTAATGGAATAAAATTACGGTTTATTCTTGTATTTCATAGACACGTTTTGTTTTTCATGGTTATTTTAGCATTACTTTTTGATTAATAATTTGCTTTCGAAATCAAAAGAATAGACAAGAACTTAAAAGTAAGATGCTATATTTCTTTATGATATAGCTTTTTTATTTTATTAAAATAAGTTCGCACTCTGAATCAAAAATATCAGGGTTTACTGTTCTTAATATTAGTTTTTTCCCTTCTTCAAAAGCAATAATTATTTGACTATTATTTTTTTGAGGTTCACACCAGATTTTAGAAATTATCTTTCCAAAAAGATCAAATTCATGGGTTTTGTCAATATAATTATAGGAGTCATCTTCATCTTTGTCAATTATGTTCCAGTTTTGCCAGAATCCTATTCCAGCATCAAGAAAATATTGATAAAAATTATGATTTTCGATTTTTATATAAACAATTAGAGGTTCTTTTGTTTCTGGAATTTCACAAACTACTAGTTCTAGTAATTTTAAACCATTAAATTCGGTAAAAACAAAGTTATTATCCTGAAAAATTGGTCCCTTTTCTAATTCCATGATTTTTATAGTTTGAAATTTATTTGAGCAATATCGTCAAAATAAAAATAAGGGAAAAGTTAAAAAATACTAGGCAAAGATTTCATTTTGAATTAATTCAGTTAATTTTAAACCTTCCAAACAATATTTTCGTTTTTATGATATTTAAAAAGCTTTCGATAGGATTCTTTTTTCTTTTTCTAATAAATGAAGGGATGGCTCAAAATAAGATTAATCTTTTTTCTGAGATTAACTACAATTCGATTCCTGCAGTCAATTTAAACGAATACAAATCGGTTCAAGATCGCGACAACCGAATCCAAAATCCTAATATTGCTTTGGGAGTTGCTATATCTGGCGGTGGATCAAGAGCGCAGTTTTTTTAGCATGGGTATTCTTTTGGGGCTAGAAGAAATTCAAGAAGGCAATTCGAGTCGTAATTTTCTAAATGAAATCGATTATTTTTCGACTGTTTCTGGCGGATGCTATTCGGCGGGATATTACTTGACAATTCTGAAAAATAGATTGCAATATGATAATTGTTCCTTTAACGAATTTTATTTTTCAAAAGCCGATGCTTTCAAATCGGATGTCAATAAATCGGCTACTATTTTTTCTCTTTTAAATAATGGCAGAAACGAAAAAGGAGAAAAAGTCTCGATGGCGCAGCGTCTTGATCTGGAAGTTTTGCAATACGATAGCGCCAATCCAGAAAATCAGAATAAGTTTAAGACTCAAATGCTTTTGTCGGATTTCTTTATTCCGAAAGATAGCAAACTCAATCCGCAGTTGCCCATTATGGTGGCCAATGGAACGGCTTATAACAATGGAGAACGCTTTCCGTTTATGCCACATATTATTCGAGCCTTAAAAATCAATTCGTCTTTGGCTCCAAATAAAGCTTCACTTTCGCTTGACGAAAATCATATCAATAATGGATATGATTTTCCACTAACTTATGCGATTACGGCTAGTTCGGCTTTTCCTGGAGTTCTTCCTAAAACGAAATTCGGAATCAAAAATCAAGATAAAATTTTATGTGTGATTGATGGTGGCGCTTCTGATAATATGGGTTACGAAACTTTGATAGAACTGCTTCACAATGATTCTAAAGTTAAAGACAAAAACAAAAAAGCACTTTTTATCGATTGTTTAGGGCAAGGAAAGAAAGCGCCTTTTATAAACGATGGTAAAATCGGATTGCTTTCTTTGCTGGAAACAGCTTCTTTATATACGGTTCAAACCAGATACATGACTTTTGAAAAAGATGTCGAAAATGTGCTGGAAAAATATAAAATTCCGACTTCAAATTATCAAGTTATTGGTTTTACGACTTTGCGTGATTATTTATTAACCTTAAAAAAAGATCAAGTTTATGAAGATTTAGTCGCGCAATTAAAAGAAACCGATGATGATGCTGGAAATTGGCTGAAACTTTATGGTAATTTTAAAGCAGAATTGATTGCAAAATTTGGTGCAGGTAGTTTTAAGAAAGATAAATACGGCGAACCTATTCTTTCTAGCTTGGATAAGGAAAAATTTAAAGATTTTGACGCAGGTAAACTTTTAATGCTTTATGAATATGCTTCGCATGTTGAAACCAAACTAAAAACAACCCCAGAAGAAAAAGAAATGCTATTGCTATCTGGACGTTTTGCCGCTTATTTAAAAACCAATGAATTGAAAAATTTGCTGGTAGAGAATAAGGGAATTTAATAAAGATTATTGCTCAAAAATAACCTTTTTGTCTGTCTTATCTGTTTTGATAATGTCGTAAGGTCTTGATAGTTTTAAAGTGCTATTGCCGCTTTTTAGTCTTTCTACTTTTACAATTATGGTATTTCGATTTTCGGTAATTTCAACAATATCGATCGAATGGCCTTCTGTATTTTGAGTTTTATCTATAACAGCAATAACTTGATATTTGCTAAAATCAATATTAATTTCTTTAAAATCTTTAGACAAATTGGTAGAAACATTCATTTCTGCAATTAGTTTATCCCAAGCTTTTTGGTCTTTAATAATTAAATGTATTGGCGCAAGACTTTCATCATTTGGAAAAGAATCTCCTTTAGCAATCAACGAATATTGCACATCAGAATTTGGCAAATCATCGTTCTCGCAACTCGTTAAAGCTAGCAATATGCTAAATATTAGGATAATCCTTTTCATGGTTTTGGTTTTGGTTGCAAAGACTTTTTGTATTAAGCCTTCTCTATATAAACAGATGCATTTTTGTTCAAATAGTTGCGTAAAAGGTGTTTAGTTTTATCTGCATCTTTTATTAGATAAAGATAACGCTAAATTTGAAGAAAGATTGTGCTCAATAACAAATAAATGTGATGCAAAAGGTTTTATTTTACTTCATACCGTTCTCATCTATTAGCATTTGTTTTCTTATATAAGTTTGAAACGACTTATTTGTGTAATAAAGTTCTCCGCTTTCATGCCAAAATTCAACGACTTTACCATCATTCTGATCCAAGTTTATCGCCATAAAATTTAGTCTTCAAGTTCTTTCCAGCAAATATCTATTTCGCGTTGTACTTCATTTTTCAATTTTGGCAATTCGTTGGTAATCCAATCTTGGCTTTCTTTGCTGAGGTAGTTTTGATTTTCGTTTAATTTATACTTCATGGCGCCATTAATGACCTCTATCATTTCTTCGACTTCCGATGTGCCGTTCGCAAAGTTTGGACCTATTAAATATTTTAAAATTTCTTTTTCATATAAAGGTTTATAGTAAAGAATATGGCTTACTATTGGAAAAAAGAAATAAAAATGATCGGTGGGGTTTGATGGATATTGTATTTTATGTAAAGCTGTTATTAAAGAGTATGATTCTGAATCTGTAGTTTGAAAATTCAACTTTTTTAAAAGATCGAAACAAATTTTGGACTGAGGCAGTATTTTTCCAACTTCTTCCAGATAAGTAAATGTTTTATTAAAATTAGTTCTGTCATCATTTCCAAAAGAACTAATAAGAGTCGATATTATCTTTTTCATTTCAAATCTATGGAGTGGTCTAAATGATACATTTTTGCGATGTATTTATTTGGAAGTTTTTAATTGGCGGAAGAGCTTTAGATAATGCTAAAATACAGTTTTTCTATTTAGGAATGACGAAATTAAAGCTCAATGAGCTAGAAACATGCAAAAAAATGTAATTTATATTATTATTTCTCCCAACTTTGCATCACAATCTTTTAAACAAAAACTCAAATGGAATTCGGTAAAATCATAATTTCAGAAACTGCAGCGAATAGTGAAAATCCGCAAGACGTTGTCAATTCGAATATTTCAGTAATCAATTTAATGCGCGAAGAAAAGATAGACGACGATTTAATTCACGAAGATGCTTTAATGAGTTATTATTTAGATTTTTACGCTTCAAAATATACGGAAGGAAATTTTTCTAAGTTCGTTTATGATTCGGGGTGGAATAAAGAATTGAACGAATTAATAGAAGAAGGTTTAGCTTTAATTGGAGCAGAAAAACATTTGGAATTGTTTAAAGAGCAATGCCGTAAGCTGCGTTTGCAGAGTACGATCAAATTAGGGAAATTTCTAAAAGAGAAATACGATACTCTAAATGCTTTCAAAGATTTACTAAACAACAATGCTTATTTTGAATTGGATGAAAATTTGGTTGAATTGAATGCTGCATTCTTAAAATCGCATCCCGATACAGAAGTGCTTTCGGTAGAAGAAATGTTTGCAACACTGGAAGAGTTTATAGGACACGAAATTAAGAGAGATTAAGTTTTTATTTTTTTTGCGGTGGTTTGTAAGAAAATTATATATTTGAAATGCCCTAAAATTTCTAACAAACCTAAGTCTATGAAAAAAACGATTCTTTTAAGCACCGTTTTGATGTTTTTGTTTTCTTGCGGGAAAAATGAAAAGGTTCCAAACGATGCCGAGGTTGAGTATCAGGAACTCCTTTCGGAAACACAAGCTCATCTTGGTCTTAATAAAAAACCAATAAAAAAACTCATTTTTAAAAATCTGGATGAGATCGAAGATTCTAAAGAAATGAATCTGAAGTTGCTCTCCATAGTAGCATCAAACTTAAAAATCAAATATTCAGATATTAAAATTGCCGAATCGAGTTCCATCAATTTTGATAATCAAACCACTTTTTTTGTCCTGACAACTGTTGCGCACGATAAAAAAGTGTTGAAATCTCCAGATGAAGAAGAAATGGGAAATTATTTTCAGCGTAAATACTTATTTGTGAATCGGGAAGACGGAAGCATAATTGCCGAAGAATTTGATGAGAATCTAGGTTATTATGATAATGAAGCCATTCAGTTTTCAAAATCGCATATTTTGAAAGAACTTGTTTTTTTAAACGAAAATACTCCAGCAATTGCCTTTTATACAGAAGCGAGTGCAAGCAGTAGAATTGTTTTGTATTCGGAGAAGAAATTCACATTGGTTACTTTGGCTGACAATGAAATTAAAAAGGTCTTATACGAATATCCAATTCGATTAACGAATGGCGATTCTAACGGAAGCGGGACTTTTCAAGTAGAAACTCTAGAAACCGGTATGAGCTTTTCGGATCATAAAACGAATGGTTATTTTGATTTGATCATAACCAAAAACTTTTCTTATGAAGAAGCGTTCGAAAGTGATGCTGAAAACGGAATCGCAGAAAAAAGTGATCTGAAAATTAAAAAAGAATTAGAGAAGATTAAGTATAACGGAAGAGAATACGCTTTTCACAGAGACGACAGACATCGTTTTCTGGAGTAAAATTCAAAAAAAGCGAAATAACATCAAGGGCACTTTTATAGTGCTTTTGTTGTTTATAGGAGATTTCGGTTTTACTGCAAAACTTTGACCTATTGTTAACAAACATTTCCTTAAATTTGCTTCCGTTATAAAAAATACAATAGTTATAAAAATCAAGCTATGTTACAAATTGCATTTATTAGAGAAAATCAAGAGAAAGTAATCAAGGCTTTAGCAAAGCGAAATATCGATGCTAAAAGCGTTGTTGAAGAGGTGGTTCAATTAGACGAAAATCGTCGTGCTGCACAGGTGGAATTAGACAATACTTTATCAGAATCTAATAAATTGTCCAAAGATATTGGTGAATTGATGAAAGCTGGAGAGAAAGCGAAAGCCGCAATCTTAAAAGAAAAAACAGTTTCACTAAAAGAGAAAAGTAAAGAACTGAGCGAAAAAGCAGAAGCTTTGGCTGTTGAGTTAACCAATAAATTATACACTTTACCCAACCTTCCGGCAGATATTGTTCCTGAAGGAAAAACGCCAGATGACAATTTGAATGTTTTTCAAGAAGGAGATATTCCAGTTTTGCATGAAGGCGCACAACCGCACTGGGAATTGGTAAAGAAATACGATATTATCGATTTTGAATTGGGTGTAAAAATTACTGGAGCAGGATTCCCTGTTTACAAAGGAAAAGGAGCAAAGCTGCAACGTGCTTTGATCAATTATTTCTTAGACAAGAATACAGCTGCAGGATACAACGAAGTCCAGGTGCCTCATTTGGTAAACGAAGCTTCAGGTTTTGGAACGGGACAATTACCAGACAAAGAAGGACAAATGTATCATTCTACAATCGATGATTTATATTTGATTCCAACGGCTGAGGTTCCAGTTACGAATTTATTCCGCGATGTTATTTTAAACGAAAGTGATTTGCCAGTTTTGCATACGGCCTATACGCCATGTTTTCGTCGTGAAGCTGGTTCTTACGGAGCACACGTTCGCGGTTTAAACCGTTTGCACCAATTTGATAAAGTTGAAATTGTGCGTGTGGAGCATCCTGATAATTCTTACGCAGCTTTAGACGGAATGGTAGAACATGTAAAAGATATTTTAAAAGAATTAAAATTGCCTTACAGAGTTTTACGTCTTTGCGGAGGAGATATGGGATTCACATCGGCTTTGACTTACGATTTTGAAGTATTTTCTACAGCGCAAGATCGTTGGTTAGAAATCAGTTCTGTTTCTAACTTTGAAACGTTCCAGGCAAATCGCTTGAAACTACGTTTTAAAGACAAAGACGGAAAAAATCAATTGGCGCACACACTTAACGGAAGTTCATTAGCGCTTCCTAGAGTTTTGGCTGGAATTATAGAAAATTACCAAACTCCAGAAGGAATTGTAATACCAGAAGTTTTACGTCCTTACTGCGGATTTGATATTATAAACTAAAAAAAGATAGTTTTTAAGATACAAACCTAACAGGTTTTAAAACCTGTTAGGTTTTCTTAATTTATAGAAATTAAAAAACGGAGCATGATGAATGGAATTTTAAACTGGAACGTAGATCCTGTTATTTTCTGGATTACAGATAGTTTTCCTTTAAAATATTACGGAGCTCTTTTTGCCTGCGGAATTCTTTTAGGTTTCTACATTGTTAGAAATATTTATAAGAAAGAAAATCTTTCGCTAGATAATCTCGATACTTTATTGATTTATGTAATTGTCGGAACCGTTTTAGGCGCTAGACTTGGACATTGTTTCTTTTACGAACCGGAGTATTTCTTGAAACATCCGATAGAAATTCTTTTACCGATTCAGAAAATAAAAGGAGTTTATCAATTTGTGGGTTACCAAGGTTTGGCAAGTCACGGAGGATCGATCGGAGTTATAACGGCAATGATTTTGTACTGCCGAAAATATAAAGTTCAGTTTTTAGGACTTTTAGATAAAATGGCAGTTGCTGTTCCTGTAACGGGTACTTTTATCAGAATGGGGAATTTTATGAATTCTGAAATCTACGGAAAACCAACCAACGGAAATTGGGGAGTTGTTTTTGAAAGAGACGATCTAATCCCGAGACATCCAACACAATTATATGAAGCTTTTGCTTATTTGTTGATTTTTGGAATTCTGTTTTATATGTACAAATCAGAAAAAATTAGAAATGCACAAGGATTAATCTTTGGAACTTTCTTAACTTTATTATTCACAGCTCGTTTTATAATTGAATTTTTCAAGGAAAATCAAGAAGCTTTTGAGAACAATATGCTGATTAATATGGGACAAATTTTAAGCATCCCGTTTATTTTAATTGGTTTAGGATTGATTTTTTGGAAAACTAAGAAAGTCTCAGTATACAGTGACAGTTTACAGTTACCTAAAAACTAAAAAAGTTCCGGTTTGCAGTTTAGGTATGACTGAAAACCGCGACTGCGACTGAAAAACTAAATAAAAAGGCAGTATGAGAAACATATTGATCGGAATCGTTTTATTATGTTCTGGTTTGGCGTTTGGTCAAAACGAGCAGCTGGCTCAGTATTATTATGACAAAGGTGATTTTGATAAAGCTAAGATCAGTTATGAAGAGCTTTTAAGAAGCGCGCCATCCAATACGCAGTATTTTTTACGAACTGTAGATTGCTATCAGCAATTGCAACAGTTTGCTAACGCCGAAAAAGCTATTCAAGATCGTTACAATCGTTACAAACAAGGTGTGTTTTTGGTTGAATTGGGATATAATTTTCAGTTACAGAAAAATGATTCGAAAGCTAAAAATTACTACGAACAGGCGATCGAAAAAATAAAGGTAAATCCAAACGATGTGTATGGAGTTGCGAGTTCGTTTGAGAAAAAAGTATTATTAGAATATGCTTTAAAAGCGTATCAGACTGCAATGCAGATTCAGCCAAACTTCAATTTCAATTTTCAGATCGGAATGTTGTATGGACAGTTAGGTAAAACCGATTTAATGATTGATTTGTTATTGACAGAATCTTTTACAAATCCACAGAATACCAATTTGATTCAGACGCAACTGTCGCGATTCATGAATGGCGAAACCGATAATACGGCTTTTAAAGATGCAATGCGAAAAGCCTTAATCTTGAAAACCCAGAAAGATCAGGATGTTTTTTGGAATCATTATTTGAGCTGGTTTTATGTGCAGCAAAAGGAATTTGGAAAAGCCTTTATTCAGGAAAAAGCCATTTACAAACGCGAACCAGAATCGTTGATGAGTATCGTCAATTTGAGTCAGTTTGCGATGAATGAAGGAGACACCGATACGGCTGAGGAAATTCTGAATTTTATTCTCCAAAACACAAAAGATCGTGATTTACTGATTCAGTGTAATGCCTATTTAATGCAAATTAAGATCGATAAAGCGCAGGAAAAAGATTATCCAGCCATCAATCAAGAATTGCAGCAATTATTGGCAACTTACGAAATCAGTCCTTTTACCTTATCTTTGCAAATCATTCAAGCCCATTTTCTGGCCTTTAATTTGAAAAAGACAGAAGAAGGAAAGGCAGTTGTCAAAAAAGCTTTAGAATTAAATTTAAATGAATATCAAAAGGCAGACGCTAAAATGGAGCTCGCTGATATTCTGCTTTTAGAAGAAAAGTACAATCAGGCACTTATTTACTATTCGCAGATTCAATTGGATTTAAAGAATGATGTAATGGCGCACGAAGCGAGTTTGAAAGCGGCTAAAACAAGTTATTACAAAGGCGATTTCGAATGGGCGAATAAACAGTTTAAAGAATTAAAAGCAGCCAATACGCAGTTAATTGCAAACGATGCTTTAGAATATTTTCTTTTAATTAATGATAATACCGCAGCAGATTCGACTCAAGTGGCACTGAAACAATTTGCAAAAGGAGATTTTTTAATTTATCAGAATAAAAAACAAGAAGCGATTGCACAGTTTCAGAATATTTTAAAAACCTATAAAGGTCAGGAAATAGAAGCCGTAACATTATTGCGTTTAGGAAAAGTTTACGAAAGCCAGAAAGATTTTGCTTCGGCTTTAAGTCAATACCAGCAGATTATAGACAATCACAGCGACGGAATTTATGTTGATGAAGCGCTATTTTTCTCAGCCGAAATTTACAACGACGAACTAAAAGATCCAGAAAAGGCAAAGCCTTTATATGAAAAGGTAATTTTTAATCATCAAGACAGTATTTACTTTGTCGATGCCAGAAAAAAATACCGCGAGTTAAGAGGGGATAAGAATTTATAAATTCCAATATTTTAAATTCCAAATTCCAAGAATAAAAATTAGTAAAATGATGATTTGAAAAGATTTAAGAGGCAAGAGGAAAAACTCAGAACCTTAGAATCTAAGCATCTCAGAACCTTAGAAAAAATGATTATTTACAACGTTACCACAAACATACACGAAAGCGTTCATGACCAATGGTTAAAATGGATGCAAGAAAAGCACATACCAGAAATTCTGGCTACTAATAAATTCTCTTCGGCGCGAATTGTAAAAGTTTTGGTTGAAGAAGAAATGGGCGGAATTACGTATTCTGTGCAATACATAACAGACAGCAAGGAAACGCTAGAGAAGTTTTATATCGAAGACGAACCAGAATTTCATAGAGAAGCATTAGGTTTATTTGCAGATAAAATGCTTTCTTTTAGAACAGAATTGGAAGTTATTTCGGAACACTAATATTTAGTGTTCAGTTTTTAGTAATTAGTATTCAGTCAAAAGAAATTAAATCTTTGTGTCTTTGAGCCTTTGTGGCAAAAAAAAGAATACTTTTGCGCCCTCGTGGCAAACAAGAAATGAAATGGAAAAAGTAAAAGCCAAAAAACATTTAGGACAGCACTTTCTTAAAGACGAAAGCGTAGCAAAAGCTATTGCAGACACTTTAAGTCTGAAAGGGTACGATGAGGTTTTAGAAATAGGACCAGGAATGGGTGTGCTTACTAAGTATTTGCTTGAAAAGCCAATTACTACACATGTTATAGAAATCGATACCGAATCTGTAGCGTATTTGGATGCACATTATCCAAAATTAAAAGACAAGATTATTTCTCAGGATTTCCTGAAGTATAATATAAATGAAGTTTACCAAGACAAACAGTTTGCCATAATTGGAAACTTTCCGTACAATATTTCTTCTCAGATTGTTTTTAGGACATTAGATCTTAAACATCAGATTCCTGAATTTTCAGGAATGTTCCAGAAAGAAGTAGCCGAGCGCATCTGCGAAAAGAAAGGCTCGAAAACCTACGGAATACTATCCGTTTTAGCCCAGGCTTTCTATACTACAGAGTATCTGTTTACGGTTGATGAAAACGTTTTTATTCCTCCGCCCAAGGTGAAATCGGGTGTGATGAGAATGACCCGAAAGGAAGATTACAGTCTTCCTTGCAGCGAAAAGTTATTTTTTACAGTTGTAAAAACCGCTTTTCAGCAGAGACGAAAAACATTACGTAACAGTTTGAAAACATTAAATTTATCAGACCATTTGCGAGAAGACACTATCTTTGATAAACGTCCGGAGCAGCTTAGCGTCGATGAATTTATTGAACTAACTCTAAAAATAGAAACCGATGGAGTTCAAAGTTAGTAAAGAATTTATACACCAGCTAGAGGAGCTGATCAATAAGAAAAACGACAATGAATTAGAAGTTTTACTTAATGATCTGCACCACGCTGATATTGCCGAAATTTTAGACGAATTAGATTTCGACGAGGCAACTTATATCTTTAAGGTTTTAGATAGTGATAAAACAGCCGAGATTCTTCTTGAATTGGAAGAGGATCTGCGTGAAAATATCTTAAGCCGACTTTCACCAAAGGAAATCGCAGAAGAGCTTGACGAGCTTGAAACCAATGATGCTGCCGATATTATCGCAGAACTTTCGCAGGAAATCAAAGCGGAAGTAATCTCTGAAATATTAGACGTTGAACACGCCAAAGATATTGTTGATCTTTTGCGTTACGACGAAAACACTGCAGGTGGTTTGATGGGTAAAGAGCTTGTAAAAGTGAATGAAAATTGGAACGTTTTGACCTGCGTTAAAGAGATGAGAATTCAGGCTGAAAATGTATCTCGAGTACATTCTATTTACGTAGTCGATGATGAAAACCGATTAAAAGGAAGATTATCGCTGAAAGATTTACTGACTTCTTCTACCAAAACTCAGATTGGTGAAGTCTATATCCGAAAATTAAATTTTGTAAATGTTGATACAGAAGACGTAGAGGTCGCTCGTATCATGCAGAAATACGATTTAGAGGCAATTCCGGTTGTTGACGAATTAGGCCGTTTGGTGGGAAGAATTACCATTGACGATATCGTAGACGTAATAAAGGAAGAAGCCGATAAAGATTACCAGTTAGCTGCCGGTATTACCCAAGACGTTGAATCGAATGACAGCGTTTACGAATTAACCAAAGCGCGTTTGCCATGGCTTTTGATCGGAATGGTGATCGAAATTGTAGCGTCTTTTGTTTTGAAAGGCAATGAAGCAACTTTTCAGAAATATTCTACACTAATCATTTTTGTTCCTTTACTTTCGGCAACTGCTGGAAATATCGGAGTTCAGGCTTCGGCAATCGTAGTACAAGGTTTGGCAAACGGAACACTTAAAGATTTCAGCCGTGCTTATTTTACTAAAGAAATTACCGTTTCAATGATTTCCGGAAGTATCATTTCGTTTCTTTTGTTATGCTATCATTCTATCATGTATCAGCAGTATTTAGTAGGATTTGCGATTTCAATTTCAATGATTGTTGTGATTTTGTTTGCGGCGACTTTAGGAACTTTAGTCCCTCTTTTCTTAAATAAAAATAAAATTGATCCCGCAATTGCGACTGGTCCGTTTATCACAACGACCAACGACGTATTCGGAATTATGCTCTACTTTGGAGTAGCAAACTTAATTCTTGGATTTTAGATTTTTGCCACAAATTAGTAGATTACAGTGATTTAAGATCTCCAAAATCTACGTAATTTACAGGCGGAAAAAATGCTGTTTATCAGCTACAAATAATTAAAGCCAACCAGAATGAAAGTACACATAATTGGAGGAGGAAACCTTGGGGTTTCTATTGCCTTGGGAATTGCTAAATTCTCGAAAAACAACCAAGTTACTGTCACAAGAAGGAACATAGCAAGCATTCAATATTTATCTGAATATGGAATTGCTGTTTCTAACGATAATAAACACAACATTCAAGATGCCGATGTTGTAATTCTAACTATAAAACCGTATCAGGTAGATACTGTTTTGGCCGAAATTTTGCCCGTTATTCAAAACAAAACAATTGCTTCAGCAGTAAGCGGATTGTCTTTGGATGTGCTTCAAACCAAAACAAACTACGAATATCCAGTTGTTCGCATTATGCCAAATATTGCAGCACAGTTTGGAGAGTCGGCAACTTGTATTTCTTTTCCAGAAAAATATGCAGCAAATGCTTCGCCAATTGTTGATTTATTCCAAGATTTAGGAACTGCTCCTGTAATCGACGAAAAATTGATGGATGCAGCAACCGTTTTAGGTGCTTGTGGAACTGCGTATGCATTGCGTTATATTCGCGCGTCTATGCAGGCAGGAATCGAAATTGGTTTTGATTCTAATACCGCCTTAGCAATTGCGGCGCAAACCGTAAAAGGAGCAGCAAAAATGCTTTTAGAAGAAAAAGTGCATCCAGAACAATTAATCGACCGTGTGACAACACCACAAGGTTGTACAATTGTAGGTTTAAATGAAATGGAGCATAATGGTTTCAGTTCATCATTAATTAAAGGGATTAAGACTTCTTTGAAACAAATCAAAGGTTAGGTTTTTAAAGAAATTCCAAATAGTTTTAAATTCCAAATTCCAATTTTTGTTGGGGTTTGGAATTTTTTTTATTGATAACTATTTTCAGTCTGAGCGAAGTCGAAGACCTTACACGCTGTAAAATCCTTCGACTTCGCTCAGGAAGACAAACAGGATACAAGATTGTTATTGTTTAGATTGAAATTTGAGATTTAGAATTTTTTCACGAGCAACGATTGTCAGTCTGAGCGAAGTCGAAGACCTTATATGCTGTAAAGTCCTTCGACTTCGCTCAGGAAGACAAACAGAATACTAGATTTTATTGTTTAGATTGGAATTTGTGATTTTTGCCTTTAATATTTAATAACGTCTTTCTGAGCAGTACTCAAATAAGAAAGGAAGATTGTCTTCATTCAAAACATCTTTAAACATTGTTCGATGGTAATCGATTCCTAAGTTCTCGATTTTTGTACTGTCGATTTTGTGATTTTTTCTAAGCATCCATTTTACAAGAATTAAAGAATCTACATCACGAAGTGCAGGTCCAGTGCTTTTGGAGTCTAATTTGTGACAGGCAGCACAATTCGAATTAAAAATCTCTTTTCCTTTGTATAGATTTCCTGTTAATTCAAAAGCTTGGGTTCCGCAAAACGAAACGGGTATTTGAGGATTTAAGTTAGGGTTTGGAGGAGTATATTTTATTTGATAAATAATAATACCAACAAGCAATAGTATGAGTGATATTGATATCGCAAGTATCTGCCTGATTCTTTTCATTTAGGAAGCTTAAGGAAATTGGAATTTTACTTCAATCTGTTTAGCGTGTATTTCAAATAAACAAATCCCATAAGTCCCGCTAAGAAAGAAGCAATTAGAATCGCTATTTTAGAAAAAACAATAATTTCAGGATTTTTAAAAGCAAGAACGGTAATGAAAATCGACATGGTAAAACCGATTCCGCCGAGCATTCCTGCGCCTAAAATATGCGCCCATTTTAAATTTTTCGGCAAAGTGCACAAACCTGCCGTTACACCAACAGAAGAGAAAAGTAAAATTCCAAGTGGTTTTCCGACTACTAGTCCGAGAATGATTCCGTAAGTGTTGGCGTGATTTAAGCCTTCGTGCCAGTTTTCGGTAATCGTTAGAGCAGTATTGGCAATGGCAAACAAAGGTAAAATGAAAAAAGCAACAGGCTGGTGTAAAAAATGCTGTAACCTGTATGAAGACGTTTTTTCGCCACCATCTCCAAACGGAATCACAAATGCTAAAATTACACCCGTTATTGTGGCATGAACTCCAGAATTAAGCATAAAATACCACATTATGACTCCGCCAATGAGATACGGAATAAGATTATGGATTTTCATTCGATTTAAGATGAATAATAAGCCCCAAATTCCTAGTGCAATTCCGAGATTTAGAAAAGAGATTGATGTGGTATAAAAAACGGCAATAACGATAATAGCGCCTAAATCATCAATAACAGCTAAAGCAGTTAAAAAAACTTTCAAAGATGTGGGAACCCTTTTTCCTAGAAGCGATAAAATTCCGATCGCAAAAGCAATATCGGTCGCCATTGGAATACCTGCTCCGTTTTGTGTTGTTGTTCCGTAATTTAAAACCAAAAAGATTGCTGCAGGAACCAGCATTCCGCCAAAAGCAGCCATTATCGGCAAAGAAGCATTTTTAATATTGGATAATTCACCATGATAAATCTCGCGTTCCAGTTCTAAACCAATCAAAAGAAAGAAGATGGTCATCAATCCGTCATTGATCCAATCGGTTACAGAATGCCCTGAAAATTCTTTTTCCCAAAAAGAAACATACGGAATTTGAATCGAAGAGTTAGCGAGAAAAAGAGATAAAATCGTGACCACGAGCAAGATAATTCCCCCTGATTTTTCGTTTTCAAAAAAGGCTTTAAAAGTCTTGGTTAATTTCATTGGGAAGATTTTCTGAAGATTTATATGATAGATTGTAAAATCTTTATTCTTTCAAAGTTAAAAAAAAAATCTGACCAATAAAAAGTTTAGGAGCAAAGGCGCAAAGATTCAGAGGTTCAAAGTTTTTTGTAATAGGAAAAACTTTGGGGCTTTGTGACTTTACGAGATCAAATTAACCGTATTTTTGTTTTTTATAAAATTCAGAAAAAATGAGTATAAAAATTCTTCATATCGACAGCAATAATCCAATTTTATGGAATCAATTGGAAGAAGCGGGTTTCGAAAATCACGCCGATTTTAAATCTTCAAAAGAAGAAATTGAAGCGAAAATCCAAGACTATAACGGAATCGTAATTCGTAGCCGTTTCAAGATTGATAAGACTTTTTTAGATGCTGCAACAAAGTTGCAATTTATTGCAAGAGTAGGCGCAGGTCTGGAAAGTATTGACTGTGAGTATGCTTCTTCAAAAGAAATTCATCTTATCGCCGCTCCAGAAGGAAACCGCAACGCTGTTGCAGAACATTCGCTTGGTGTAATTTTATCTTTATTTAACAATCTAAACCAAGCTGATGCAGAAGTAAAGGCCGGACAATGGAATCGCGAAAGCAATCGCGGCCATGAATTGGATTTAAAAACAGTCGGAATTATCGGGTACGGAAATATGGGAAAAGCTTTTGCTAAAAAACTGAGAGGTTTTGATGCAGAAGTTTTATGTTATGATATTTTGGATAACGTTGGTGATGAAAATGCCAAACAAGTTTCGTTGGAAGAATTACGTGAAAAAACAGACGTTTTAAGCCTTCACCTTCCTTGGACACCAGAAACAGATAAAATGGTTGATAGCGACTTTATAAATGCCTTTAAAAAGCCTTTTTGGATCATCAATACTTCTCGCGGTAAAAATATTGTTACAGCCGATTTGGTTGAAGCTATGAAGTCTAAAAAAGTTTTAGGTGCAGGTTTGGATGTTTTGGAATATGAAAAACTTTCGTTTGAAACTTTATTCCAAGAAAATAATACACCAGAAGCACTTCAATATCTTATGGAGGCAAAAAATGTATTGCTAACGCCTCATATTGCCGGTTGGACTTTTGAAAGTCACGAACGTTTGGCTCAGGTAATTGTTGATAAAATCAAAGCAGTTTATGGTAAAAAATAGCACACAGGCTTTAGATTTTAATAACGAGGTTTTTCTTGTAAATTTTATTTGGCAAGATTAGTTTTATTTGTTAATTTTTAATAATATTGTTTCCGAATTTAAAAGAATGAGTCTAAATAGATTCTTTTTTTAAGTTCGGAGAAAACCGAAAATCCCAAGAGTAGGTTCAAAAACAAATTATCCTAAGTATGATTGAATGGTATAAAATTGCCATGTTCCAGAACTATTCGAATTTTAGCGGAAGAGCTAGAAGAAGTGAATACTGGTATTTTCGTCTCACAACAGCACTTTTATTTTTTGTGTTTATTTTTTTAGGAGGGATACTAACTGCAGTTTTAGGTACAATAGCAGGTTTTTCAATTGCAGTAGGATTGTTTTGCCTTTATGCGATAGCTTCTATCATTCCATCTTTAGCTGTTACAGTTAGAAGAATGCATGATATTGGCAAAAGTGGCTGGACAGTTTTGGTATCTTTAATTCCCTTAGCAGGGCCTATCTGGATATTAGTTTTGTTAATAACAGAAGGGGAGCATGGCGAAAACTATTATGGTCCAGATCCTAAAAGCACCATTGAAGAAATTGATGAAATCGGAATTAATAATTAACTAAATAATATAAAAATGGAAACTACAAAACCAGAAAGCTGGAATACACCATCTCAACCTAGACAAGAGAATAAAAAAGTATTAGCAGGAATTATGGGAATTATTTTTGGATACTTAGGTATTCATAAATTTATCTTAGGATACACTCAAGAAGGAATCATCCAAATTGTAATTACAATCGTAACTTGCGGAGTTGGTAGTATAATTGGATTTATTGAAGGAATCATCTACTTGACAAAATCAGATGAAGATTTTTACCAAACATACCAAGTTGGTAAAAAAGGCTGGTTTTAAGAGAAAAACACATATAATATTAGGAATCCCATTCAGAAATGAATGGGATTTTTTCATGTCTAAGAAATGTCTTTTCGTGATATTTTAAAAACTTTTAATGGCTTTAGAAGATTTTTAAAGTGACTAATCTTGCACTCTGATAGAAGAGAGTAATGGAGTAACTGAAAATCCATAAAGAGTAGGGAATCTAAATGAATTTATTATGATTGAAATGTTTAAAAAAGTAGTTTTTGAAAATTATGCGAATTTTGATGGAAGAGCAAGAAGAAAGGAATATTGGATGTTTATTTTAGCGTATTATTTAATAATATTTGCATTGGTTTTTATTGGATCTTTATTGCCAGAAATGATTGGGGGATTATTACTCGTTGTTTTTTTAATTGCAATTTTAATTCCTACCATTGCGGTAACAATTAGAAGAATGCATGATGTTGGTAAAAGCGGCTGGTATAGCCTTATTCCATATTATAATCTATACCTGTGCTGTATCGATGGTGAAAAAGGACCTAATCAATATGGTGCAGATCCTAAGAATCAGTTAGAGGAAATCAATGAAATTGGGAAAGAATAGCTTTTCCGGTTTAAATTGTAATTAAAAGTAAATCCCATTTCATTTATTAAATGAAAATGGGATTTTTTTTGAATTTTCTCCCGAAGAATGATTTTAACGTAAGACATTAGAATAAAAATTTTCTTTTACTAAATAAAAAACGTTACTTCATTGTAATTAAATTTTAATGTAAAATATGGTATTATTTAGTAGAAACAATAAGATTGAAAAGCCTGAAGTTCTTCTTGAACTTCGAAGTCCAAATTGTCCAATAACAGCGGTTGTAGAACAAGACAATAGAACAGCTTATTTTTATTTGTTTGGTGATAACGAAGATTTTGGTATGAAAAGCTGCTGGATTCGAAATTTAACTGAAGCACCAGAAAAAATAGAAACAAAACTGATGGAAAAAGGTGTTCCTCCTATGTTAACCAAAGAGTTTTGCAAATTCCCGAAAGGTCAAGAGGCACTTAGTTCTGATAATTTGGAAATTGTTTGGTTGGAAGAAGGGGATGGGGCAGCATTATTGGAAAATGGAGAGATTTTATGCGTAATTCCTAGTTGGGGTGGCGATGGAGGATTTTATGGATATGCACGTGATTGCAACGGTACAGGGGATTTTGCATGGGAGTTTTCAGAAGATAATGAAATGCGCAAACGTATCGAGAATGCCATTGAATTTTTTGAATCATGGGATAAACAGCCTAATCCTTTTCAATTGGTACAGCCAGAAATCTTAAATTACTACGATGAAATATTCGGTAAAAGTGAAAAATATTTCGCAATTGATGGACCAGAAGGACCTCCAAAAGGTTTGTATGTGTTTGAAGGAAAAGAAAAGACTGTTTTTGCAACTGTAGCAGTATCATTACGTCCACAGCCAAAAGTAGAAATGTATTGTGAAAATCCTAATGAAGTGAATAGGATTGAACTTGGAGTTATTTTAAAGTCAGGAATGACAAATGAGCAAGTAAATGACATTGCGGGTCTAGTAAGTGGAATTACAATGATTCCATGGGACTATATTACATTTTTAGCTGAAGGACATACGGTAGAATTTCAAACAAGTATTAGCGAAAAATTTAAGTATGCGGTACTTACTAATAAATTAAAAGTTTTGCCTCAAATGAACTTAACTAGTTATGCCAAATCAAATATATCTTTTTTATGGATTGTGCCAGTTTCGGAAAGAGAACTGGAGGTAATGAAAGAATCTGGCTCACCAGCTGTACTAAGTAAACTTGACAGTATAGGAGAGGAAATATTCAATTTAGAGCGAAATGAAGTGGTTTAAGGAATATTGATGTAAAACACACGCGGATTTGCAATCCGTTCCCGTTCCAATTTATTGTGACACTCTTTGCGGGCACGGATTGCAAATCCGCGCTGTCGAACTCAAAATAAAGTAATACAATTAGATATGATAACAATAGAGGATTTTGATAGACTTTATGATAATTTTTTTGGGTTTAATTATGCATTAAAAGATGTTACATATAGATCTGGTGTTTTTTTTAAAGAAAAATGTAGTAATGAATATTTTACCCAAGTATTTTTCTCCATCCAAGAAAATTTATCATGGCTTGAACAAAACGTAGATAATATCAAGCTAGGTATCCAAGATAAGTTGCCTATTGATGCTGATATTATTGTCTTTAAAAATCTTTACATAATCTCATTTTCCCTGTT
Source organism: Flavobacterium sp. LK-23 (assembly GCF_058135255.1). Taxonomy (NCBI): domain Bacteria; kingdom Pseudomonadati; phylum Bacteroidota; class Flavobacteriia; order Flavobacteriales; family Flavobacteriaceae; genus Flavobacterium; species Flavobacterium sp. LK-23. Next base: position 21,031 of record NZ_JBYUVT010000011.1, read on the forward strand.
TTTTGAGGAGAAATGTGATATTCCTAATATTCAAATAGCTTACGGTAATGAAGTTGGTGAAACTTATATAATTGCAGTTATAAGAGAAAAACAAATAATTTTAGTTGAGTTAAATTAAAAAAAATCCCATTTACTTATTTTAAGCAAATGGGATTTTCTATTTTATATCAAAAGAGAAAACTTAATCTTCCTTCTCAGATAATTTACGTTCCAATTCAATCTGAAACTCTTCAATAACAGGTTTCATTGTGCTTTCTGGAATATCTGCAATTCTAATGTACATTAAACCATCAATTGCATTGTTGAATAATGGGTCAACGTTAAAAGCTACAACTCTTGCATTTTGTTTGATGTATTTTTTGATTAAAACGGGCAAACGTAAGTTCCCTGGTTCCAATTCGTCAATGATTTTATCAAACTTATTCAAGTCAGATTCTGCTTCGTCGAAAATGAAATCTTTATCGGCGTCTTTTAGTTTTACTTTGTACGCTTTTTTCGGGTGAATGTATTGTGCGATATACGGATCGTAATAGTTCGATTTCATGAACTCAATCATCAATGATTTAGAGAAATCTGAAAACTGATTACTGATACTTACACCTCCAACTAAATATTTGTGTTCTGGATGGCGCAAAGTGGTGTGAATAATACCTTTCCACAATAAGAACAAAGGCATTGGTTTTTGCTGATAATCTTTTACAATAAATGCACGACCCATTTCGATCGATTTGTGCATCATATCATGAAGTTCTGGTTCAAACCTGAAAAGATCCGTTAAGTAGAAACCTTCAATTCCGTATTTAGGATAGATTTCAGAACCTAATCCCATACGGTAAGCACCAGCGATTTTTTTGGTTTCATCATCCCATAAAAACATATGGTGATAATATTGGTCATATTCATCTAAGTCAATAGATTCATTTGTTCCTTCTCCTACTTCACGAAAAGTAATTTCACGAAGACGCCCTATTTCATGTAAAATGTTCGGAATCTCTTTTGCACTTGCAAAGAAAACCTCATAGTTTTTGCTTTGTAAAAATCTGCTGTCATTATCACGCAATGCCTGAACTTCATCAATCAATTTTGATTCGCTTGCAGCTGTTACAATTTTTTTAGGTGCTTTTGGTATTTTAAGACTTGCTGTATCAATCAGTTTGGTGTCTTTTTCAAACGGATTGGCTAGCATATAGGTTTTCTTTCTCAAGAATTCTGAGTATTCTTCAAAAGATTCAATTTCGTTTTGTTCAGATACAGAAATTGGTTTTCCAATACGAACTTTAATTACACGATCTTTTTGCGTAAGCAATTCTGAAGGTAATTTTGCAGTACGTAAAGTATCGTCAATTTTAGAAAGCCAGTAGAATAATTTACTGTTTTTGGCATGAAAATAAATCGGAACTACAGGAACTTTTGCTTTTCTGATTAATTTCAGCGCGCCTTCTTCCCAAGGTTTATCCACTACTAATTTGCCATCTTTATAAGTTGAAACTTCACCGGCAGGAAAAATACCCAGTGGTTTTCCGTCGCTTAAATGACGTAACGTTTCTTTAATTCCAATTACGCTCGATTTTGCATCCTTATGGTTTTCAAAAGGATTAACCGGCATAATGTATTTTTTCATCGGAACAATTCTGTGTAATAAGAAATTGGCAATGATTTTGAAATTTGGCTCTCTTTCAAGCATTAATTTCAAAAGCAAAATTCCGTCAATTCCGCCAAGCGGATGATTTGAAATGGTAATATACGCACCATCTTTTGGTAGACGTTTTAAATCTTCTTCTGGGATTTCGAACTTAATTTCCATTTCGTCCAAAATTCCATTCAAAAATGCAAGGTCTTCCAAATGTTTATTACGATCGTAAATTTTATTAAGGGTCGAGATCTTAAGAACCTTCATAAGAATCCAGCCAGAAAAGGTACCGAAAACTCCGTACTTTTCAACATTTATTGCCTTTGCAACTTCTTTCGCGGTAACTAACCCCATGTACTACTTTTAATTTATTAGAACAGCGAACAAAGATAACAAAAAAGTCTACTTTTCGTTGTTTCCAAGACAAACTTTGCACTTTTTTATTACATTTGAAATCCTAAAAAAATCACTGATGAAAATTATTTCTTATAATGTAAACGGAATTAGAGCAGCAATAAACAAAGGGTTTATTGAGTGGTTGCAACAAGCAAATCCTGATGTAATATGCCTTCAGGAAATAAAAGCAACACAAGATCAAATTCCGGTAGATGATATAACAGCAGCAGGTTATCCGTTTCAATACTACTATCCTGCAACCAAAAAAGGGTATAGCGGAGTAGCTATTCTTTCTAAAACTAAACCAAACAATATTGTTTACGGTACGGGAATTCATCATATGGATTTTGAGGGTAGAAATCTTCGTGCAGATTTTGATGATGTTTCTGTAATGAGCTTGTATCTTCCATCTGGAACAAACATTGAAAGGCTGGATCATAAGTTTATGTTTATGGATGATTTTCAGAATTATGTCAATGAATTAAAACTTACGATTCCGAATCTGATCATCTGCGGAGATTATAATATCTGTCACGAAGCAATTGACATTCACGATCCAGTTCGTAACAAAACAGTTTCTGGATTTCTTCCGGCAGAGCGCGCTTGGTTGGATACTTTTATGAAATCTGGATTTATAGATAGTTTCCGTCATTTCAATAAAGAACCGCATCATTATTCTTGGTGGAGTTACCGTGCAGGAGCAAGAGGAAACAATAAGGGTTGGCGTATCGATTATAATTTGGTAAGTAACGCATTAGAAGACAGATTAAAAAGAGCGGTTATACTTCCAGATGCTATGCATTCAGATCATTGTCCGATTTTAGTTGAGATTGATTAATTTTTGGTATTGTTCTTGCTGAAAAAGATTTAAATTTTAAAATTGATATTGCAATTGGCATTGAATTTTGAAATTAAATTAGTAAATGCCTAAAATAAAAACTGATTAAAGATGATTAAAAAAGCCTCCATCGGATTACTAGCATTAGCTTTGTCCACAACGTCGTGTGTTTCTAAGAAAATTTACAATGATCTAGAAACAAAATATTCAGATTTGAAAAAAGAAAATCGTTCTATTGCTGATGAAAATGAAAATTTGAAGAAAGCAAAGAATCAATTGGAAACCGATCGTGATAAACTTGTTAAAGATTTAGCAACTGCTAATGATGATTTGGCAAAACAAAAAGCAGATTTAGCGGCGGCTCAAAATAAATACAAAGTTTTACAAGACTCATATAATGCATTGGAGAAAAACAGCAACGATGCACTAGAGAAAAACATGGCTAAAAACCGCGAATTGTTGGCGCAATTGGAAGCAAAAGGTAAAGCTCTTGCAGAGGAACAAGCTCGTCTGGACAAAACAGCTAATCGTCTAAAAGAATTGGAAGATATGATTGCGGCGAAAGAAGAAGCAATGCGTAAGTTAAAAGAAACTTTGTCTAAAGCCTTGACTGGTTTTGAAGGTAAAGGTTTGACAGTAGAACATAAAAACGGAAAAGTTTATGTTTCTATGGAAAACAAATTGCTTTTCAATTCAGGAAGTTGGGCTGTTGGAACAGAAGGTAGAAAAGCGGTTGTTGAACTTGGAAAAGTTTTAGGTGATAATCCAGATCTTTCTGTTTTAATTGAAGGACATACAGACGACGATCCGTACGCTGGTTCGGGGGCAATCGCAAACAATTGGGATTTATCTACTAAAAGAGCAACAGCAATCGTAGCGATTTTAACCGAAAATCCAAAAATCAATAAACAAAAACTAACAGCAGCAGGAAGAAGCGAGTTTTCCCCTTTGGCAAGCAACGCAACTCCAGAAGGAAAAGCGAAAAACCGTAGAATCGAAATTATCTTAACTCCAAGATTAGATGAGATTGCGGAGATGCTTAATAGTATAAATTAAGAGGCTAAGGTTCTGAGATACTAAGTTTCTAAGATTTTAAAAAGGGTTGAAGTTTTACTTCAACCTTTTTTTATTAATTGAAATCTAAACTTAGTATCTTATTTCCTTAGAACCTTAGGCTCTCAAAATAAATCTTGTACTTTTTTTAACCTTTCTCGTTTTTAGATTTGAAAAATCGGTTCGTATCTTTGAAGACTTATTATTAAAAAAGGGAAAAAACTTAGAACCTTAGAATCTTAGCAACTCAGTATCTTTAAGAAAAATGAAATACACTACATTACCCAACACCGATATAAAAGTTAGTAAAATATGCCTTGGAACAATGACTTTCGGGCAGCAGAATACAGAAGCAGAAGGGCACGAACAAATGGATTATGCTCTTGAAAGAGGAGTTAATTTCTTTGATACTGCCGAAATGTACTCGGTTCCTGCGAGTGAAGCGACTTACGGAAGTACAGAAAAAATTATTGGAACTTGGTTTAAAAAATCAGGAAATAGAGACAAAGTGGTTTTAGCATCTAAAATTGCAGGTCCGAATCCGAATTTTGGATATATGCGTGAGAAATTGGATTTTTCTCCTGCAAGTATTAAGTATGCAGTTGAAAACAGTTTGAAAAGACTCCAAACTGATTATATCGATTTGTACCAAATGCACTGGCCAGAAAGAAAAACGAATAATTTCGGACAGCGCGCTTTTCACGGACATGATGATGTTTGGGAAGATAACTTTAGAGAAATCCTTGAAACTTTTGATGGATTAATCAAAGAAGGTAAGATCAAACACATTGGGGTTTCTAATGAAAATGCCTGGGGAATGATGCGTCTTTTGGAAGAAAGCAAATACAACAATCTGCCAAGAATCAAAACAGTTCAAAATCCGTATTCTTTATTGAACCGTTTGTTTGAAGTGAATTCTGCAGAAGTTTCAAAATATGAAAATGTTGGTTTATTAGGATATTCGCCTTTAGCATTTGGAGTTTTGACTGGAAAATTTTTAACTGGAGAAAGTCATCCAAAAGCGAGAATTAATCTTTTTCCGCAGTACAAACGTTACAATAGTGAGCAATGTACTGAAGCGACTAAATTGTATCTGGAAATCGCTAAAAAACATGGTTTAACGTTAACACAATTGGCAATGGGATTTGTTTTGCAACAGCCGTTTTTGACAAGCGCTATTATCGGAGCGACAACTACGGAACAATTAAAAGAAAACATTGCTACTATTGATGTGGTTCTTTCTAAACAAATCTTAGCAGAAATTGATGCAGTTCAGGCTATAATTCCAGATCCTGCGCCTTAAGTTTTTTTGCCACGAAGGCACTAAGACACGAAGGTTTTTTAATCTCGCAAAGACGCGGAGTCGCAAAGTTTTTCAATAGCCCCTAGCTTAAGCTAGGGGAATAGGATCGAAATGGAAAAGGGCTTTAGCCAAACTAATAAAGTTTGGCTAAAGCCCTTTTTTTGCGTTTATATTTTCATCCAGCTAAAGCTGGATGCTATTGAATTTAATAGATTAAACTTTGCGACTCTGCGTCTTTGCGAGATTAAAAACAAAAAAACCTAGTGTCTTACCGCCTTCGTGGCAGAAAAAAAACTATAAATCAAATTCATCATCGACAGCCAAAGAATCAGTTTTAATAGCTGTCGAGTCAGGGACTTTAATTTTGATTAAAGAACGCGCATTTCCAGAAATGTAAACCGGCAATAATCCGATTGTATCTTCAGGAACTAAAAGCCCTCTCCTAAACATTAAATTCTTCAAGAATTTCTGGTTTTTAATGGCGTAGTCTTTCAAATTACCTTCATCATTAAACTGATACATGAATTTTCTTGGTTTCGGAATAATCGTTGCCAAGTACAAACATTCATCAACATTTAGAGCCGAAGGGCTTTTCTGGAAGTAAAAATGACTCGCTTCGCCAATTCCGTATATATTTGGTCCCCATTCAATGATGTTGAAATACACCTCAAGCATTCTTTCTTTGCTTACAATTCGGTTGTTTTCTAAAATGTAAACTAGTAGAATTTCTTCAAGCTTTCGCGAAAGCGTTTTTTCTCTAGTTAAAAAAACATTTTTAATCAACTGCATGCTAATTGTACTGGCACCGCGAGAGAATTTTTTAGTTCTGATATTCTTTAGAATCGACTGTTTGAAAGCTTCATTGATGAATCCGCGATGCGAGAAGAAAGAAGGATCTTCGGTCGTTAAAACACATTTTCTCAAATAAGGAGAAATTTGATCTAAAGGCGTATAATTCGGATTTGCGTTTCCAACCAAAACAGGTCTTTGTAATACATTTTGAATAATCGCACGATATACAAATTCGCCGTTTAGTTTATTTAAATCGGCTTCTCCGTATTTGGTAATTCGTAAATCTTCTTTGTTCAGCTTACTGTCAAAAACAAGTGTATTCGGTTTGTTTTTATTGAATTTGAAATCCAGTTTATAATCAAAATTCCCAGTTGCCTGCATTCCTTGAAAATGTGTAAATAATCCATCAGGAAGCGAAACGATAAAATCCTGCGCTTTCATTTTCGGAATATCAACTTTCAAAGTATAAACTGTATCTTTTTCAGTGTCGTAAGAAATATAAGGGCGAACTTTGATTTTATTCAACTGCATAGTCGAAGAACTGTCAATAGAAATAAAACTATCTCCCAATAAAAATCGGTAATCAAAACGAGCATTTTTTATTACGACATCTTTGCTGGCAATTTTTGGGTGATTGATTTTAAGATTGGCAATCGAAGTGTAACCGTCGATATGCAATTCGCTTCCGCTTTTATCAATGTTTTGAACATTCAATCGAATGGAATCAAAACTTGCTTTTAAGTTATAACGTTCATCTAAATACGGAACGCGAATCGCGCCAGTATCTAAATTGAAAAAACGAATATCTGCTTTTTTATTTCTAGGATCAGCAAATCCTTTAATGTTCCAGCGTTGATCAAAATCTTTGGCTTGGACATGAAGATTGGTCTCGAGCTGTTTGTTGCTTAAAACTAATTTATCTACCGCGATATTGGTCTGTTTTCCGTTGTCGTCGATTTTGAATTTGAAGTTTTTCAAATCCATATCGGTTGGAACCAAATTCAGGACCTTTGAAATGATTCTGTATGCAAAAGCAGCATACTTACGTTTTTCGTTCGATTCTGTTTCTTCTTTGTCTCTTTTTAAAAAGGCATCAAAATTTCGTTTTTTGCCTTTTTTGACTAATTGAATATAGCCGCTATCAACTTTTAAAGTTCCAAGCTGAACGTCTCCAATAAGTAAATTACTTAAACTGATGCTAGTTTCTACATTCTTTATTTTGACAAGCGTGTCAGCATTTATTGGAGCTAAAACAACATCTGTCAATTTTATAGTCGATAAACCATCAAATGAAGCCGATTCTACTGAAAAATTACTGTTATACCGAACAGCCATTTTATGGGTAACTTTTGCAATGGCTTGTTTTAAAAGGGAATCACGAAAGTAGTAAAGTCCGATGCAAAGCACTACGATTACTATTCCTAGTATTTTTAATGCTTTGTATATTTTTTGTTTTGGGAAATTCATAAAATTAGTTTGCGTCGAAATTATTCAGTTTTCAAATCTAGGATAAATTTAAATTTAAAATTATAAGCATGTACAATTTTTCTTTTAATTTTTGAGTGACGCATGTAAAGGGCTTGTGTAAAATTAAGTAAATGTATTTTTTGTAGAGTGATTTAAGTTTTTCAATGCAGTTTTTTTTTAATTTATGGAAAACCGTAATGGTTTATAGTATTTATCTTATATATTTATCGAGTTAAATATTAAAAAATAATAAAATGAAAATTTTAAAGAAAATTATGTTTTTGTCTTTTGCAATTGGTGCATTAGTGTTGTCTTCATGCAGTAGTGATAATTCGTCTGATGATACAGATACTCCGAGCAGTCAGGAAGGATTTATGAAATTTAAGTATAATGAAAAAGAATATACGTTTTCTGAACCGGCTTTAATTACTTCAGGAAGTGTAAATATAATGGGAAGCTCGGGAAGTGATGACAATTATAAAAAAATCTCTTTATGGGCTCCTTTAAATATTACGACAGGAAATCATCCAATAGTTTATGATTTGTCAAATCTTACAACAACTTATCAGGCTACTTTTAGTTTTATGCCAGAAATAAACAATACCGAGGCTACATCTGGAACTATAAATATCACTGCCAATGATGATAAAAAAATTGAAGGGACTTTTAATTTTTCAGGAACTTCAAAAGGAAAAACATTTACAGTTACTGAAGGAAGTTTTAGAATTATAAAATGGTAAGAATTTAAAAATGCTATAAATAAATCCTGCAAATGAGGTATATTATACTCACGAGCAGGATTTTTTATATTGATACCCTAAAAATTATCCAAAAAGAATGCTAGCAACATCTTCAATTTTTGCTACAAGCTCAATCTTAATTCCGGTATTTTTTAAAGCAATTTTGTTGTATTTAGAAACAAAAATAGTATCGAAACCTAGTTTTTCAGCTTCCTGAATGCGTTGATCTACACGGTTTACAGGACGAATTTCGCCAGAAAGTCCAACTTCGCCAGCAAAACAGAATCCTTTTCCAACAGGAATATCTTCATTAGAAGATAAAATCGCAGCGACAACGGCCAAGTCAATTGCAGGATCATCAACAGAAATTCCGCCAGTTACATTCAAGAAAACGTCTTTTGCACCTAAGCGAAATCCAGCTCTTTTTTCTAAAACAGCTAAAATCATGTTTAGCCTTTTTGCGTTGTAACCTGTAGTACTTCTTTGTGGTGTTCCATAAACAGCGGTACTCACCAAAGATTGTATTTCGATCATCAACGGACGCATACCTTCTAAAGTTGTCGCAATTGCAGTTCCGGATAATTCTTCGTCTTTATGAGAAATCAGAATTTCAGAAGGATTGCTAACTTCTCGCAATCCGCTTCCCAACATTTCATAAATTCCAAGTTCTGATGTAGATCCAAAACGGTTTTTAAGCGAACGCAAAATTCGATAAATATGATTTCTATCGCCTTCAAATTGAAGAACAGTATCAACCATGTGTTCTAAGATTTTTGGTCCAGCGATGTTTCCGTCTTTGGTAATATGGCCAATTAAGATTACAGGAATATTACTTTCTTTAGCAAATTTGATTAGTTCGGCAGTAGTTTCGCGGATTTGAGAAATACTTCCTGCAGTAGATTCGATATAATCGGTATGTAAAGTTTGAATCGAGTCGATTATGACTACTTCAGGCTGAATGGTTTCAATTTGCTTAAATATATTCTGCGTTTTGGTTTCAGTAAAAATATAACAGTTGTCGCTGTTTGGCGTAATTCTTTCGGCACGCATTTTAATTTGTTTCTGGCTTTCTTCTCCAGAAACATATAATGTTTTATAAGGTAACTTTAATGATACTTGAAGTAAAAGTGTACTTTTTCCGATACCAGGCTCACCGCCCAAAAGAGTCAAAGATCCAGGGACAAGTCCGCCACCTAAAACACGATTCAATTCGCTATCAGTAGTGTCCATTCGGACTTCCTGTGTAGAATCAATTTCGTTAATTTTTAAAGGTTTTGGTGCTTTGCTTGTTGGAGTAGGTTCACTTTTCCAAGCGACCTTATCTTGTTTTTGAATGATTTCTTCGGCAATCGTATTCCATTCTTTGCACGCGTTGCATTGCCCTTGCCATTTAGCATATTGGGTTCCGCAGTTTTGGCAGAAAAAGGAAGTTTTAACTTTTGACATTATTTACTTTTTTTAGCAAGTGTATTCATTTCGTCAATTTTCTCATACATCAAGTCTTTGTTCAAATCACCAATTGGTTCCATTTGTGAAGCGTTTTGGTATTTTTTTGAAGCATGTTTAGGATCGCCCATTTTTTCGTACATCAAACCTAATTCATATTCTCCCAACATGGCTTTAGGGTAATTTACATTTCCAATTTCAGCCATTTTTCCTAATTCATCGTAGGCGTTTCTTTTTAGAATAAGGTTTTCCATTACTTTAAAATCGCTCATTCGAACTGGAATTTGAACTCCTAAAACTTCAGACATTGTAGCGTATTTTTTTTCTAAATATTCTGCATAACCTGTTTGAAGAACCGCAATTTTGTCGTTGTATTCGGCAGAATTTATAGGACGGTATACTTCAAAAATCTGATATAATGCACTTGGTATAGAATGTAATACTTCTGTATAATGTGTTGCGCCTTTAAATACATCATATTTATAATTCACTAACGGATTATTGGCGATTTTAATATTACTGTTTAATTTTTCTATTGGCTCTTTAATTTTTTTAATATCTCCTTCTCCTGCAGAAAGATAATAGAAGATAGGGCTTTTTATTTTAGCAAATTTCTCTGCAATACGCACTTCCATTTTTGGGGCTAGCTCTGGACTTAAACAGATGTAGGCATTAAAAAGCGGGATTTCTTTGTACAAATAAAAATTGGCAAAACTTGCTGTTACATCATGACCTGCAATAAGTCTGAAAGGGGAAGTGCGATATTTTTTTTCGATATAAGGAATTAATTCTGCTCCAATAAATTCAAAAAATTTTGCTCCTTTTTCAAAAGGAAGACCTTCGTTTTGATCAATAGTTGTGTCGTCATAACGTTCTTCATCTTTGTTTTGATGAATTCCGATAATGATCATTTCTGGAATATCATCCCAATAAGTTCCGTAGCTTACAGCTCCAGAAAAAGGATCAAACAAATAATCGCCATCCAATAAATAAAGAACAGGATATTTTTTGTCTTTGTTGGTTTCGTAAGAAGCAGGAAGTCCAATTGTAATTCTACGCTCTTCTCCGAGTTTTTCCGATTTAATGTTATCGAACGTTTTTTGGGCAAACGACGAAAACGAAATTAATAAAAATAGTAGGTAAACTTTTTTCATGATTTGTGGCATTTCAGTAAATTAAAAAGTATTGAAAATAGTGTAGCAATATACTATTTTATTTGCTTCTTTGTTAATGAGGTTAAAATTTGAAGCACAGTATTTTAGCGTCAAAATCATTTTGGATTAAGACAAAAGAAAGTTTTTTTGTGCAAAATTGACTTTTGACAAAGTAGGGGAATTCGGTAAGAAAAAGAAAATCCTAGGTTAAAGAATTGTCGTTTTCATTTGGGAAAATAATCCATGGTTTGAAGGTTTTTGCTTCTTCAAAATCCAAAGTAGCATAAGAAATGATAATGATGATATCATCTTTTTGCACTTTTCTAGCTGCAGGACCATTTAAAGTAATTTCTCCTGAATTTTTTTCACCTTTAATAGCGTAAGTCTCAAAACGTTCGCCATTATTAATGTTAACAATAGATACTTTTTCGCCTTCAATAATATTTGAAGCCTCTAGTAGGGTTTCATCAATAGTAATACTTCCAATGTAATTTAAATCGGCTCCAGTTACTTTAACTCGATGAATTTTTGATTTTATAACTTGAATTTGCATGCTGCAAAGTTAGATTAATTTAATGAAATGGTGTCAATCAGTCTTATAGAATTAACAAATACCGCTATAAATGCGCGATATTTTTTATCATTCTCTTTCTTATCGATAGACAAAAGTGTAGATTCGTCAGCAATAACAAAATACTCCAGTTCGAACTCTTTGTTGTCTTTGAAGGAATTTTCTACAAATTCAATTGTTTCTTGCGGAGAGTGATTTTGGAAAATCTCTTTTGCTTCGGTCAAAACTTTGTAAATAATAGAAGCATCTTTTCTTTCTTGCGGAGTTAGACGTTCGTTTCTTGAACTCATAGCAAGTTCATTTTCTTCTCTAAAAATAGGACAACCAACAATATTTACTGGTAAATCAGTTTTTTCAACTAATTTTTTTACAATTTGAAGCTGCTGAAAATCTTTTTCTCCAAAATACGCATTTGTTGGAGTGACGATTTCAAAAAGACGTTTTACAATTGTTCCAACACCATTAAAATGTCCAGGTCTGAATTTTCCTTCCATCTGGTTTTCTAATCCGTCAAAATCAAAAGTCTGCGAAACAGTATTTCCTTCGTAAATATCTTCGACTGAAGGTGCATATAAAATAATTTTATCGCTTAATGTACGCATTTTCTTAACATCTTCTTCTAGTGTCCTAGGATATTTTGCTAAATCTTCGGCGTTGTTAAATTGAGTTGGGTTGACAAAAATACTTACTACTGTATCGTTGTTTTCTTTTAACGAACGTTGCATTAAAGCCAAATGTCCTTGGTGTAAAGCGCCCATTGTGGGTACAAATCCGATAGTAGAATTTGCGGTTTTGATAGTTTTAAGATAAGCTATCAACGCTGCTTTACTGTAGAAAATATGCATTGAGGTATTATTAAAATTTATGCAAACATAATATATTAGTTATAAACTGCATAAATTTTTGTAATTTTGCGACGTTTTTATTACCAAAATTAAGTAAAATACTATTATGAAAGATAAGAGGATATTATATGTATCATCTGAAGTCGTGCCTTACTTGGCTGAAAATGAGGTTTCTTTAATGTCTTATGACGTTCCGAAAATGATTAATGACCAAGGCGGTCAGATAAGAATTTTCATGCCAAGATATGGAAATATCAATGAGAGAAGACACCAATTGCATGAAGTGATTAGACTTTCAGGGATGAATTTGGTAGTGAATGACTTAGATATGCCGTTGATTATTAAAGTAGCTTCCATTCCGAAAGAAAGAATCCAGGTTTATTTTATTGATAACGATGAATATTTCAAACGTAAAGCCACTTTTACAGATGAAGAGGGCGCTTTATATCCAGATAATGACGAAAGAGCAATTTTCTTTGCAAAAGGCGTTGTAGAGACTGTGAAAAAATTAAACTGGGTTCCAGATATCATACATGTTCACGGTTGGCTTGCGGCAATGCTACCCATTTATATGAAGCATTATTATAAACACGAAGCCCTATTTTCTGAAACGAAAATTATTACTTCTGTTTATGGGCAGTCATTTGATGAGAACCTAGATTTAGAAATGATAAATAAAGTTAAATTTGACGGTGTCCCTCATGAAGCAGTGTCAGATTTGGAAGTGCCAAATTATGAGAATGTTTTAAAAGCTAGTATTTTACATTCAGATGGTGTAATCATTGCATCAGAGAATGTTTCTCCAAGTTTAACAAAATTTATAGAATCTTCAGGAAAACCTTTTTTACCTTTCGCCACGAAAGATGCATTTGCTGACGCTTATACAAATTTCTATAGAACATTTGGACTTTAAATTTTAATTTTATTTTTTGACATGTATAAAACTTCTTTTATTAAGAAAGCTCTTTTGGCTGTAATGGCTGTTTTTCTATATTCTTGTGACAAAGATTTTAATGCGATTGGTGATGGTTTGATTGGAGATGATCATTTTGGACTTGAAGCTGAAAAATACGATGTTGTAGCATTTAATCAAGAAGTTACCCCTATTCAGTCCAATACCATGACACCAAATGCTCTTGGTATTTTAGACAATCCGCTTTTTGCAAGCACTACGGCAAATTTTGTAACTCAGGTAGGACTTTCTAGTTATCCTATAAAAGTTGGGGATTCTCCAGTAATTCAAAGTGTTGTGCTTGAAATTCCATATTTCAGTCATGCAACAGCTACAGATAATGAAGGAAATACCACTTATGTATTAGATTCTATTTATGGAGACAAAAACGGAAAAATTAAATTAAGTGTTTTTGAGTCTGGAATCCAGATGAGAAGCAGTTATTTAAGTGGTGGTACCCAGTTACCACAGTTTTATTATACAGATCAAAACAGTGAATTTGAGAGTAAAAAAGTTGGGTCAAGATTGAATGATGGAGATGTTTTGCAAAATGATGAATTCTTTTTTGATGCAAAAGAAATTGTAATAAAAACAACAGATCCTACTACTAAAGTAGAAACAACTACAAGAAAAGCGCCTCAAATGACACTGCAGCTTGACAAGCAGTTTTTTCAAGATAGGATATTAAATGCAGATGCTTCAAAGCTTGCTGCAGAAGATGTTTTTCAAGAATATTTTAGAGGTTTGTACTTTAATGTTGAGAAATCGGGATCTAATCCGAGTAGTTTGGCACTGATGGATTTTTCTAAAGGTGTTATTACAATTAAATATAAAGCAAAAACTAGCTCAACTACAGATGATCCAGAAGCTACCGAAGACAAGGAGATTCTTTTGAACTTGAAAGGTACTTCTACAACCACGGCTAATTTTCTACAAGATACTAGAAATGCAGATTACCAAAGTGCTATAACAACAAACGTAAATAAAACAGATGGAGATGAAAGGCTTTATTTAAAAGGTGGAGTAGGCTCTTTGGCGGTGATAAAACTTTTTAATCCAACAGATGTTTTAAGTTATGATTCTAATGGTGCGGTAGTAAATGGAGCGAATGGAGTTTCTGACCAATTGGACGAAATTAGAAGTAATGTTACTATTAAGAATTGGAAAGTAAACGAAGCTAATTTGGTTTTCTATATCGATGCTGATAAAATGGCTGGTGCACAAGAGCCAAATAGAGTGTATTTGTACAATTTGACAGATAATACCATTTTGGCAGATTACTCTACAGATGCTGTATCTGCTTATGGTGGAGTAATTAGTAAAGGTACTGATAAAAGAGGTAAAAGCTATAAAATTAGAATCACGAGCCATATTCGTAATTTAGTAAAAGATGCTACAGTTAAAAATGTTGATTTAGGCTTGGTTGTTTCTCTAAGCCCAACTACAGTTGCGTTTAATGCGCTTAAGGAGAAAAATGCTATTACTCCGGTAGTGCCGAGGACATCATTATTAAATCCTCTTGGGACAATCATATATGGAGGAAAAGTCTCTGCTTCTACTCCAGAAGATAAAAGATTGAAACTTGAGGTGTACTATACGAAACCAAATTAATAAATATATATGTGTGGAATTGTTGGATATATCGGTCATCGAGATGCTTATCCTATTGTAATAAAGGGATTAAAGCGTCTGGAGTACAGAGGATATGATAGTGCCGGCGTTATGTTGTATGACAACGAGTCGGGCATTAAAGTTTGCAAAACAAAAGGTAAAGTTTCAGATCTTGAAGCTAAAGCCGATGAAGGTTTTACTATAAACGGTAATATTGGAATTGGACACACTCGTTGGGCTACTCACGGGGTTCCAAATGATGTGAATTCGCACCCTCATCTTTCTAATTCTGGTGATTTAGCAATTATTCATAACGGAATTATAGAGAATTATGCACCTTTAAAAGAGGAGCTTATCAAAAGAGGTTATACTTTTAAGTCAGATACAGATACTGAAGTTTTAGTTAATTTAATAGAAGAGGTTCAAAAGAAAGAAAATCTTAAATTAGGTAAAGCTGTTCAAGTTGCATTAAACCAAGTTGTTGGTGCGTATGCAATTGCTGTTTTTGATAAAAAAAATCCGAATGAACTTGTTGCGGCTAGATTAGGAAGTCCGTTAGCAATTGGTGTTGGAGAAGGAGAATATTTTATTGCTTCTGATGCTTCGCCATTTATTGAATATACTTCTAATGCAGTTTATTTAGAAGATGGCGAAATGGCAAATATTAGATTGCATAAGCCAATTAAAATTAGAAAAATCCAAGATGACTCTTTAGTAGATCCATATATTCAAGAACTTCAAATGAATTTGGAGCAGATTGAAAAAGGAGGATATGATCATTTCATGTTGAAAGAAATCTACGAGCAGCCAAGTGTCATTAAAGATACTTACAGAGGAAGACTTCACGCCAATGAAGGAATTGTTCAAATGGCTGGTGTTGAAGATAATTTAGAGAAATTCTTAAACGCAAAACGTATTTTAATTGTAGCGTGCGGAACTTCTTGGCATGCAGGTTTAGTGGCAGAATATATCTTTGAGGAATTTACCCGTATTCCTGTAGAGGTTGAATATGCTTCTGAATTTAGATACAGAAACCCAATCATCAACAAAGATGATGTAGTTATCGCTATTTCGCAATCTGGTGAAACTGCAGATACTATGGCGGCTATTAAATTAGCTAAAGAAAACGGAGCATTTGTATTTGGAGTTTGTAACGTAGTGGGTTCTTCTATTTCTAGAGAAAGTCATGCAGGCGCTTATACACACGCAGGTCCAGAAATTGGAGTAGCTTCTACAAAAGCATTTACTACTCAAATTACTGTTCTGACGATGATTGCTTTACGTTTAGGAAAAGCAAAAGGAACATTGTCAAACACAGATTTCCATACGTATCTTCAAGAATTAGAAATTATTCCTGAGAAAGTTGCTGAAGCGTTAGAAACTAATGATAAAGCAAAAGAAATTGCCGCTGCTTTTAAAGATTCACCAAACTGTCTTTATTTAGGTAGAGGATATAATTTCCCTGTTGCTTTAGAAGGTGCATTAAAATTAAAAGAGATTTCATACATCCACGCAGAAGGATATCCAGCTGCAGAAATGAAGCACGGTCCGATTGCTTTAATTGACGAATTTATGCCGGTTATTGTAATTGCTCCAAAACAAGGGCACTACGATAAAATTGTAAGTAACATTCAGGAAATTAAATCAAGAAGTGGTAAAATTATCGCTGTGGTTACAAAAGGAGATACTCAAGTGCGCGAATTGGCAGATTACGTAATCGAAATTCCAGAAACTTCAGATGCATTATCACCGTTAGTTACAACAATTCCGTTGCAATTACTTTCTTATTACATTGCTGTAATGAGAGGTTGTAATGTTGACCAACCACGTAACTTAGCAAAGTCGGTTACAGTAGAATAAAAATTCTATTAAATATTAATATGTTAAAAAAGCGAGATTTAGGTCTCGCTTTTTTTTATTGTCAATAATTTTTTTAGGCATATGTATTTTTGTGAAATTTTCAGTTTTTTCATTAAAATTTATATGTATGCATAGTATATTGGTTTTTCTTGTCATTTTATTTGTTTTTATTATAATAAATTGAATTAATAAATAGTTAAAATATTGTATAATTTGATGGTAAATATTGATTTTATTTAACGTTTTTTTATACATATTAAAATATTTTCTTATTTTGGCTATATATACTAACGAAAAACTAACCCAAAATGAGAGTCTACTTGCTAATTATGTTGTTATTCAGCGGAGTGTCCTTTGCGCAGAATACAATTACTGGTTCGGTTACAGATGCTAATAAGCAATCTATCCCTGGTGCTAATGTTGTTGTTGTCGGAGAAAATAGTGGTGCTTCTACTGATTTCGATGGATCGTTTAAATTGACTACTAATGCTAAGCCACCTTTTTCGATAAAGGTTTCGGCAGTAGGATTTGAGACTAAAACGATAAGCGTAACAGCTGCAAATCAAAAAGTAAATGTGATTTTAAAAGATGAAGAAACAAAATTGGATGAAATTGTAGTTTCTGCATCAAGAACGCCAGAAAGAGTTCTGGAGTCTCCTGTAACCATTGAGAGAATGGGGGTTCAGGAAATCAAAAAGAC
Organism: Flavobacterium sp. LK-23; assembly: GCF_058135255.1. NCBI lineage: Bacteria > Pseudomonadati > Bacteroidota > Flavobacteriia > Flavobacteriales > Flavobacteriaceae > Flavobacterium > Flavobacterium sp. LK-23. The sequence continues at coordinate 38,389 of NZ_JBYUVT010000011.1, forward strand.
AGCTTCTCCTTCTTTTTATGATGGTTTAGAAAATATGAAAGAAGTGCAGATGAACACAAGTAGTATGTCGTTCAAGTCGATAAATACTAGGGGGTTTGCTACTGTAGCGAATACTCGTTTTATGCAGCTAGTAGATGGAATGGATAATTCGTCTCCGTTATTGAATTTTGTTTTAGGAAACATGATTGGGGTTTCGGAAATTGATGTTCAAAGTGTGGAGTTGCTTCCAGGAGCATCATCTGCTCTATACGGGGCTAATGCTTTTAATGGGATTTTGTTTATGACTAGTAAAAGCCCGTTTGTAGATCAGGGAGTTTCGGCTTATTTAAAGTATGGGGTAACTTCTCAAGAGGCTGCAGGCACAAATGGCTATTATGATTTTGGTGTTCGATTTGCTCGTGCTTTTAATAAATATATTGCGGCTAAAGCAAACATTACTTACATGCAGGCTACTGATTGGTATGCTACAAATTATAATGACAAGACTAGGGGAGGTGTTGATAGAACGAACCCTAGTTATGATGGAATTAACGTGTATGGAGATGAAGCGGCTACAAATATTAAAGGTGTTGGTCAGAAGTTAGAAGCAATGGGTTTGATTCCAGCTGGGGCATCTAATCTTTTGCCGAATTCTATGGTTAGTAGAACAGGGTATAATGAAATTGATTTGACAGATAATAAAGCGGCGAATATGAAAGTTGATTTCTCTTTGCATGCAAGACCTTTTGGAGATGAAAGGTTGGAAGTTATCTGGCAGAGTAAAATTGGTACTGGTAATGCTGTTTATCAAGGGGCAAACAGGTATTATTTGAATAACTTTTTTATGTATCAGAATAAATTAGAGCTTAAAGGGAAAAACTTTTTTGTAAGAGGTTATATGACTGGAGAGGATGGAGGAAATTCTTATGATATGATTTTTACCGGTATTAATGTAAATAGAAAATGGAAAGACGATAATACTTGGTTTGGTCAATATGCTGGGGCTTTCATACAAGGAACTTTGGCAGGAATGAATCCGCAGCAAGCACATGCAGCGGCTAGATCTACAGCAGATACAGGCCGTTTTTTACCAGGAACGCCTCAGTTTAACAATGCGTTCAATCAGGTTATAAATGATCCAGACGTTTTAACTGGATCAAGATTGGTTGATAATTCAAAAATGTATCACTCAGATGCAAATTATAATTTTAGAGATGTAATAAAATTTGCTGAAATTCAAGTTGGAGGTTCTTTTAGAGCGTATGAATTAAACTCTCACGGAAGAATCTATACAGATGCTAATAGTCAGATAAATTATAATGAATATGGTGCATATGCACAATTGATGAAAAAATTTATGGACGACAGATTGAAGTTTACGGGATCTATTCGTTACGATAAATCTAAAAACTTTGATGGCAATTTCTCTCCACGTTTATCTCTTGTGTATTCTGCAGGTGAAAAAAGAAATCATAATTTCAGAGGATCTTTCCAAACAGGTTTTAGAAATCCAACAACTCAAGATCAATACATAGGATTTAATATTGGAAATGCAGTATTGTTGGGTTCTGCTCCTGATAACTTAACTAGATTTAACGAAACATTCAATTTAAGTGCAGAAGGCCAGCTTTATACTGGAAGTCCAACAAAAGTTATGAATGGTAATGATGCTTATGGGAACTCTTATATAGCAAGTTCGGTAACTGCATTTTCTGCAATGGCAGGAACAGATCCAGTAGGTGCTGCTGCGCTGTTGAAAAAATCTAGAGCTAATTATGTTAAGCCAGAAGAAGTAAAAGCTTTTGAGTTAGGATACCGTTCTGTTTTTGAAGGTACATCAATAGATATTAATGGATACTACAATATTTACAACAATTTTATTGGAAATTTAAATGTAGTTTCTCCTTTCTACGGAACTGCTCAAGATAATCCTAACATTGCTGCGGGAACTTCTGATCCAGGAGTTCAGTCAATTAGAGCGCTTCAAAATGGAGAATATAGAACATATCAATTGTATACAAATTCAGATGTAGAAATAAATTCATTGGGATTTGGAGTTGGACTTTCTAGAAAAATTATTTCAAACTTTGAGTTGGGAGTGAACTATAACTATGCTCAGTTTGATTTTGATCAAGCAAAAGATCCAAGTTTTGAGCCTGGATTTAATACGCCAAAACATAGAATTAAAATGTCAATTGGAAATGATAAGCTGTTTAAGAATTTCGGATTTAATGTTAGCGGAAGATGGAATAGTGAATATTTATGGCAGGCTGGTTTTGCTGATGGTATAATTAAAGAGGCAACTGTAATTGATGCTCAGATTAATTATGGAATTCCGAAATTGAAATCGGTAGTAAAATTAGGAGCTGCTAATATTGGTGGTAAAGAATACTATCAAGTAATTGGAGCTGGATTAATCGGACAGCAGTATTTTGCTTCTTGGACTATTAATCCGTAATTGATTATTAACTCTTATTCAAATTCATTATTTATGTTTCTCGATGCAGATTTGGAAACAGATAATTATAAAAAATTACAAATTATGATAAAAAATTTCAAATGGCTTTTATTGGTTTCGTTAACCTTTATGGCTTGTAATAGTGATGATGATGTGACTCCTCCAGTAGAGTCGTCTGATGGTAAGCCTTTGACTTCTGGAAGTGCTGATTTTGCCAAATATGTTGCTTTAGGAGATTCTTTTGCGGCAGGATTTAGTGATAATGCTTTGTTTATTAAAGGTCAAGAGGGAGCCTATCCGAATATTTTAGCGCAGCAATTCGCTCTAGTGGGCGGTGGCGAATTCAAAACGCCTTTTGCAAATGATAATATCGGCGGTTTGCTTTTAGGAGGAAATGTTGTTGCTGGACCGCGTTTGTATTTTAATGGAACACCTGTGCCGGTTACGGGAGTGCCAACAACTGAGGTTACGGCTCATTTGTCAGGAACATTTAATAATTTAGGAGTTCCTGGAGCAAAAAGCTTCCATTTGCTTGCTCCTGGTTATGGTAATGTTGCAGGTGTTGCTACAGGAACGGCAAATCCTTATTTTGCTCGTTTTGCATCTAGCGCGACAACAACTGTTTTGGCTGATGCTTTAAGTCAAAATCCAACTTTCTTTTCTTTATGGATTGGAGGGAATGATGAGTTGGGGTATGCTACTGCAGGTGGAGATCCTACTGTAAATCCATTAACGCCCCCAGCGACTTTTGAGGCAGCTTATAAAGGCTTAGTCGCTCAGCTTGTTGCAGGCGGAAGAAAAGGAGTTATAGCTAATTTGCCAAATATTACCACTCTTCCTCATTTTCATGTGATAGCATACAATCAGCTTACTCAGGCTAATTTAACAGTTGGAGGAGCGAGTATGGTTGGTACTTTAAATGCACAATTGTATGGGCCATTGAGTAATGCATTGAAATTTTTAGGGCAAGGGGATAGGATTAAACTTTTGTCTGCAACAGGAAATAATCCGTTGCTAATAGTAGATGAAACGTTACCAGATTTGTCGGCCAATTTAAAAGCAGTGCTAATGGGTGGCGGATTAGATGTTAATACTGCTACGGCAATGGGAATGATTTTTGGAAGAGCAAGACAAGCGCTTCCTACAGATTTAATTGTTTTAGGAGCTTCATCAAGAATTGGAAAAGCGCCATCGGTAGCTGCTGACGGAATCGCTTCTCCTTCTGCTTCACTCTCTCAATTAGGAATTACTTTTCCATTACCAGACAGATATGTTTTATTGCCTTCTGAAGTGACAGAGATTGAAGTGGCTACTACAGCATATAATTCTGTAATTAAAGCAGTGGCTGAAGCAAATGGCTTGGCAATGGTTGATGCTAAAAACATTATGGATGATCTAAACAAACCAAGCGGAGTTACAATGAACAGCTTTACATTAAAAGCGACATTTGTTACTGGCGGTATGTTTTCTTTAGATGGCGTTCATCCATCTCCAAGAGGATATGCTTTTATTGCTAATAAGTTTATCCAAGCGATTAATGCTAAATATGGTTCTAACTTAAAAGGTGTAGATATTGGTAATTATCAAGTTCTATTTCCGGCTACATTATAATGTATAACTATTTTTAACCTTAAAACCGCTCATTTTACCAATGAAGCGGTTTTTTTCATTTAATAAAAAAATGCTGTTTTTGTTATTTTTTAGCCAAGTTTTATGAATCAAACAAAATCATGCTATTTTTTATGAAAAAAAAATTGATTTTATATTTTAAAAAATTATCTTTGCGCTCTGAAAAAAGAGGTATTTTCGATAAACCTAAATAGCTATTTAATAAATACATAAGTAATGTCAAAAGTAATAGGAAAAGTTGCTCAAATCATTGGACCAGTAGTTGACGTAGTTTTCAACGGTAAAGATGTTGAACTTCCAAAAATTTATGATTCACTAGAAGTCACTAAAAAAGACGGAACTATCTTAGTTCTAGAAGTACAATCTCACATTGGGGAAAACACTGTTCGTACAATCTCTATGGACTCTACAGACGGTTTGTCTAGAGGATATGAAGTAGTTGGAACTGGAAATCCAATCCAAATGCCAATCGGTCCAGATGTATATGGAAGATTATTTAATGTTGTTGGAGATGCAATTGATGGTTTAGGTGATTTGCCAAAAACTGGAGAAAACGGTTTGCCAATTCACAGACAAGCTCCAAAATTCGAAGATTTATCAACTTCATCTGAAGTTTTATTCACAGGTATTAAAGTAATCGATTTGATCGAGCCTTACGCAAAAGGGGGTAAAATTGGATTGTTCGGTGGTGCTGGTGTTGGTAAAACAGTATTGATTCAGGAGTTGATCAACAATATCGCAAAAGGTCACGGTGGACTTTCTGTATTCGCAGGAGTAGGTGAAAGAACACGTGAAGGAAATGACTTGCTTCGTGAGATGTTAGAGTCAGGAATTATTAAATACGGTGATGATTTCATGCACTCTATGGAAAATGGAGGATGGGATTTATCTAAAGTAGATATGCCAGGAATGAGAGAGTCTAAAGCTACTTTCGTTTTTGGACAAATGAATGAGCCACCTGGAGCTCGTGCACGTGTAGCACTTTCAGGATTATCTATCGCTGAGTATTTCCGTGATGGAGCTGGATCTGACCAAGGTAAAGACGTATTATTCTTCGTTGATAATATCTTCCGTTTTACTCAAGCAGGTTCTGAGGTATCGGCACTTTTAGGTCGTATGCCATCTGCGGTAGGTTACCAACCAACATTGGCAACTGAAATGGGTGCAATGCAAGAGCGTATTACATCTACAAACAAAGGATCTATTACATCTGTACAAGCGGTTTACGTTCCTGCGGATGACTTAACTGACCCGGCGCCAGCTACAACTTTCGCCCACTTAGATGCAACAACGGTATTGTCACGTAAAATTGCTGAGTTAGGTATCTACCCTGCGGTTGACCCGTTAGATTCTACTTCTAGAATCTTAACTCCTCAAATTTTAGGAAACGAGCACTACGACTGTGCGCAAAGAGTTAAAGAGATTCTTCAAAAATACAAACAATTACAAGATATCATTGCTATCCTTGGTATGGAAGAGTTATCTGAAGAGGATAAACTTTCAGTAGCAAGAGCACGTCGTGTACAACGTTTCTTGTCTCAGCCATTCCACGTAGCAGAGCAATTTACAGGTATCCCAGGTGTATTAGTTGATATTAAAGATACTATCAAAGGATTTAACATGATTATCGATGGTGAGTTAGATCACCTTCCAGAAGCAGCTTTCAACTTGAAAGGTTCTATTCAAGATGCAATCGAGGCTGGAGAGAAAATGTTAGCTGAAGCATAAAAATAAAGTTAAAAGTTAGAAGTTAAAGGTTGTACGTTTTGTAACTTTTAACTTTTAACAAATAACTTCTAACTTAAAAAATATGATTTTAGAAATAGTATCACCAGAAGCGAAATTATTTTCAGGGGAGGTAACATCGGTTACTTTGCCAGGAGTTAATGGAAGTTTTCAGATTTTAAATCATCACGCGCCAATTGTTTCTATCTTAGAAGAGGGAACAATTAAAATTGCAGCTCCAAGCTTCAATTTTTCTAAAGAGGCTGCTGATAAATTTACGAGAGTTAATGACCAAACTTATACTTTAGAGATTAAGTCAGGAACAATCGAAATGAAAAACAATAAGATAATTGTTTTAGTTGACTAAGACAATTTTTTCAAAATAAGCAGAAAAGCCAGACAGTATTGTCTGGCTTTTTTTATTTTATTACTTTTGAAGTATCAGAATCTCTTTATAAAATATTTGATCAATAGTAAAAGCTCAGTAAGCTTTTGCGGTTTTGCTTCATAATTAGACAATGAAGCAACATTTCTTATGTCAAATTTTATAAAGAATATATATGAAAAATATATTAAAAGTTGCTGTTCTTGGCGGCGGCGGAAGAACTGGAAAATATCTTGTAAACCAGTTATTAGAAAACGGATTTAGTGTAAAACTTCTATTGAGAAATCCGGACGATTTTACCATTAAAAACTCAAAAATAGAAATCATTAAAGGTGATGCTATTAATGAAGAATCAATAAACTTATTGCTTAAAGATTGTCAAGCAGTGCTCAGCACAATTGGTCAAAGACCAGGAGAGCCTATGGTTGCCAGTCAGGCAACGAGGAATGTTTTGAATGTCATGAAACGTAACGGTATTGAGCGGTATGTTTTATTGGCGGGGTTAAATATAGATACTCCATTTGATAAGAAGAGCCTAAAGACCATTATGGCAACCGATTGGATGAAGACGAATTTTCCTGAAATCCAAAAAGACCGACAATTAACCTATGATCTTTTGGTTGATAGTAAGATAGATTGGACACAGGTTCGTGTTCCTTTTATTGTTTTTTCTGATGACAGTTCTGAAATCGGTGTAAATCTTGAAGATTGCTTGGGCGAAAAAATTTCTGCTTTTGATATTTCGAAATTTATGATAAAAGAAATGATCGAGTCAAACTATAGTAGGCAATCGCCTTTTATTAGTACCATTTAAATTTAGAAAAACAGCGGATTTCATATAATCCGCTGTTTTGTTAATTCTAAAATGAATTGCTTAACTTTGGTTTTATGAAGCTGCCAGAAAATCTTAATCGTAAATTAGAAAATTGTAAACAGGAAAATAGTTTTCGAAAACTTCCTGTGTTTAATAATCTCATTGATTTTTCTTCTAATGATTACATCGGATTTTCTAAATCGGAAACTTTATTCAAACACATTCATGCTTATTTGCTAGAAAATGAGATTTTTCAAAATGGAGCTACAGGTTCTAGATTAACTTCAGGAAACCATTCTCTTTATCCAATTGCAGAAAGCTTTATAGCTCAATTTCATGAAGCAGAAGCGTCTTTAATTTTCAATTCGGGATACAATGCCAATTTAGGATTTTTTAGCGCTGTACCGCAAGAGAATGATGTTGTTTTGTATGATGAATTATGTCACGCTTCTATAAAGGATGGTATCGCGATGTCTCGAGCAAATTCACATCATTATATTCACAATGATTTTGAAGATTTAGAAAACTACATTCTTAAATTTCCAGATGCCACAATTTATATTGTAACCGAAACTGTTTTTTCTATGGATGGAGATAGTCCGAATTTAGAAGAGTTGATACAGCTTTCAGAAAAATACAATTGTTATTTAATTGTTGATGAAGCGCACGCTTTGGGTGTTTTTGGAGAAAAAGGCGAAGGACTAACTCAGTATCTGCAGTTACATGATAAATTTTTTGCTCGAATCGTAACTTTTGGTAAAGGTTTAGGATCTCAAGGAGCGGCAATTTTAGGAAGTGTTGATCTTAGAGAATATTTAATCAATTTTGCACACAGTTTTATTTTTACAACCGCTTTGTCTCCTCATGCTGTGGCAGCAATTTTTATGGCTTATCAGCAACTAGAAATCGAAAAAGAGACTATCGAAAAGCTTCGCCAGAATATTGTGTTTTTTAATCAGCAGAAAAATTTGCTGGGTTTAAAACCAATGTTCGTTCACAGTAAATCACCCATACATTCTGCAATTGTTCCAGGCAATGAAAATGTCAAAAAATTGGCAGAAGAACTTCAGAATAAAGGATTCGATGTGCAGTCAATTGTTTCGCCAATTGTTCCAGAAAATCAGGAACGACTTCGTTTTTGTATTCACAGTTATAATTCGCAGGAAGAAATTAATCAGGTTTTGGAATTGGTTAGAGATTTTGTTTTTTAGATTCTGATTTTTCAAGACTTAAATTTGAAAAAAGAGTAAAGTTTTTTGTAACGTTTTGTTTTTTCGATTACTTACACACTGTAATCAAATAAACGATATTAAATCATGAAAACCAGATTTCAATTTATAGCAACTTTACTTATATTCTTCTTTTTTGTTTGTAATGACATTTCAGCTCAAAGCAAAACTTCAAAACTGGAAAATTCTCTTCTTTGGGAAGTTTCAGGAAAAGGACTTCAAAAATCTTCTTATTTATACGGAACGATTCATATGATCTGTTCAAAAGATTATTTTTTATCTGAAAAAGCCAAAAATGCTTTTGAGAAATCGGACAAATTGTTTTTAGAAATCAACTTTACAGATCCGAACGAAATGAGCCAAATGCAGCAATTGGCAATGGGAAAAGAACCTTTGAGTAAAAAGCTAACACCAGAACAACTTACAAAATTAGATTCTATTTTAAAAAAGAGTACCGGAATGTCGATACAGCAAGTAGACAGTTTTAGTCTTTTGACTGTTTTGAGCCTAATTTCTATGAAAAGTTTTGGTTGTACAGATTTGAAGTTTTATGAAATGGAGTTTTCAGATGCAGCCCAAAAAAAGAATGTTTCTATTTCGGGATTAGAATCTGTTAAAGCTCAATTCGAAATTCTTGAAAATGCTTATTCTAATGATGAGATGCTGGCGCTTTTGGAAGAATCAACTCCTGAAGAAACAGTCGAATTAGTAGATGCCTACAAAAAAGAAAACCTTGAAGCGATGTATGCATTTAGTACAGATAAGCGATTTACAAGTGATAAAACTAAAAAGCAGATTCTTGATGATAGAAATCTAAACTGGGTAAAACAAATGCCGGAGTTACTGAAGCAAAATAGTGTTTTCATAGCTGTTGGCGCAGCGCATTTAGGAGGTGAGTATGGAGTTATTAATTTATTGAGAAAAGAAGGATATACTGTAAAACCTGTAATGAACTAAATCTGCTTTGAGAGAGAAGGAACAAGAGTTTTTAAATCGAATAGAAAGCCATAAAGGAATTTTGTATAAAGTTTCTAAGATGTATATGGATAATTCTGATGATCAGCAGGATTTGTTTCAGGAGATTGTATGCCAACTCTGGAAATCATATGAATCTTTTCGGAACGAAAGCCAGTTTTCGACATGGATGTACAGAGTAGCAGTAAATACGGCAATTGTCTTTTTGAGGAAAGAAAAACGGAAGGTAGACAGATATGAAATCGCTTCAGAGAATGTCAAAGAGGATGAAGGAGATTCTCATATAAAAGAAAGTCAGTTGGATCATTTTTACAAAGCAGTACAGAAACTCGAAAAAATAGATAAAGCTATCATTTTCTACCAACTGGAAGGTTTCTCTCATAAAGAAATAGGAGAGAATCTAGGAATATCTGAAGGAAATGCTAGAGTGAAACTGAATAGAGCTAAAGAAAAATTAAAAGAAATTATTAAAAAACAAGGATATGGATTTTAACGATATACAAAATGCATGGAATAACGAAAAAACTGAAAATGTTGTTCTGCCATCAAACTTAGAAAAGATTCAATCTGCTAATACGCCCTTAGACAAAATCAGAACAAATCTAAAAAATGAATTTGTCTATCAAATTTTATCGATAATTTCTATGGCAGCAATTCCGATAATTTGTCACTTTAATGAACAGATGATTTTTTTATACTATTTAATCTATAGCTTGTTTTTGGCTGTTTGCGTTTATTATTTAGTAAAATTATATTTCTTTTTTAAAAGATTGAACGCAACAACATTGAAAACAAAAGACAGTTTGTATGAGACGTATTTTGATATTAGACTGAATATGGAATTGTACAAAACATTTGGCTTCTCTTTGACTCCTTTTATAGTTGTTTACTTATTGGGCTTTTATTTTTATGGGCTTTCTGAAAAATCAGGTTTATTAAATCACGAATTTACTAACGGACAATTATTTGGTTTTTTTGCTATCATTGTATTTACGATACTTTCTATGGGAATTTCTTTAGAATGGTGGGTCCAAAAGTTTTATGGAAAATACGCCAAAGAGATAAAGAAAGTAATTGACGAGTTGAAAGAAGAATAAAAACAAGAAACCCATCATTACTGATGGGTTTCTTGTTTTTTAATTAAATATGATTTTCTTTGTGACTACATGACCATTTTCTAGAATTACTTTTACTAGTAAAACTTGATTACTAGAATGTAAATTTGTAATCTCTAATTCTTTTGCATCTATTTTGCTTTTGTTGTAAAGCAATTGTCCGCCTATAGTATAAATCTGTACTTCTTTAATGTTTTCAGTTCCGCTAACGGCATTTATTACTTTTGATTTTATCGAAACTAAAACTCCATTTTCTACATTTTCAAAATCATCTGTGCCTAATGTTTTATTGGTGTAACGTAATACAAAACGCTCTGTAAAAGTTCCTGCAGCTGTTTTGAAAGTATAATTTGAAGCGCGAAGATCTGTTATTGTTCCTGTTGTTTTATCTTCTAGATAAACCGCTTGTTTGTTAAAAAATCCATCTGCATGATCTATCGAGATTGTAAGTTCGCTACTAACAGTTGTTTTATAGCCAAGAGGAACAGTATCTGTATTATCAAAAGGTAAAGCTCTTGCTTGAACAGTAAGTTTTTTAGCTTCATTTATGGTGTAAAAATCGATAAAAGAATTACCTGACATTGTAGTTGCATCATAGTTATGATCATAACTGTTTGATGCTCCTTCTGCATAACCCACTAGAAGTTGTTTAAAGGCGTCTTCGGTATTACTTAAATTTAACCACAAACGATTTACTTCAACTTCAGTTTCTTTAGCCGTCGTTTTATAAAATTGTGTGTTTTGTGCTTTTACACGTTGCTCATTAGTAAAGGTTACCGAAGTAACTCTTGGTTTAATAAAGAAACCTTGTCCTACTCCAATATATCCTGAAGGCTCTTCTCCTCCCGTTGTCGCTTTTGTAGATCCCAGTAATGTTAGTACTGCATAATCTGGACTGCTGTAGGTGTAAGTATTGCTGCCATTCTCTTTTTTTGGAGGCGAAACGTGTGTCCAAAAGTATAAAGGTCCAACTTCTCCGTTATCTCTAATGAATTTTCGAGCATCAATAGCAGATGGGTAAGGGTTTCCAACAAAATGGTATTTATCAGGCGTAATCGGAATCAAAATATTTCCATTGTTTGGTTTTCCATAGAATTTTCCAGTAAAGTTAGAAGGATTTTGAGTATCAAAAGACTGTGGACCTCTAATGCTGTATCCTTTTCCAGGTTCCATTGTCTTTTTCCCGTACAAATCCGTTGCCCATTTGAAATCAGAAGTCCAATAGAAAAATTTATCAAATAAAGTTTCAGGAGACAAAGTACTCATTTTAAAATCTGGATTGTCTACTGGTGATGACCAATACGTTAAATCAAAACGACGAATTTCGGTTATTCTCTGAATTTCAAAAGCAGTATTGCTTCCTGTAAACATATTTTTACTTGTAGAAGTTTGAAGAAATGATCCTCCGTCTAAAATTAAAAGCTTTCCTCCTGTACCAACGTTTACATTTTCATCAACAGTTAAAGTAACATCTTTTGGAACTGTTAATGTGATATTCGGATTTACAGTACAAGAACAAACTGTAATATCTGACTTTAGTTCTGTATTTGCACTTATCACTAAAGAGCTACCATTCGGAATAGTGCCAGTTCCATTGTATACAATATCCGTTTTGGTAAAATTAATTCCAAGATTAGCATCACCACCATCTTCTCTTAAACGTATTTCTACTCTAGACTCACTGTTTAAAGGGTAAAGGTCTCCTCCGTTAATTAAATAAGTTGTATTGTCCCACCCATCTCTAGAAAAGATTAATTTATCATCGATATAAAGCTGAACAGCATCATCATGGTTCATATGTTTTAACTGATATAATCCACAATCGAAACCTTTGCGTTTGTAAACCACAGTAAAATTGTTGTCTGGTACTTGAGAACCTTGCCAGATGGTTGCAGACGAAGGTGATTTGTCTTTTGGCCAATAATTTGTTGAATCAGGATTTAAATGAGGATCAACATAATAGCCAGCATATCTAACATTTTGTAAGGTTATATCGTTGTTAACATAACCATAAACGTTCCATACTTTGTCTCCATATTCAGTAGGATTTCCTTTTTGTATGCCAATGAAAAAAGAAACTCTTGAATCTCCACCGTCTTCATAATACTCTAGAACAAATTTATGTTGGCCTACAGTTAAATTTTGTGTAGCGTAATCCATAGTAAAACCGTGACCATTCCATCTTGTTATAACTGGAACAGCTGCATCATCGATGTAAAGTCTTACTCCATCGTCGCTTCCAACATCAAAACTATATACGCCAGCTTCAGTAATATCAGCAAGCATTTTATATCGCACAAAGAATCGGTCAGAAGGAGCAGCGTCACAAGCAAAATTTGAAGTCTGTCCAGTAACAGAACCACCTCCAATATTTCTATCAAAGTTTTTGTTTTCAGTTACAATTCCTATGTACGTTGCAATACTAGTATTTGGTAAAGCTGGATATGAAACATTTGGAGGCATGGCAGCATTATTTGCCATTTTATAAACATAGCCAATCCAAGCATTAGATCCAAAAGAAGTTTGATCTCCAGTTGGAGTACAAAGAGGAGCTGTAGCATTAATGGTAACAGTAGCAGAAGAATAATCGGAATTAGTATTTCTAAGAGTGTAAGTGAATGTAGCAGATCCAGTGAAACTTGCGGATGGTGTAAAAGTAATATTATTAAGACCATTTACTGTTACAGTACCATTCGTTGGCTGAGTTACGGTTATGGTTTGTAACGGATAACCACCAATAACATCGTTATCTAAAATTGGAATGGTTACCGCTTTATTTGACGGAGTTGAAACAAAATCATTTTTAGCTCTTAAAGTGAAAACATCGTCAATTGTTCCAGTAATTACTGGTCCTTCGCTATTTCCATTTCCATTTTTTATTTCAAAGGTATTGTTACTAGCGTAAACATAAAATCTAATATATAGCGTTTCTCCAGGAGACAGTGTGTTTAGACCAGATGCAATATTATTAGTTACCGGTGTCCATGAAGAAGCGACATTGCTGTCCGGAATTAAAGTTTGTGCGCCACTGCTAAAATCTGAGTTCTTAGAATATTTTACTAAAAATTTTTGGCCATTTGCTCTATAAGTAAAGTTAAATTGTTTAAGATTTAATTTATGTTTAGAATCGGGGGCTATTTTAAATTGGATGTATTTAGTTTCATCTGCCTTATCTGGGATACTTGGATTATAAGATGGATTAGGCCAACCGGTACTTTGAAAAAAGGCATTTTCTGGATTCTCAAATACGTATACTAGTCCTATATTCGAACCTGCCTTTGTAATTGGAGAGTTCGCATCTACATATTGTTTTACGACTGGATTAAAGCTACGATCTGCCCCATTCCAAAGTGATAGGAAATTAGTGGTGTCTTCATTTACAGTTACTTTTATAGTTCCAGTAGATGTTTCTGTTCCGTTTGAAATTGAATAATTAAAAGAAGAAGTGCCAGTAAATCCTGCTGTAGGATTAAAAGTTAGGGTATTATCAGGATTAATTATTACGCTTCCCTGAGCAGCATTTGGAGGTGTGGTAATAACTAAAGAATTTACATTGGCTTTGTTAACATCATTACTTAGCGGATTTATGTTGACAGCTAAATCTTTTGTAGTTGTAATATAATCATTAATCGCTAAGATTTTAGTAGAATCAAAATTTGAAACTGTACCATTGATAGTTGGAACATAATTCGTGCTTCCTGTTCTTATTTGAAATGCATTATTAGTGTAATATGCGTAAATTCTAACGTATACAGTTTCAGTAGGTAAAACAGGATTTATTTCTTCCGAAAAATTTAATATATGTTGTTTAAAACTACTTGTATTTGATGTTTCTGTTAAAAGATCAAACACGCCAGAGGAAAAATCTGATTTTTTAGAGTATTTAATTATGAACTTTTGAGCATCAGCTCCGCGACATTCGAAAGTAAAAGTGCTTAAATCTACTTTTTTTCCTGTTTTAGGCGATAATGCAAATTGAATATACTTTGTAGAGTCATATAAGCCTCCTTTGCTTTGAGGAGTTGGCCAGTCTAAACTGCTGAAAAAAGTATCGGTAGTATTTTCAAATATGTATTGATTAGATACTGTTCCTGATAATACATCCCCATTGATTGTTTCTGCTGAAACTGGAGCGTATCTATTTCCAGAATTTGAAGCATCCCATTTTACTAAAGCAGTTTGAGCAAATCCAAAAAAAGGCAATAATAAGAATAAAAGTAAAGTTTTTTTCATGTTAAATGTTTTCTATCAATTTGTTATGCTGGCATAAGACTTTTCGAACCGCGCAAAGATATACACATCTACGAGCTACAATTTGATAGGGTTTTGGGAACCCTCATTTAATCGATGAATTGTTAAAATAGTCGATGAACTACATTAAAAATTTTAATGTTCGGCAAATATTCTTATAAAATAACGGAAAATATTATAAGAATATTCGCAAAATATGAGGTTTTTAAAGACTGTTTTTTGAGTTTTTTGACTAAAAAACGTCAGATTTGGTATAAATTCTTCAAAAACGGAATAATTTATAACTTAAGAGAATGTGAGTTTTTAAGCCTTTAAAAGAGGTAGAGAAATTTTAAGAAAGTTGCAGATATTCTTTTTTTGTAGTGCTGAAAACGAACTTAGTTTTCTTCTAATTCTTTTGCTTTTTCGTAAACTAAATTACTTTCATAACCTCTTCGGAGCATATAGTCGCAAAATTTTTTACGTTTTTTGAGCAGATTGGTTTCGGAAATAGAATTCCAACATCTTTCTGCAAGATTTTCAAAAGTTTCAAAATATTCTTCAGAAGAAATTTCTTTCAGGGCTAAAGTAATATTGGTTGAAGAAATATTTCTTGCTTTCAATTCATTGGTAATTCTGATTTTTCCCCAATGTTTAATTCTGTGTTTGCCTCTTGCGAAACTGCAAGCAAAGCGAGTTTCGTTCAAGAAATTCCCTTCAATTAGCTGTACCACAACAATATCAATTTCATCACGAGTCATTTTTAGGCTGTATAATTTAGCCACAACTTCATCATGACAGCGCTCTTGGTAAGCACAAAAGTGCTCTAACTTTTGTAAAGCTTCCTTGATGGTGAAAGTGCTGTTCGTCGGGTTTTTCATGCGTTTTAACGTTTAAATTGAGTAATGCTCGATTTGTTATAAAATAATTCTGAAATTTGTTAATATTTTATAAAAAGAAATAAATTATAACCTTGCGTATTAGGCTAATTTAAATATTTTTGTACGGAATTTTAACATTTTAAGTTTCGGCCTAAAATGCCAGAATTTAACATTTTAGGGTTCAGTGAATTACCTAAAGAACATTGTTCTTTTTGAAAGAAATGCCTTTTTGCTTTAAGCAACCAAAAACAAATTTAAAACAAATACCTACTGTTATATGATGAGAAAATTACTTTACTCGTTTTTATTTTTCATTTCTTCTAAATCTTTGCTCAAAAGATTAAATACACCAAGTTTAGGATTACTTTGTGTTGGAATGTTTTTTGTTGTTTCTTTTGTAAATGCTGCGACAATAACAAGTACTTCAACCGGAGGGAATTGGAATTTAGGATCAACTTGGTCTGGAGGCGTTGTTCCTTTGCCTACAGATATTGTTATTATTGCCAATGGAGCTAATGTTTCTACTAGTGGAAATCAGACATGTGCAGGATTAACAATTACAGGGAGGCTTACGATGGTTAATAATGAAATCCTTACTGTCAACGGAAATGTCGCAGGAAACGGGAATTGGACAACAGCGGCGGGTTCAATGATTATTTCTCTTACAGGAAACTGGACATTTAATGGTACATCTACAGGTAGCGGTGCGACAGCTGTTTTTACAGGTACAAATAATCAGACTTTATCAAATAAAATAACTACTACTGGTGGAGAGTTAAGAATTAATAAGACAGGAGGATCTGTTACTCTTGGGAGTAATATTACTATAGGGACATTTACTAATACCTCCGGAATATTTGATGCAAAAACATTTCTTTTAACGGCTACAACAAACAACTTGGTAGCGGGAACATTACGAGTTGGTGCCGGAACTTGGGGTGGAAATTATTCTTTTGCACCAGCTTCATTTCCGTCAGGATTTACGATTGAGTATAATGGTGGAAATCAGACTGTACGTAATGCGACATATTCTAATCTTATTATCTCAGGAAGCGGATCAAAAACAGCAACAGGAAGCCTTACAATTAATAATGATTTTACTTTAACTAGTGGAACTTTTGTAGCTAATAATGCAACAAGTTTTACGCATTCCATATTAGGTAATTACACACAGACAGGTGGTGTTTTTGATTTTAACGGAGGTACTTCTGGTGTAAGTAATGTGAATATAGCAGGTAATTTCACAAATACAACAGGAGCAGGTTCTATAACAACAATTGGAGCAGTACAAAACGGAATTTTTAATTTTAACGGTACAGGTATACAAACATTAAATATGCCAACTGATGCTGCTGCAATCTGGGTTAAATATAAGGTCAATAGTGGAAGTACTTTAAAATTGGCTTCAGACCTTACATTAAATACAGCTTTAACTAGTGATACAGACCCTTGGATGGGAGAGCTTAATGTAAGTGGAACAATCGATTTAGGAACTTTTAAAATTGTACCATCGGGAGGAAGAGGAAACGGCTCAGGAACAGCAAAATTTGTGTTAAATTCAGGCGCCACCTTAATTACAGCAAATGCTAATGGTATAAATGGAGCAGTGCCAGTTTCTGGATCTATGACACGTACTTTTAGTACAGCAGCTGACTATACTTTTAATGGAACAGTTTTTCAGGTGACCAGCACAGGTTTACCTTCAACGGTAAATAATCTTACAATAAGCAATACGCATTCTTCAGGAGTAACATTGAGTCAAGCAACAACTGTTAGTAAGAATTTTTCAGTTTTAGGAGGATCTATTGCTAACTTGAATACATTTACTCATAGTACAGCAACACTTATACTTGGAGGGGCAGTAATGATTCCAGGGACTTGGGGTTCGACAGGTTCTGCTGCGGCAAATAAAAATGATACTTACTTTGTTTCTACGGCTAGTGGAATTATAAATAATACTTGTACTTCTCCTACTATTACAGTACAACCTAATGATTTAACAATTTGCGAAAACACATCAGGTACTTTTTCAGTAACATCTAACACTACAGGAGTTAGTTATCAATGGCAGTATTCGTTAAATGGTACAAGTTGGACAAATATTGATGCTTCATTATCAGCTAACTTGTCCGGATATACTACTCGGGTATTAAGCTTGAACAATACGCCAGTTGCTTGGAATGGTTATAGAGTAAGATGTGTAGTGTACAATGGTTTATGTGCAGTTAATTCAAGTTCTAAACTGCTAACAGTAAATCCAGTACACACTATTTCTGCAGGAGCAAATCGAAGCGTTTGTCAAAATAATGCAATGACACCGATAGCATTGACATTGAGTGGTGGCGCAACAGATGCGGTTGTCACTGGTCTTCCTTCTGGAGTAACAAGTTCAGTTACTGGAAATACTTTAACAATTAGCGGAAATCCAATTGCAATAGGCATATTCAACTATAATGTTACCACAACAGGTAATTCTTGTACAACAGCAACCACAACTGGAACCATAACTGTTGGAATAGGCAATAATATCATAACATACAATAATGGTAATTCTAATTCGGTTTGTGTGGCTGTAGATGAAAATCAAACAGCCATCTTTACAGCTCCTGCTGGAACTTATTTTAACACAATAAGTTTTGCGAGTTATGGTTCTCCGACCGGATCTTGTGGGGCATTTCAAATTAATTATGTATGTCACTCTGCTGTAAAAAGTCAGTCTTACACAGAAAGTAGTCTTTTAGGAAATACAGGAACCATTAATGTTGTAGCTAATAACGAGAATTTTGACGATCCATGTGTTGGTACTTTTAAAGCTTACAAAGCTGTTGCGAGATATTCAGAGCCAATTTGTGCTGGTACAATACCGGGACAAATTTCAGGAAGTGCACCTACAGGAGGCGGAACTTATGCTTATTTATGGGAGATTAGCACAACAAGTTCGACTTCAGGATTTAGTGCAGCTCCAGGAACAAATAATACTCAGAATTATATTCCAACAGTTCAAGTGACTAGAGATACTTGGTTCAGAAGAACGGTAACTTCAGGTGGTACATGCCCGAATGTTTCTGCGGTTGTTTTGATAAAAGTTAATCCTTCACCAACATTGACAGGTGCATCTCAATCAGCTTCAGTTTGTTCAGGATCTGCAGCAACGATAAATTTGACTGGATTATTGGCAGGAAGCACATCAACAATCTCATATTCGATAAATAGTGTAGCACAAACTCCAATTACTTCTCTTGTAGCAACTTCTGGAGGAACGGCTAGTTTTACTACTCCAGCATTAACTACTGCAAATAACGGACACACTTTACAGATAACAGGAGTAACAACTACAAGTTCAACTCCGAACTGTAGCTTGTCATTCTCAACAAATGTGACATTATCAGTTAATCCTACACCAACATTAACAGGTGCTAGTCAACCACTTTCAGTGTGTACAGGGTCTGCAGCAACAATCAATTTGACTGGATTATTGGCAGGAAGTACATCAACAATCTCATATTCGATAAATAGTGTAACGCAAACTCCAATTACCTCTGTTGTAGCAACTGCTGGAGGAACGGCTAGCTTTACCACACCAGTATTGACTTATGCGAATAATGGGCAAACTTTACGCATAACTCAGATTACAACAACAAGTTCGACTCCAAATTGTAGCTCAGCATTTACAAGTGATGTAACATTGTCAGTTAATGCAACACCTACAGCCCCAACAATTGCAAAAAATAACGATGCTGCATGTAATACTTTAGGAAGCATAACAATAACAGGTTTATCAGGAAACTGGACTGTTAATCAAACAGGAGCAACGACTCTGCCAAAAAGTTATCCTGGACCAGGTGCTTCTTTAGCTATTCAAGATTTAGCAGCAGACACCTATAGCTTTACTGTTACAAATAATACTACAGGTTGTACTTCAAGTCCTGCGACTGTTACGATAACAGATACAAGCTCTAATACAGAATGGGATGCAACAGGATGGACAAATGGAGAACCTGACGGAAGTAAAAGCGTTACGATTTCATATGTTACAGCAAGTCACCAGCCTTTTACAATTGCTAAGCCAAACATAGCAGCGTGTTCTTTAACTATTACTGCGGCATCAAATGTAATTGTCCCAAATGGAGTAACTCTGACAATCACAAATAAAGTGACAACTAATGGTAACTTAGTATTTGAAAGTGGTTCAAGTCTATTACAAACTACGAATGTGCAAAATCAAGGTACGATTGTTTATAAAAGAGCAACTAAAATAAACCGTTTCGATTTGACTTACTGGTCAAGTCCAGTTACGGGAGAACCAGATACTTTTAAAATGAAGGATTTGTCGTCGGAAACCCTTTTCGATAAGTTTTTTACTTATAGTCCTACTGGAGGATGGGCAACTAATATGTACGGAATGGCGGAAATGGAACGAGGAAAAGGATATAGCATTAGAGGACCGCAGTCTTTTGATACTCAAACTCCTGCTGACTTTACTGGACAATTTAAAGGAAGACCAAACAATGGTGATATAACGGTACCATCAGTGGTTCCAGATAAATGGTTTTTATTAGGAAATCCTTATCCATCTGCGATCGATGTAGATGCATTGTGGGATGCGAATAAGGATGTATTAGGCGCACTTTATTTCTGGACTCACGTTGCTCCTCCAATAAAAGCTCCAGGAGACAATACCTATCGTTATACTAGTAATGATTATGTAGTTTATACAGCTTCAGGAGGTACTGTTGTTAGTGGAACAAAATCATTTGACGGATTTATAGCTGCAGGTCAGGGATTTTTTGCTAGACCAAAAACGACTGAAATACATTTTAACAATGATATGCGTAGAGGGTCATCAGTTAATGGTAGCTTCTTTAAAGTAGCTAGTAAAAGTAAAAGCATTGAAAGAAATCGTATTTGGTTAAATATGGTAAATAGCGAAGGTGCTTTTAAACAAATATTAGTTGGTTATATTGAGGGCGCTACTAATAACGTAGATTTTAATTATGACGCTCCTACAATTTCAGGTAACTCTTATCTTGATTTTTATAGTTTAAACGAAACAAAGAAATTAACTATTCAAGGACGTGCTCTGCCTTTTGAAAATACCGACTTAGTTCCGTTAGGATATAAAACTACTGTTGCAGGCGATTTTACGATAGGACTAGATCATGGAGATGGATTCTTTAATAAACAAGAAGTTTACTTAGAAGATAAAACTACTGGAAAGACAATTAATTTACGTAACGAAAACTATACATTCAGTACATTAGTTGGAACTTTTACTGATCGTTTTGTCCTACGTTATACCAGTAAAACATTAGGTACAGATGATTTAGAAAATATTGAAAACAGCGTTTTGATTTCTGTAAAAAACAAAACAATAAGTATTACTTGTTCTAAAGAAACGATCAAAGAAGTTACTATTTTCAACGTTGGCGCTCAGTTAGTATATAGCAAAAACAAAGTAAATTCGTCAGAATTGCAGATTGCAAATTTACACTCTAGTGATCAGGTTTTATTAGTTAAAGTAACTTTAGAAAATGGTTCTACTATTACTAAAAAAGTCATTTTTTCTAATTTGTAATAAAAAATAATATTTCTTCAAAAGTCCATTCTTTTATTAAAGAATGGGCTTTTTTTAATTTATAAAAATCCCTAAATCTTGGTATTGTGTTTTTAATTATGGCTTTATAATTTAGTTTAATTCTTACAATTTTAAACTTTAATTACACCATTTTGATTAAAAATATATTTTATTCGTTAATCCTAATTTTGATATCAGCTCAAACGCTTTTCTCGCAGCAAGGCAAAGTCGACAGTTCATTTAACGTTCTAGATGATGGCCAAAATGGAGATGGATTTAATAATACGGTTCGAACGCTTCTCCTTCACAAAGAAGGTGCTTTGCTGGTTGGTGGCGATTATTTGAGTTTGAATGGGACAGCCGTCTCGTACCTGACTCGATTAAATCCAAACGGATCTATAGATGAAAGTTTCAATACTGGAACAGGTTTTAATGGTAAGATTTATGTCTCTTGTCTACAAGCCGATGGAAAAATTATTGTTGGAGGAAATTTTACAAGTTATAACGGAATTAAAGCGGGAAGATTAATTCGTTTAAATGAAGACGGTTCTTATGATGCTACTTTTGATACCACAATTGGAGCAGCTACAGGGATTGTATATGATATTGCTTTACAATCAGATGGTAAAATAATTATAGTTGGAAGCTTTGCAAAATATAATAATAGTACAGTGAACAGAGTAGTACGTTTATTGCCAAACGGAACAATCGATTCTACGTTTCTTACCGGTTCTGGATCCGTATTAAATGTTACACAAGTAAAAGTTTTATCAGATCAGAGAATCATTCTTACGGGTAATTTTACCACTTTTAATGGCATTTCTGCCAATAGAATAATTCGTTTAAACTCTAATGGCACTTTCGATTCTAGCTTTAATATGGGGGCTGGCTTCAATGATGATGTTAATGCCATTGCCTTACAGTCTGATGGGAAAATGGTTTTGGGTGGTAATTTTACCCTTTTTGATAATGTTGAAGCGAATAGAATTATTCGCTTAAATGAAGACGGAACTAAAGATGAAAGCTTCGCTACTGGCTCAGGTTTTAGTAAAGAAGGAGTTCAGACAATCAGAATTAATAAGAATGGCGATATCATGGTAGGCGGTTCTTTTACCGGATTTTACAATAAAAACGAGGCGATAAGATTAATTTTTCTACAATCTGATGGCAGCGTAAAACCTAATTTTGATATTGGTACAGGACCTGCTTCTGCATCAGTTCTAGCTTTAGAATTTGATGAAGAAGA
Source organism: Flavobacterium sp. LK-23 (assembly GCF_058135255.1). Taxonomy (NCBI): domain Bacteria; kingdom Pseudomonadati; phylum Bacteroidota; class Flavobacteriia; order Flavobacteriales; family Flavobacteriaceae; genus Flavobacterium; species Flavobacterium sp. LK-23. Next base: position 60,630 of record NZ_JBYUVT010000011.1, read on the forward strand.
TTCTTGGTTTGTAGGCGGCTCTTTCGCTGTTTTTAACGGCCAAAATCAAGGAAGGTTAGCAAAAATTAATAGTGAAGGAGAACACGATATTTCCTATTTGGCTTCTGGAGTAGGATTTGATAATTCTGTTTTTAGTATTCTACCCCTTCCAAGTAGAAAGATAATAGTTGGCGGAAATTTTAAAACTTTTAACGGGCTTGCTACTCCCAAAATGGTCTGCTTATTAGAAAACGGAGCGATCGATCCAACTTTTAACGCCACAAATTCTGGAAGTAATAATCTAATCAAAACTACTGTACTTCAAAATGACGGAAAGATTGTTTTAGGAGGGAATTTTACAAAGTACAATGATCTTACTCATAATCGTATGGTTAGGATATTAGCCAATGGAGAAATTGATAATTCATTTAACACTGGCGATGGATTTAATGCACAAGTGTATACCATGGCAATTCAGTCCGATCAAAAAATAATTGTGGCAGGATCATTTACTAAATACAATGCTGTTAGTGCTAATAGAATTGTCCGAATTCTTCCAGACGGAATAAAAGATCCAACTTTTAATATTGGTTTAGGTGCAGACAGTGTAATAGAAAGTCTAGTCGTGCAAGAAGATGGAAAGATATTGGTTGGAGGTCATTTTAAAACCTTCAACAATATGCCTTTTGCAGGTTTGGTAAGGCTAAATCAAGATGGAAGTATTGATGCTAGCTTTAATATACAAGAGGGTTTTGATAAATATGTGTATGCAATGGCACTTCAATCCAATCATAAGATTATTGTCGGAGGTTCTTTTTTGAATTTTAATAAAGTTCCACAAAAACGCATTCTTCGATTAAATAGTGATGGAAGTCTGGATGCTACATTCCAATCAGTCGCTGGCTTTAGTAAAGGAGATGTTCGTGCTATTTTAGTGCAGCCAGACGATAGAATTTTGGTAGGAGGAAGTTTTTCGGGTACATATAATACTATTGCTTCTTCTAGATTGATTCGTTTACTGCCTTCAGGATTGTATGATAATTCTTTTGCGGCGCCATCAAATAATACGCTGTTTGCAATGAAATTTGATGAAGATTATAGATTGATGATTGGTGGTAATTTTAATTCTGTTTCTGGCATTTCAAAACATAGAATTGCCCGCTTAAAACTTTGCGTTAATACCACAACTTGGGATGGAATTTCATGGTCGAATGGTTATCCTTCTGCGGGAAAAGATGTTTATTTTAAAGAAAGTTTTCCAAACTTAACAACAGCCAATGTTTGTGGATGCAATATTGAACAAGATAAAACGGTTACCTTACTTGAAAAAAACACATTAGGAATCGAGTTTGCATATACCGGTCAAGGGATACTTGTTTTAGAAGATTCTGCTAGTTTATATCAAGAGGATGATGACATAGTAAACACAGGAATTGTTCATTTAAAAAGAAAAACAAAACCAGTAATTCGATTTGACCTTACCTATTGGTCTTCACCAGTAGCTGATATGACATTGCATGATTTTTCACCCGAAACACTTTTTGATAAATATTTCTGGCACGATTCCACTTTAGGATGGAAAACAGACCTTTACGGAACAATGACTATGATCTCTGGTCGTGGCTACAGCATTAGAGCTCCCCAAAGTTTTTCTACTACAGAGCGAGCAATATTTCAGGGTGTTTTCAAAGGAATTCCAAACAATGGTAAGATAGAAGTTGAGTTGATTGCCGCAGATCGTTTTTATCTAGTTGGTAATCCATATCCATGTGCCATAAGTGCAGATGATTTCTTAACAGTAAATGAGCCGAAAACAAAGGGTGCATTATACTTCTGGACGCATAATACTCCGCCTAGAATTACAATTCCAGGAACTAATACCTATCGATATACTAATGATGATTATGCAGTTTACAATTTATTAGGAGGTGTTGGCACAAGCTCAGCTTTAAGTTTTGGAGTTAGTAATGACGCACCAAACGGTACAATTGCTTCGGGACAAGCCTTTTTTGTAAAAAGCAATCTAACAGGCACTTTAGAATTTAGAAATAGTATGAAAGTTCGAGATAGAAATACTTCCTTTTTTAGACCAGCTCCAAACTCACAAGCAAAATCTGTTGCCAAAAAGCATCGGTTTTGGCTAAACATTAAAAACAATGAAAATGAATTCAAACAGATTTTACTTGGATATGCATCAGGCGCTTCAAATTCTTTAGATCTGAATTATGATGCAGAATATGTAAGTTCAGGGATGCCATTGGATTTTTATAGTATAATAGAAAATAAAAAATTAGTAATCCAAGGCCGTGAATTGCCTTTTTTAGAAAGCGATTCAATAGCAATAGGTTATAAAACTACAGTTAGTGATAATTTAAAAATTGAAATAGATCATAAAGATGATTTTTTTAATGATAAGCCTATTTTTATAGTCGATAAAAAATTGAATAAAACACATAATATTTCTGAACTTCCTTATCATTTTGATTCTGAAGCAGGAACCTTTAATGATCGTTTTTCTATAATTTACAGTAATAAAACTTTAGGAAATAATATTTCTGATAACATCTCGAAGAATATTTTAGTATCGGTTAAAAAACACAACATATGTATTGATTCTTTCGCTGAACCAATAAAAGAGGTAGTAATATTTGATGTTTTAGGAAATCTACTGTATAAAAAAGATCAGCTTGAAACCCAAAAAGTCTCGATCGAAAACTTGTTCTCTTCTCATCAGGTTTTATTAGTAAAAGTCATTTTCGAAAATGGAAAATCTGCTTCAAAAAAAGTCATTTTTTAAATACTGAATTGAAACTTGTCTAATTACTTTTTGCATTACATATTGTAGTGATAAACAGTTAGTTATATTGTTTTTGTTTTTAAATTAACAGTTTTTTCTTATTTTTTGTATTTTCTGAGTTTTTAGTGTTAAAATTATGTGTTTAATACTACATAATGAATTTGTATGTCAATAAAATCGTACCTTGTAGTTGATTTTTGTCGATGAAATGCTTTTTTAATCGATGAAATACTTTTTCTATAAGCCCATGATTTGATTTTTTTTCAAAAAACACAGTTTCAAAAACGGTGTTTTATCTGCCTTAAGTTGATTGTAAAATTGGAGCGCTTCATTAATTCTATATAAAGACTCAGTCTTGTTGGTATGGCTTTAAAGCATTTGTCTTTTTCATTTTGCAATTAATCATGTTTTGAGTTTGAATTTATTTTTCAATTACTAAAATGCCACAAGATGAAAAAAGATTTACTTACTACGCTGGGTCTCTTCAGCTTTTTATCTTTAATAACTTATATTGGGAAACCATTAAAATCAAGTAGAGGATTAAGAATTCTGCTGGTTTTAGTTTTATCAATTTTTTATACTACTTCAAAAGCGCAAACTTTAGTACATTCAGTTCCAGCTAGTAATCCTTCTTTTCCTCTTCCTGCGGGTATGGACGAAGTTACTGTTGAAGCTTGGGGTGCAGGAGGAGCTGGAGGTGCAGCTCAGGGTGGTAACGGATGGGGAAGAGGTGCTCCTGGAGGAGGAGGAGGTGCATATGCTTTAGGAAAAATTACAGGAATAACAGCATCAACTTTGAATGTTATTGTTGGTCTTCCAGGAGCAGGAGGAACAGCTAATGGATCCAGTGGGGGAGCATCTTATATAAACGGTTTTCAAGGAGTTTTTTTCGCGCCAGGTGGCGGAGGAGGTACAGCTAATCTTCCAACTACAGGAGATACTCCTCCTGGTGCGACACCTGCAACTACCGGTACTATAGGAAGTATAACGATGACAAATGGAGGGGCTTCCGGAATAGGGTATAATAGTTTACTAAATTTAGCACTTTCTTCTGGAAATGGTGGTAATGCAGCCAATCAAGGGCCGCAAAAAGGAGGAGCAGGAGGACTTGGTTATGCTAGTCTCTTGGGAGCAAATGGTGCAGGAAAGCCTGGACAGGAATATGGAGGAGGGGGGTCTGGAGCAGCTAGTTCCTTAAATTTATTAACTCCATCAACTTTATATAATGGTGGAAGTGGTGCTAGAGGACAAGTTAACATTACATATACATGTAAAACATATAGTTTAACTGCAATATCGGCGCCAAATGTTTGTACAGGAACTACCACACAAGTGCAATTAACAGGGTCAGCGGCTAGTCTGCCAGCTGGTATATACACCGTAACATACAGTACAAGTCTACCCAATGCGGCAGGACTAACAGAACCAATGGTCGTTACGACTGCCGGATCTGGAAGTTTTACCGCAAGGGGATTGATTACTCCAGGGAATAGCACTATTACAGTTACTTCTTTAACTTCAGTAGATTGTACTTCATCTACTACTGTGAATAATGCTATCGGTATCGTAGTTAGTGCTCAACCAACAATAACTTTGGGCTCAACTACAGCTGTGTGCGCGAGCGCAAATTTGCAAAATGTAACATTACCTTATTCGGCAGTTACGAGTGCGCCAACAAATTACAGTATAACATGGAATGCAAGTCCGACAAATAGCTTCGTGCCTGTTACAAATGCAGTTTTGCCAGCAAATTCAATAAGTATTGCGGTTCCTGCTGGAACTGCTGGCGGGACATATACTGGATCGCTAACAGTTAGTAATGCGGCTGGGTGTGTGTCTGCCGCTCCAACAAATTTTACTATAACTGTAAATCCGTTACCTACAATAACTTTGGGAGCCACTACTGCGGTATGCGCAAGTACAAGTGCACAGAGCACAACGGTGCCTTACAGTGCTGTCACAAATGCACCAACGACATACAGCATTACGTGGAATGCGAGTCCGACAAATACCTTTGCGGCAGTAACAAATGCTGCATTACCAGCAAACTCAATCAATATCCCGATACCTGCAAATACTGCGGCGGGAACATACACAGGAATCTTAACGGTTAGAAATGCAAACGGATGCGTGTCATCAGCAAACAATTTTACCGTTACCGTAAATCCATTGCCGACCATAACATTAGGAGCCACTACTGCGGTATGCACAAGCACGAGCGCACAAAGCACAACTTTACCATATAGTGCTGTGACAAACGCACCAACGACCTACAGCATTACGTGGAATGCTAGTCCTGCAAATACCTTTGCAGCAGTTACAAATGCGACATTGCCAGCAAACTCGATCAATATTCCGATACCTGCAAATACTGCGGCGGGAACATACACCGGAACCTTAACGGCTAGAAATGCAAACGGATGCGTGTCATCAGCAAACAATTTTACCGTTACCGTAAATCCATTGCCGACCATAACATTAGGAGCCACTACTGCGGTATGCACAAGCACGAGCGCACAAAGCACAACTTTACCATATAGTGCTGTGACAAACGCACCAACGACCTACAGCATTACGTGGAATGCCAGTCCGGCAAATACTTTCGCAGCAGTTACAAATGCGACATTGCCAGCAAACTCAATCAATATTCCGATACCTGCAAATACCGCGGGGGGAACATACACAGGAACCTTAACTGTAAGGAATGCAAACGGATGTGTGTCATCAGCAAACAATTTTACAGTTACCATAAACCCATTGCCGACAATAACATTGGGAGTCACTACTGCGGTATGCGCAAGTACGAGCGCACAGAGTACAACTTTACCATATAGTGCTGTGACAAATGCACCAACGACGTACAGCATTACGTGGAATGCGAGTCCGACAAATACTTTCGCAGCAGTTACAAATGCGACATTGCCAGCAAACTCAATCAATATCCCGATACCTGCAAATACTGCGGGGGGAACGTACACGGGAATCTTAACAGTAAGCAATGCAAACGGATGCGTGTCATCAGCAAACAATTTTACCGTTACCGTAAACCCATTGCCGACCATAACATTAGGCTCAACTACAGCTGTGTGTGAGAGCACTAGTTTGCAAAATGTAACATTGCCTTATTCGGCAGTTACGAATGCGCCAACGACTTACAGTATTATCTGGAATGCAAGTCCGACAAATACCTTTGCACCAGTTACAAATGCTACGTTACAAGCAGGTTCAATTAATATTCCAATACCTGCAAATACGGTGGCGGGAACATACACAGGAACATTAACAGTTTCTAATGCAGCTGGCTGTATTTCGACAGGCAATAATTTTACTATAACAGTTAATTCAGTTCCAACAATTACAACATCAGGAAATTTAATTTCAATTTGTCAAAATGCATTAGAGCAAACAGCTTCTCTACCATATTCTGCTGTAACGGGTTCTCCGGTTAGCTATTCTATAGACTGGGCATTATTGAATGATCAAGTAACTACTGCTTTTTCTTTTGATTCGGGAGGAGGAAATATTAATAATATTACTATTCCGGCAAATACAGCGGCAGGAAATTATAGTGGAGTAATGACAATTTTTACGTCAAATGGATGTTTGGCAACTCAAGCCGTTTCTTTAACGATTAATGCCGTTCCAACAATAAGTACTGCAGGGGTCTTTACTCCAGTTTGTCAAAGTTCTTCAGCGCAGACTACTACTTTAAGTTACAATTCTACTACGGGTTCTCCAGTTAGTTATGAAATCGATTGGATTGCATTGACAGATCAAGGAGCGACACCGTTTCCTTTTAGTTCTGGATCAGGAGATATTATAAATGTGAATGTTCCAGCAAATGCCACAGCAGGTACTTACAATGGTATAATGACTATTACAACATCAAATGGCTGCCCGTCTACTCAAAATGTTTCTTTAACTGTAAATGCAATTTCAGCTGCGCCAACTGCTTCAGTAACACAACAGCCGAGCTGTATCAATAATACGGGGGTTATCACGGTTACTTCGCCTGCATCTGGAACAGGATATACTTATAGTATTGATGGATTAGATTTTAGTAATACTTCGGGAATATTTACAGGTTTGTCTTCTGGAGGTTACAATGTGCAAGTGAGAAATAGTTCATCAGGTTGCGAATCAGAAGTAACACCAATTACAATAAATGCTTTTGTTACTAAAGTTTGGAATGGAAATGTTAGCGCTAATTGGGGTGATCCTGTAAATTGGACTCCAGCAGGAGTTCCTATTGCTTCCGACTGTATAGATATTCCAGATGTAGGTGTTGATCCTATTATTTCTGGAACCAATGGAAGTTTTTTTGCCAGTAGATTAACGATTGAAAATAATGGATCATTAATTGTAGAAGAAACAAATTCTTTAACGGTGACAAATGAAGTCAGTGTATTAGGTAATGGGGTTTTGATTTTTGAAAATAACTCAAGTTTGGTTCAGGTTGCCGATGTTAGTAATACTGGAAATATAACTTACAGAAGAAAAACATCTGTAAGACGATTTGATCTTACCTACTGGTCTTCTCCAGTTGCAGATATTACCATGAATGAATTCTCGCCAGAAACGCTATTCGATAAATATTTTTACTGGACTTCCGATTTTAAATGGGCAACCAATTTGTACGGTACAATGACAATGGAACCAGGAAGAGGTTATAGCATTAGAGGTCCACAGTCTTTTCAGACTGGAACGCCAAGTGTTTTTACAGGCGAATTTGTTGGGGTGCCAAATAATGGAACAATTCAAGGTCCTGTAGCGGGCCCCGAAAAGTTTTGTTTTTTTGGAAATCCATATCCTTCAGCAATTTATGCAGATGAGTTTATTCATGATAATGCCGCTAATTTTTATGGTACATTATTTTTTTGGACGCATAATACATCGCCAAGAATAGCTGTGCCAGGAGGCAATACTTATACTTATACAAACGATGATTATGCCATTTATAATTTATCAGGAGACACTACAATTGGCAATTTAACTGGTATTGGTGCGCCATCGCCAGGAAATCAAGAGCCATTAAAAGGTTACATTGCCGCTGGGCAAGGTTTTTTTGCAAAAGCAAGAACAGGGCAAAGAGGTGTTTTTACAAATTCGATGAGAGTTCCTAATTCTAATAGTCAGTTTTATAAATCTGCGAAAACAGAGGTTATTGAAAAACATCGTGTCTGGTTAAATTTTACAAATACAGAAGGAGCTTTTAAACAATTACTTGTCGGATACATAACGGGAGCAACAAACTTATTTGATTTTAATTACGATGCTGTAACAATGAATGCAAATCCGTATGTTGATTTTTATAGTATCAATGACGGTAAAAAATTAGTTATTCAAGGACGAGCGGTACCTTTTGTGGTAACCGATACAATTCCGTTAGGATATAAATCGACTATTAAAGAAGGTGCTTTTACAATTGCTATAGATCATACAGATGGAGATTTGGCCAATAAGGATATATTTTTGCACGATAAGGTAACAAATACGGTACATAACCTTAAATCTGGAGGATATACCTTTATCTCTGCGCCAGGAACTTTTCTAGACCGATTTGTATTGCGTTATACAAATCCAAATGGTGGCAAACCTTTAGGAAACGAAGATTTTGAAAATCAAGATAAGAGGGTTTTTGTTTCGGTTAAAGATAAAAACATCAGATTGCAATCTATGCCTGAGCAGGAAAATCTGGACGAAGTCGCTATTTATGATGTGGGAGGCAAATTGTTATATCGTAAAAAACAAATAGAAAGTAAAGAATGGCTAATACCAAATTTTCAATCTGGCCCTCAAGTTTTATTGGTTAAAATCACTTTAGATAATGGAAATACAGTGACAAGAAAAATAGTATTTAGATAAATAAAAAAGCGGTTGAGTTTTAAGTTCTCAACCGCTTTTTACATTTATTAAGCACTACGCTGTAAATTTTGATGCGTATTGGTAATCGCCCTTTCGTTTTTATAGTCAATCCATTTTTGGCCTTGAATTTTCCGCATCATAATATCAAAATGACGCATAATAAAAACATTGTATGCTGCTTTGGATAAATTGACAATGTTTTTTGGAAACGATCTCAAACTCATAGAAAATCCTGGCGTTAGATATTTCATATAATGCCAATATCCTTCAGGCATATAAAGCATTTCTCCATGTTTTAGATTGGTAATATAGCCTTCGGCATTTTTGAGTGCTGGAAATTTTTCATAATCTGGATGGTCAAAATCTATATCTTCTCTCGAAATTAATGCGTGAGGAACTTTATACATAAATTTTGATTGGCTAGGAGGGAAAATCATACATTGTTTTTCTCCGTGAAAATGAAAATGAAGAATATTCGAATAGTCAATATCATAATGCATAAACACTTTCGAATTTTCACCGCCAAAAAACAACATTGGCATTTGCTTGACTAATTTTAAACCAATTTCAGGCCATAAAAAGTCATTTTTTAACGAAGGAACCTGTTTCATTAAGTTGTAAAGAAAAATACGATAATTGGTAGGCTTTTCTTGTAGTAACTCAATGTAATCGCTCATTTTCATTGTGGTATGCGCCTCGTTGAACCCATCCTCGTGATTTACAGGTCTGTCGTCGTATAAAGGAACGACCAAATCTCCTGCGATTTCTTTCATATAAGATAATTTCCATTTGTTATAAGCTGGCCAATCTTCGGTCAATTCTTCGATAACAACAGGAATTTGTTTTTTTACATATTGGGAAACAAACTCTTCTTTTGAGATTTTTTTTACCCTTTCAATTTGTTTTAATTTCATTTTTATAAATAAAAAAATTGCTTATAACTCTCTGCTACAAGCAATTTAAAAATATTTATTGAGAATTAAGATCTCTATTGACTAAAATTTTTAATCTAATCGATGCTCAAAAGAGGCATTTATAAAAAGTGATTTCCGTAAAAATTTTGCAGCAGTTTCAGATTAATCGGCTGCATATTTGTTATTCCAATACAGCATCATCATTAAAGTAACAATTACAGAAGAAGCAATTCCTTCAAATAATAAACAAATACAATAAGTTGGCACTGATGGATTTCCTCCAAACATGAAAGTTTCAGACAAAGTTCTTACGTAAGCATCTCCACCTCGAGCGTAACTATAAACTAATAAGCCAAATACACTCATAGATACACCAACCACAGAAGTGGTCATTGCAGAAATAGCATTTGATAGAAAATTGGTTTCTCCTTCCTGTAAGTTCATCTGCATTGTCCTGTTGACACCGTAAAATATAAAGAAAACGTTTAGTGTTCTCAGATAAAATAAATCTGCTAAACCTAGTACATTCATTAATAAAAAATAAATGCCAATTCCGAGGAAAATCAAAAACCCGTTGGTAATTTCTTTAGGTAATTTCATAGTGGTTATTTTTTAGAAGTTAATAGTAAATATTTGAAAAACAGTGTTCTATCAAATTTACTAAAAAAATAACTACGATGATTTAAAAACGATAAAAACTATACAGTCTGATTTTTTAGAGAAGAATCTATAAAAGCCAAAGAATCCATTTTATCCTGATGAAGCTGTGCTTTTAATGCATCTACCGAACTGAATTTCTGCTCATCGCGAATGTAATGAAGCAAAGAAACTTCGATGCTTTGATCGTAAATATCTTTATCAAAATTAAACAAGTGAACTTCGATGGTTTGCTTTTCGCCATTAACCGTTGGATTAAATCCAATATTCATCATACCAAAAAGACTTTCGTCATTTACGGTAGCTTTTACAACATAAACACCGATTTTTGGTATTAGTTTGTAATCTTCTTCAATATTAATGTTAGCTGTAGGAAATCCAATTGTTCGTCCCAATTGTTTTCCTTTCACAATAGTTCCATTCAAGAAATAGTTATAACCTAAATACTCGTTGGCCAAAGCCATGTTTCCTTCATTTAAAGCATTTCTAATTTTGGTCGAACTCACCGAAACATCTTGGATTTCTTCTGCAGAAATTTGTTCAACTTCAAATCCGTATTCAATTCCAAAAGCAATTAAATCATCAATATTGGCGGTTCTATTACGGCCAAAACGGTGATCATGCCCAATAATAATTTTTTGAATCTGAAATTTCTCCACTAAAATAGTGCGAACAAATTCTTCGGCTGTTAGTCTTGAAAAACTTTCGTTAAAAGGATGAACAATTAAGTTTTCAATACCTGTTGCTTCCAAAAGTTTTATTTTTTCGCCAATAGTATTCAGTAATCTTATCTCAGATTTTTCTTGAAGAACCATTCGCGGATGCGGAAAAAAGGTAAGAACCAGGCTTTCATATTTCCCGTTTTCAGTATTCTCAGTAATTCGTTCTAGAATTTTTTTATGACCAATATGTACGCCATCAAAGGTACCAAGAGTTAAGATAGTTTTCTTGGTTGACTGAAAATCGTTTATAGAATGAAAGAGCTTCAAAACAAATTATTTAAGATGCTGCAAATTTATACTATTCTGTTTAAAATTTAATGCTATGCCAAATCGAATTTTAACGCATAATCTATCTTTTTGTAAAAATTTGCCAACTCGTCGACGAAAAAGCAATAATTGTCGGATAGATAATATGATTTCAAATTAATTAAAGTAATTTTGATATTATATTTTGAGGGTATGAAAAAACAACTACTTTATATATTTTTAATTTTTTGTTTTGCCACTGCTAATGCACAAGATGCTTTATGGCAAAAAGTAACTTCTTCATCGCTTTCAAGAAAGGCAGATGGGGCAAGTTCTAATAAATTATATTATAAGCTAAATGCCAATCTTCTTAGTTCTAAGTTAGTTTCGGCATCGAGTAAAACAGCAAAAAATACAACATCAGAAATTACAATTCCAAATACTGATGGAAATCTAGAACGTTTTGCAGTTTGGGAATCATCTAATTTTGATCCAGAATTACAGGCAAAATATCCACAAATTAGATCTTATGAAGGTCGCGGAATAGACGATAAAAGTGCAAAAGTATATTTTAGTGTTGCTCCAATTGGTCTGCAAACAATGGTTTTTAGAACTGAAAAACCAAATGAATATATCGAACAAAATCCTGATAACAAATCAGAATATGTTTTGTTTAAGTCGGCAGATAATGAAGATTCAAGAGCGCTTTTGAATTGTAAAACAATCCATTCGATTTCTGAAGATAAATCTACGACTACTGCAAAAACAGCTTCTAGCTCCAAACAGTTTAAAACACTTCGATTGGCATTATCTTGTACAGGTGAATACGCAGCCTATTTTGGTGGTACAAAGGAGGGAGCTTTAGCAGGAATGAATGCTACTTTAACTCGTGTAAATGGCGTTTTTAATAGAGACCTTGCTGTAGAACTAATTTTAGTTGCCAATAATGATGCTGTTGTTTATACAGATGCTGCCGCAGATCCTTATTCTATTCCGAGAATAGGTGCTGATAATGATAATCCTACTTGGCCAAAAGAAGTTCAGACCACATTAACTAGCGTTATTGGCGAAGCTAATTACGATATTGGCCATTTGTTTGGAGGTTCTGGAGGCGGCGGACTTGCCAGTTGTATTGGCTGTGTATGCGACAGTCCAACTCCTAGCAATTCTGTTGGAAAGGGTAGTGCCTATACCTCTCCAGCAGATGGAAAACCTCAAGGAGATAATTTTGACATTGATTTTGTTGCTCACGAAATGGGACATCAGCTTGGGGCAACGCATACTTTTTCGCATGCAAATGAAGGATTGGGCGCATGCTATGAACCAGGAAGTGGATCTACGATTATGGGATACGCAGGAGTAACAGATGGTTATAATGTTCAGGATCATTCTGATTCTTATTTTTCTTATGCAAGCATCAATCAGATACAGAATAATTTGGCTGGAAAAACGTGTCCAGTTTCAACACCTATAGTCGATAATAATCCACCTGTTATAAATGCAGGTCCAGATTATACCATTCCAATTAGTACGCCATTTATTTTAACAGGGACGGGTTCTGATGCTGAAGGTAATACGATAACTTATACTTGGGAGCAATATGATAGTGCAACAACGGCTTTTGGAAATAATAGTTTCCCTTCTCCAACAAAACCAGATGGGCCAATGTTTAGATCGTTTACGCCAACAACATCGCCAGTCCGTTATATGCCTGCTCTTAATTCGGTACTAAATAATCAGCTTACTACAACTTGGGAATCTGTTTCTTCTATTGGAAAAACAATGAATTTTACCCTTACGGGAAGAGACAATGCGGTACAAGGAAAAGGACAAACCTATACAGATGCGATGGTTGTAACGGTAACTGCTGCAGCTGGGCCATTTGCCGTAACTTCACAAAAAGAAGGCGATATCGCATGGGCAAAAGAATCTGCACAAACTATAACTTGGAGCGTAAATAACACAAATACACTTCCAGGATCGTCAAACGTGAATATAAAATTATCTCTAGATGGCGGATTAACATTTCCAATTGTTTTAGCAGGAAATACTCCAAATGATGGAACAGAAACTATATTGGTTCCGTCAGAAATTGAGGCTTCTACAAATTGTCGACTTTTAATAGAGCCGGTTGGTAATATTTATTATGCTGTCAACAGTGCCTCCTTTGCTGTAGGATACACCGTTTCGACATCTTGCGCGTCTTATAATTTTGGAGGCGGATATTCAACAGGAGATAATGTTTATGTGAATAGAACGGTTTCTGTGCCCGCATCTTCTGGATCTATTTCAGATGTCAACGTTTCGGTAAATGTAACACATGATAGATTTTCAGATTTGACTATGGAAATCGTAAGCCCGAAAGGAACAGTTGTAACTTTATTCAATAAAAATTGCGCCAGAACAAATTCAACTCTTGCTTTACAGTTTGATGATAGCGGATCTGCATTAAACTGCGGTACAACGACAAGTCAAATTGTGATTCCGTCAACTTTATTAAGTGCTTTTAATGGAGAAAATTCACAAGGAACATGGACTTTTAGAGTTATTGATAGTGAGGTTGGAATGATAGGAACTATTAATTCTGCTTCGGTAAATATTTGTAATAGAACCTATACTTTAGGGAACGATGACTTTGAGAATGTTGACTTTGTTGCATATCCAAATCCAAATAAAGGAAGTTTTACAGTACAATTTAGTAGAGATTCAGTAAGCGAGATTAAAGTTTATGTTAATGATATTGTAGGCAAATATGTTTACCAGAGAACTTTTCAAGGTTCAGGATATTTCATTCAAGACATTCAATTGCCATATGTGCCTTCAGGACTTTATTTCTTAACGGTTACAGATGGAGAAAGAAAAGTAGTGAAGAAGATATTGGTAAACTAAATTTTTGGAAATGGCTTAATGGGCCATCGCCATACAAATCATACTGATTTTTACGCCAGGAATTTTTGATAAAGCTAGCGAACAAGCTTCAATTGTTGCTCCTGTTGTGAGTACGTCATCAACAATTAAGAAATGTTTGTTGTAATCGGCTTCAGTAAATTCGGCATCAAAAATGTTTTGGATATTTTCCGATCTTCCCAAAAGATTCTTTTTGGATTGTGTTTTAGAATATATCTTTCGAATTAAAATATTTTCCTCAAACGGAATTCCAAAACCAGATGCTATTGCTTTTCCAAAAGTAGTAACCTGATTGTAGCCACGTTCCTTAAATTTTCTTTTATGAAGTGGAACCGGAATTACAGCATCAAAAGGAATCTCAAATGGAAGTTCTTTTAAATCTTCAACATACCAGCTTCCTAATACAGTGCCAATTTCTTGATGGCCTTTGTATTTTAAATTATGAATTAATTCTTGAACCATCCCCTTTTTATTGAAATACAAAAAGGTAGAGGCAAATTGAATATCGATCTTGCCATAAAACTTTTTCATGGCCTCATTTTTTGGATCTAAATGATATTGAGTGAGAGGCATTTCATGTCGGCAAATCGTACAGAAAACCGTTTCGTTTTGAAGTAAAAGAGCGCGGCATCCGCTACAGACTTTAGGAAAAAAAAGGTTAATAAGATAATGAAACACAGTTGGATGGTTTAGTTTTAAAAGAGAAATAATTTTTAGTGTAGTGAGAGTTTTGTTGAAGCGATAAAATACTACCGACTTTTGAATAAATATAATTGAAATAATAATTTTAATCAAAATATTTTTACAATAAAAAGTTTTTTTAGTTTTTAAAAACTTAAGTAATTTAATTTTAAAGACACTGAATCAATACTTTATATGAAAAATAGCTGCCAAACTCGCTGTGTGATTTTAACTATAATCATTTTTTTAGTTTTTGAAACTCACACCATTGCTCAAAAAAAAGGAACCGTAAACAAAACTTATTTTAAAAATGGACTAGTTGCGAGAGAGTTTTATTTGGGAGCAGATCAAATGCTGGATAGTATTAAAACCTATCATATTGTTGGAGGACTGGATGAAAGATTTTATTTTGATGAAAACAGTCAGATGAATGGTCTTTGTCAAAAGTTTTCAAGCGATGGAAAGTTAAAAACCACATGGCTTTTTAAAAAAGGAATTTTGATTAAAAGAACTGATTTCTTTAAAGAGGATAATCTCAAAAATAAAGTGAAAGTCGAAGAAAACTATGCGATTATTGTCAAAAATAATGAGTTATTAAAATCAGATCCTAATAATTACGGACTACTTTATGGCAGAGCAGCAAGCCGTACTTATCTTGAGGACAATGTATTGGCAGAGTTTGATTTTTTAGGATTTAAAGCGCATCTAGAAAATCTTAAAGCAAGTCCAAATGCTGCACAATTTCCCAGATTAAATCAGGATTTGGCTGAAATTTACAGTAGGCTTTCTACCATTTATTCCAGATTTGAAAACGATAATCTTAGTGTTGATTACAGGCTAAAGGCAATTCAGATTGATCCGGAAGAAACAAGACATTATTTTAATCTTGGAGCTTATTTAGCAACAGAAGTTCATGATTATCGATTGGCAATTTATTATTTGGACGAAGTGGAGCGCAGATTTCCAAATCATAATTTTGCGCACTGGGTTTTAGGCTATACATATTTGGAATTGGAGCAGTATGATAAAGCAGTAGAAAATATAAATATTGCTTTTAAAAATGAAGCGAATCTATATGAAAATGGATACGGAACAGAAGAGAGTGATTTAAGAACAATAAGAGGGCTGGCCTATCATAAATTAGGAAAGACCGATTTGGGAATTGCAGATTTGAATGAAGCTTTACGAATTAATGAAAAAAACTCTGTAGCAAATAAATATCTTGGAATAGTGTATGATGATCTAGGGAAGTCGCAAAAAGCTTGCGATTATTTTCAGAAAGCACGTGATTTGGGCTATGAAAAAAAATACTTTAACAAAGAACTAGAAAGCCTTATTAAGAAAGCATGCAACGAGGATCAAAATAAAATTACCACCATTGCACCAAAAGACTTGCCCTACATAGCACCTAATCCTGTAGAAAATAAGATCGAGGTATTTAATTATCCCTATGCTAATTTTACTTACGAAATATATAATGTACAATCTCAAAAATTACGCCAGGGAATTTCAAACAATAGAACCATAGAAGTTTCAGGATTATCAGCGGGTTTGTATATTCTTACTATTAGCAACCAAGATAAATCAGAAACTTTTAAACTGATTAAAAAATAGGGTTTTAGAAAGAAAAGTGAAGTAATTATCATTCTAGTCTATAGAATAAAACATGATTTTCTATTTTCAGATAGAAAATCGGGCAATCTTCGGCTATTTTTCTTTTTTTTAAATTCACTTTTCATATTTTTGCATCACTATGGCAAAACAAGAAGATATATTTAAGAATGTGGTTTCGCACGCAAAAGAGTACGGATTTATTTTTCCGTCAAGCGAAGTTTACGATGGTTTAAGTGCTGTATATGATTACGCACAAAACGGTGTCGAATTGAAAAAGAATATCCGTGAATATTGGTGGAAATCAATGGTTCAGATGAATGAAAATATTGTCGGCCTTGATGCTGCAATATTGATGCATCCAACAACTTGGAAAGCTTCTGGTCACGTTGATGCATTCAATGATCCGTTAATTGATAATAAAGATTCTAAAAAGAGATATAGAGCTGACGTTTTGGTTGAAGATCATGCTGAAAAAATTCACCAAAAAGCGCAAAAAGAAATTGACAAAGCAAAAGCTCGTTTTGGCGATGCATTCAACGAACAAGAGTTTGTAACTACAAACGCTCGTGTAATTGAATATTTGGCTAAAGAAAAAGAAATTAGAGAGCGTTTAGGTCGTTCTTTAGGAAACGGAGATTTGGCTGATGTTAAAGCTTTGATCGAAGAACTTGAAATTGCTGATCCTGAAACGGGTTCTAAAAACTGGACAGAGGTAAAACAATTTAACTTAATGTTCGGAACAAAATTAGGAGCTTCTGCAGAAAATGCAATGGACTTGTATTTGCGTCCGGAAACGGCTCAAGGTATTTTTGTGAACTTCTTAAATGTTCAGAAATCGGGTCGTATGAAAGTTCCTTTTGGAATTGCTCAAACGGGTAAAGCGTTTAGAAATGAAATTGTGGCAAGACAATTTATTTTCCGTATGCGTGAGTTCGAACAAATGGAAATGCAATTTTTTGTACGTCCAGGAGAAGAAATGAAATCATACGAGTACTGGAAAGAAACGCGTCTAAAATGGCATTTATCTTTAGGATTAGGAAAAGAAAATTACCGTTTTCACGATCACGAAAAATTAGCGCACTACGCAAATGCAGCTGCTGATATCGAATTTAATTTCCCATTTGGATTTAAAGAATTAGAAGGAATTCATTCTCGTACCGATTTCGATTTGAAAGCACACGAAGAATATTCTGGAAGAAAATTACAATACTTCGATCCTGAATTAAACGAAAACTATGTTCCTTACGTAGTAGAAACTTCTGTTGGTTTAGATCGTATGTTCTTGGCTGTTTTTGCCACTTCATTAAAAGAAGAAACATTAGAAGACGGTTCTACAAGAACAGTTTTAAAATTGCCAGCAGTTTTAGCGCCAACTAAAGCAGCAGTATTACCATTGGTTAAAAAAGATGGCTTACCAGAAGTTTCAAGAAAAATCATTGAAGATTTGAAATGGGATTTCAATGTGGCTTATGATGAAAAAGATGCTGTAGGACGTCGTTACAGAAGACAAGATGCTTTAGGAACACCTTTCTGTATTACAGTAGATCATCAAACTCTTGAAGACGAAACAGTAACAATTCGTCATAGAGATACAATGAAACAAGATCGTGTAAAAATTACTGAATTAAGAGGTATTATCGAAAACGAAGTTTCGATGAAAAACTGGTTAATGAAAATGTAATCTTTACAGTTTAGTATAGAAATCCCAAATTCCGTAACGGAGTTTGGGATTTTTGATTTTAGAAAGGAGGTATTTTATCGGCTTTTTTTGCATTTCATCTTTATGTATTAACATTTGAGTTTAATGTGTTAACAATGAAGTGTTTAAAATGTTTAAATCTGTAATTTTAAATTTGTAATACCGTCAAGAGCAATTTTTTTCTTCATTACATCAAATAAAAGCGATTTTTTGATTATGATTGCGTAGTGAGAAAACCAACAAAAACCGAAATTGAAAAAGTATTCGTATATTATAATTGATGATGACGCTGAGAGTATTTTGAAAACTCAAACAACCGCTTCAGGTTTTTCAGAATTATCTTTTATGGCATCGGCATCCAATTTTAAAGACGGTTTAAATTTGGTTTTAGAGCACCAGCCGGCTTTGATTTTTCTTGAGATCGAGCCCCAAAATGCTGCGAGTCATTTGTCTTTGACTTTTATTAGCGAGCTTCATCGTTTTTTGCAGCAGATTCCCAAAATTATTATTACCACAAAACAAAAAGACAAAGCTTTTGATGCTATTCAATATGGCGTTTTTGATTATCTCTTAAAACCAATTCTATCAAACGATCTTTTAAAAACAGTTTTAAAACTCAATAGAGCCAATTTAGAGATGCAAATTTCTCCGTTTAGGGAAGAACCTTCTTCTCTTGTTATAGATCAAATAACGATTCCGCAAAACATTCAAAAACCCTTAACGATTTGTATAAAATCATATGGCGATTATCGATATTTAAATGCAGAAGATATTTGTTATTTCCAAGCCGATAATAACTCGACAGATATTTATTTAAATACTGGCGAAATGATTACGGCGTTTAAAACTTTAAAGCATTTTGAAAGTGTTTTGACATACCCTTTTATCCGTATTCATAACAGTTATGTAATTAATCGAAATTACATTTCAAGGATTCATAGCGGAAACTCAATCTGTTACATAAAAAACTCCACTAAAAAGATTCCTTTTTCTAAAACCTATCGAGGAAATGTAGAGCAGATTATTGCCGATTTTGCAGCAGGAAATTATCTAGAAGTCTAAAAATTAGGCGATTACATTAATTTGCTATCCATTGACTATCAATTGGGTACGATCTACCACAAACTCATTTTTTCGTATAAATTTTTTTCGACCTCAGTATTAGTTTTACACTCTGATTCGCAACAAACAACGAATCATCTCCAAAAAAAATAATACAAAACATAAAACCTCAGGTCATGAAAAAAACAGCTTTAACATTCGGATTATTCTCATTAGTAATAGTTGCAACTTCTTTTGCAAACCCAACAACTTCTGCTCGTCCAAGTGAAACATTAAGTATTATTACTCCAATTGATGGAGGACAAAAAACGGTTCCAGACAGAAAACGTGATAGCTTTCTACCTATAGATGGAGGACAAAAAACAGTTCCAGATAGAAAATCAGATTTTGCAAATATTGGTGGAGTTAATTCTGACTCTCAATTATCTACTTTAAATAGAAAACTTGACTAAAAGTTAAAAAATAAAAATATAAGAAAAGGCTATCAACAATTGATAGCCTTTTTTTGTATCTATACTTTTGTTATTTTTGATGAAAATCAAAATCTTTTGAAAAAATATAGCCAAATAGTATTGCTTCTATTCTTAATTTTATTTGGTTGTACCAAGAAAGATAACCTTTATAAAAATTTAAATCCTTCTAAAGATAGCCTATCTATTTATCTCTCATTGGCAAACGATATTGATTTATCTCGTAAGCTTAAAGAGGATTATAATGAAAAAGCATTGGCAATTATCTTAAGTGAAAAAGATGATTCTTTAAATAAAGTAAATTTATTTAAAGTGGCCAATAGATACTATAATATGAACGATTTACAGTCGTATGGCCGTATTTCTAAATTAATTGTAACAAGATCCCTAAATAGTCGCGATTCGATAAATTTAGCAAAAGCGTATACTTATCTTGGAGATTATTATAGTCGAAAGTCAGTTTCAGATAGCGCTTTTTTAGTTTACTTCAAGGCAGAAAAAATATACAAGCAAATTGATGATAAAATTAATTTAGCTAAAACCTATTTTAGTAAAGCCGATCTTCAGTTTAAAGGAAGTGATTTGTTTGAAAGTGAAATTACCATTTTTAAAGCGCTGAAAATACTTAAGGACCAGAAAAATGTAAGCGATCTGCTCTATCAATGTTATAATCTGTTAGGAATATTGTATAATGAGCGTGAAGAATATAATAAAGCTTTAGAGTTTCATAATAAAGCATTGGCGATTTTAAAAGATCCCTCGATTCCGTCAGATTTTCAGCTTAAGGCAACTTCACTTAATAATATTGGTTTTGTGTATTTAAGTATGAAAAATTATAAAAATGCAAAACAAAATTTTTCTGAAGGTCTCAAACAAAAGAATTTATTTCAAGAAAGTACATCGTTGTATGCCATGCTGTTAGATAATCTAGCATACTCAAAAATTAAAATGAATGAATTTGAAGATATTCCAAAACAATTTTATGTATCGCTGAAAATTAGAGACAGTTTAAATTTGACATCGGGAATAATTTTAAACAAAATACATCTGTCTGAATTTTATGCCATTAAAAAAGATACTTTTCAGGCAATTAAACTCTCTCAGGAAGCTTTAAGCCTCTCTAAAAAATCCAATAAACTAAGAAACACACTTGAAGCCTTAAAACAGTTAGCTGTCGTTGATCCTAAAAATGCATCGGAATATTCGAAAGAATATATTCAGTTAAATGACAAATTGTTAAAAGCAGAACGAAGAATGGGAGAGAAGTTCTCTCGCATTGAATACGAAACCAACGAAATTAAAGACCAAAATTCCAATCTTCAGGAAAAAAATAAAACTTTGGTTTATGTATTTAGTATTTGTACATTGCTCGGACTGTTTTTTTATGTTTACAAAACACAGCAAGCCCGAAATCGAGAATTGCTTTTTAAACAGCAGCAACAGATTGCAAATGAAGATATTTACAATTTGATGATTTCGCAGCAAAATGAAATTGAGCTTACAAGAATAAAAGAAAAGAAAAGAGTTGCACAAGAGCTGCACGATGGCGTTTTAGGACGAATGTTTGGTATTCGAATAAGTTTGGATAGTTTGGATAAACTAGACGAAGAAGAAGCTGTTTTTAAAAGAAAAAAGTATCTTACAGAACTAAAAAATGTAGAGCAGGATATTAGAGAAATTTCGCATGACTTAAATAGAGAAAAGTCAGAATTAATTAATAATTTTGTCTCTATTTTAGGAAAACTGTTTGAAGATCAAAGAAATACGTATAGTTCGAAGCTGATTACTACTTTTGATCCTGATATTAAATGGGATTCGATAAGTAATATTGAAAAAATCAATTTGTATCGAATTGTTCAGGAAGGACTCCAAAATTGTAATAAATATGCCAATGCTGATATTATAAAAGTGGAGTTTAAAAACGAAAACAATAATTTGGTTTTAACCATTGAAGATGACGGAATTGGATTTAATACCAATAAGACCAAAAACGGAATTGGTCTGCATAATATAGAATATCGAGCGAAAGAGTGTAAGGGTACAGTTACGATAAAGTCTGCCAAAGGAGAAGGAACAATTCTCACTATAAAAGTCCCAATAGAGCCAAATAATAACCTGCATAATGACATTTGATTTAACAGCCTCAGTTCCACAATTAGTTAGAAAGAATATTTTAATAGTAGATGACCATCCATTTATTATTGAAGGCTATAAAAATGCTATAACTCGTTATAATCCAAAACAATATGAGTTCTTAATTTCACAGGCGCATGACTGCAAATCTGGTTATGATATAATTGAAAGCAATAGCACGCCTGAGTTTGATATCGCTTTTTTGGATATCAGTATGCCTCCTTACGAAGAAAAAGAGATATTTTCGGGTGAAGATCTGGCAAAATTACTTTTGAAAAAAATGCCTTCGTGCAAGATTATTCTTTTGACGATGTATACCGAATTGCTGAAAATTAAAACCATTATCAGAACAATTCAGCCAAACGGATTGATCATTAAAAATGACCTTACTTTTGACGAATTACTTCTGGCTTTTGATAAAGTAATGAAAAATGAAAAATATTATAGCCAGTCGGTTGTAAAAATGCTGAATCAATCTACGCATAATGCAATAGAGATCGATCAATATGATAAACAGATATTAATTCATCTAGAAAAAGGAACTTCAATTCAAGAAATGCTTCAGGTTATTCCGATTTCATTAAATGCGGTAGAAAAAAGAAAAAAGCATTTAATGGATTTGCTAAAAATAAAAAGTGGTTCTGATCAAGATTTGGTTAAAGAGGCAAAAAGCAAAGGACTGTTTTAAAATTTTAGACTTTAGAGTTCAGATTTTAGATTTTTAAAACAAAACTTAGTAATAAAAAATCCTATCAGGTTCTTTAAATCTGATAGGATTTTAAGTTATGTTGTTGCTGCGTACTGCGACCGAGACTGAAAACTCAAAACTATTCCGTCAAAGCATCCCATCCGCGTGCTTTTAAAGCGATTTTTGTGTTGGCGCGGGTTACAAGGTGAATTCCTTCATTTTCTTCTGCCATATGTCCGATAACAGAGAAATTCGGATTTCCTTTTATTTTGTCAAAATCATTAATGTCAATCGTAAATAAAAGTTCGTAATCTTCACCGCCATTTATGGCAACTGTTGTACTGTCGATATTGAATTCTTCGCAAGTAGAAATAAACTGCGGATCTAACGGAAGTTTATCTTCATATAAATTACAACCCACTTTAGATTGTTTACAGATATGAATAATTTCAGAAGATAATCCGTCTGAAATATCAATCATTGCCGTTGGTTTTATGTCTAAAGCATGAAGTAGGGTGCGAACATCTTTTCGTGCTTCAGGTTTCAATTGGCGTTCTACCAAATAAGTATATGGATCTAAATCGGGCTGATTGTTTGGATTAACCTGAAAAACTTGTTTTTCGCGTTCCAAAACCTGCAATCCCATATAAGCCGCACCAATATCTCCCGTTACAACCAATAAATCTGTTTTTTGGGCTCCGTTTCTGTAAACCAGTTCGTTTTCGTCAGCCTCACCAATTGCAGTGATGCTGATAATTAATCCTTTTTGAGATGAGGTTGTATCTCCGCCAATAACATCAACTTTATATTCTTTTGCGGCATGTGTAATTCCTGCAAATAATTCTTCTAAAGCTTCAAGCGGAAAACGATTAGAAACCGCAACCGAAACTGTAATTTGAGTCGGTTTTGCATTCATGGCACAAATGTCTGATACATTTACCACAACTGCTTTATATCCTAAATGTTTCAAAGGCATATAAGCCAAGTCAAAATGAACTCCTTCAATTAATAAATCGGTAGAAACGACTACTTTTTTGTCTTTAAAATCAAGAACAGCAGCATCATCGCCAATACTTTTTAAAGTAGATTCTTGAGTAACGTCAAAGTTTTTGGTTAAATGTTCAATTAAACCGAATTCGCCCAATTGCGCTATACTGGTTCTCTGCTGATTTTTATCTTCTATCATTTCTGTTAAGTTCCAAAGTTATTAAGGTGCAAAGGTACAAAGGATTTTTTTAAAGATGCTAAGATTCTGAGATGCTAAGGTTCTAAGTTTTTTTATCGAACGTTTATATTGTAGAGACGCACCGCAGTGCGTCTTACGTCCTGTATATACTCATTGTTTAACACATAATGTGTGTAGACGCACTGCAGTGCGTCTCTACGTTTGTCAGCAGTAAAAAAAATTTCATTTATTTTTTGCTGCTGACAAACTGTTGTCACTGGCCCATTTTACTTTTGAAGTATTAAAAATATTTAAACTTTAAAACCATGAAAACATTAGAAGCACAAGTTATTACTTCAGAAGATTTATTAAAACACTGGCAAGGGCACAGAGCACTTACACGTCGTTTGATTGAGATTTTTCCGGAGAAAGATTTTTTCGAATTTTCAATTGGCGGAATGCGTCCTTTTGCAAAATTGGTAGATGAACTTTTAGCTATTGCAGTTCCAGGATTAAAAGGAATTGTGACTAAACAAACTGAAGCATTTTCAGAAGGAAAAGACAATTTGATTTTCAAAGCGCAATATTTGGAAAAATGGGATGAAGCTACAGAAGAAATCAATAAATATTGGGAACAATTATCGGTTGAGGATTTTAGCGAGACCTTTAATCTTTTTGGACAATATGAATTTCCTGTAATTCAGAATATCCTATATTTTATTGATAATGAAGTGCATCATCGCGGACAAGCTTACGTTTATTTAAGAGCTTTAAATATCGAGCCACCGTTTTTCTGGGAGAGATAATTAATGATTTTTTACTAACTTAATATCAGAAATCTAAAACTAAGATTATGAGTTTAAAGAAGATAATGTCAAATTATGCAGATTATAATTTGTGGGTAAATCAACAATTTGTGAATTGGCTTTCGCCGAAATCAGATGAATTGCTTTATGCAGAAGTGCCGTCGAGCTTTTCTACTATTATGAAAACACTTGATCATATCTGGTCTACGGAAGAATATTGGTTTTCGGTAATTTCTGAAAATGATTTGGCAGAAAAGAAGCCTGAAAACGAATTGTCGAAAGAAGAAATATTTGCCAGATTGCTTAATTCGTCTACAAAATTGAAACATCTTATTAACTCATTATCTGAAGAAGATTTAATGAAAGAAGTTAAAATCGTAAATCCGTGGTTTGAGTGCGAATTGCCCATTTCCGAATATTTAATCCAAGTTATCAATCATGGAACGTATCATCGCGGTCAGATTGTAACAATTGGGAGAAATGTCGGAATTACAGATGCTTCAAACACCGATTATAATTTTTATAATGTAATTAAGACTATGCAATAATTAAAAAAACTCCCAAAGATAGAATCTGAAATTCTCTTTGGGAGTTTTTTATAAAAGTCTTTTTTTATTGATTTCTAATAATTCTAAAACTCTAGTTTTTAAAGATTCTGGTTCTAGGATTTTGGCATAATCTCCAAACATTAAAAACCATCTCGGAAAACCATCTTGCAAACTATGAGACATAAATGTCATTTCGATTTCGTCGCCTACTTCTTTTTGAGAAATAAAACCGTGGTATTTCCTCTCTGTGGCTAAGTATCGTGCTATTTTTTTTTGAACCAAAATTCGAACTTTTGTTGTCGGAATCGTTTCGGTTTTGGTCAAATATGTTTCTAGAGAATCATGTTCGATTGTAAAATCAAGCTCTGTTTTTTTTATTTCCTGAATTCTATCGGTTCTAAACTGGCGATAGTCTTTTCTAAGATGGCAATAACCTAGAAAATACCAATTGTTATTATCGTGAAAAACACCTACAGGTTCTAAATTTCGTTGCGTAGTTTCTTCTTTGTCAAAAGTTTTATAAGTTAAAAGAATTTGTTTTTTCTCTGCAATTCCTTCAAAAAGAACAGCCAAAGTATTGGGCGAATTATCATTAAACATAGGTTCTGCATCCTGCATTACAATTCTAGATTCGATGCTCGAAAGATAATCTTTGTCGTTACTTCTTAAAACCGATTTCAGTTTGTACATCGCCGAAGCGTAATGCGTTCCCAAAGAAGGATCGGTAAATTTTTGCATTAATTTTTCGGCAGCAATAAAACTGCTTACTTCTTCGCGCGTAAACATTACTGGCGGGAGTCGATAACCATCCATCAATGCATAACCAACTCCGGCTTCACTATAAATAGGAACTCCCGAAGCTTCCAAAGTTCGAATGTCTCTATAAATTGTCCTCAAACTACATTCAAAACGATCGGCTAATTCTTGTGCTTTTACAATCTTTTTAGATTGCAATTGAATAAGAATAGCTACAATTCGGTCAAATCGTTTTGGAGTTTCGTCAAGCATTTTTTTTAAGATTCTAAGGTTCTGATTTGCTGAGATTCTAATTTTTTTTTGTAGAGATTCAAAGATACAGTTTTTGGTATTTTTTAATTATTAAAATATGAAAAGGTACTTTTGAAAGGTAATATAGAAACATTATTAAGTTATAAAAGACCTTATATGATTGATAACTACACTTTCAATGAATATGAAAAAAGATTTGAACCTAAAGAAACTACATGTGCATATTGCGAAGAATCGCAAATACAAAACATGAAAGACACTCACTTTGTAGCACTTTATGTTACTGACGACCGTACTAATCTTATTGTGTATAGATCCGTAAAATATTCAAAATTATTAATTGGGATTCCAAGATGTGCGTCATGCAAAGAAATTCATGATAAATCTGTGAGTAAATCCAGATTAATAACATGCATGATAGTTCCACTTTTATTGGGACTTTTGTTTTATTATATTTCGACTTTAGGCGTGTTTCTTTTCATAGCAGGTTTTTTTTCCATTCTTTTTGGGGGATTTTATGGATCGCATAAACTCACTCATTTTTTTGTGGCAAAAGAGAATGTTTATAATTTACATGATGGTACTGATAATGATAGATTTATTCAAAATCTAATTTTGGATGGGTGGTCTCTAAATCAGCCATCAGCATAATAAAAGCAAAATTTATTGAAATAAAAAAGCTGTTCTAAACTAGAACAGCTTTTACTTTATAAGTCAAATGAATTTAAACATTTTTTCGCATCTTTACAGAATTATAGTACTAAATCTTAGCGTAAAAAATGAAGTTTCCTTTTGAACCAGTTATTTTTGGTTATGAAATCAATATCCATTTAGTTTTAGAATATCTGGCATTTTTTTTAGGATATCGTTATTATGTTTTTTTGAGAAAAAGAACCAATGATACTATTGTTTCTTCCAATAGATTATCCATTATATTGGGAGCTGCAATTGGAGCTTTTTTGGGTTCTAGAATTATGGGTTTTCTAGAAAATCCTGTTTTTCATCTTGATGCAAGATCAATTTTAGAACTCTTCAATGCGAAGACCATTATGGGAGGATTGTTTGGCGGACTTTTGGGCGTTGAAATTGCTAAGAAGATTATAGGAGAAAAAGAATCATCGGGCGACTTGTTTACCTTTCCGATTATTCTAGGAATTTTTATAGGTAGAATAGGCTGTTTTTTATCTGGAACCAATGAGTTTACTTATGGAAAAGAAACAAATTTTTTTACGGGTATGAATCTTGGCGACAATATTATGAGGCATCCAATCGCCTTGTACGAATTAATTTTTCTGATTATTTTGCTTTTTGTTCTGAAGAAATTAAAAAGCAGAAATATAAAAAACGGACTTATATTTCAGTATTTTATGATTGCCTATTTTGCATTTCGCTTTTTTGTAGAATTTCTGAAACCCAATTATTTCCTGATTTTTGGAATAAGTTCGATTCAGATTTTATGTTTGATTTGTCTGCTCTATTATAACAAAACAATTTTAAATTTATTTGTAAAAAATGCCAGTTAGAAAATATACTTATTATGACTTTACATTAAGCCTTTGTCCAGAATGCTTAAAGAGAATTGATGCTAAAATTGTTTTTGAAGACGAGAATGTCTACATGCTTAAAAGATGTCCGGAACACGGAAGTTCTAAGGTTTTGATAGCTGACGATATTCAGTATTACAAGAATATCCGAAACTACAATAAACCATCTGAGATGCCGTATACTTTTAATACAAAAACGGATTATGGTTGTCCATACGATTGTGGTTTATGTCCAGATCATGAACAGCATTCTTGCCTTACAGTTGTTGAGGTTACAGATCGCTGCAATCTGACATGTCCAACTTGTTATGCTGGTTCATCGCCTAGTTATGGGAGACACAGAACTCTTGAAGAAATAAAAGCAATGCTCGATACGGTTGTTAAAAATGAAAAAGAACCCGATGTAGTGCAGATTAGTGGAGGAGAACCAACCATACATCCTGAGTTTTTTGAAATTTTGGATTATGCAAAATCAGTTCCGATAAAGCATTTAATGCTAAACACAAACGGAATTAAAATTGCAAAAGACAAAGAATTCGTTCAGAGGCTAAAAAGCCATGCTCCAGATTTTGAAATCTATCTTCAGTTTGATTCTTTTGAAGATAGTGTCTTGCAAGAATTGCGTGGAGCCGATTTAAGCGAAATAAGAAAACAGGCATTAGAAAATCTAAATGAAGTTAATTTGTCGACCACTTTGGTTGTTACGCTTCAAAAAGGATTAAATGATCATGAAATAGGTAAAATTGTTGAGTTTGCACTAAAGCAAAAATGCGTTCGAGGCGTTACATTTCAGCCGACTCAAATAGCGGGTAGATTGGAGAACTTTAACCTAGAAACAGATCGCATGACATTAACCGAAGTTAGAAGAAAAATTCTGGAGCAAACGACTGTCTTTAATTCAGATGATTTGCTTCCTGTTCCCTGTAATCCTGATGCTTTAGTAATGGGCTATGCGTTGAAGTTAGGAGACGAAGTTTTTCCGTTAACGCGATATATTAATCCAAACGATTTATTAGACAATAGTAAAAACACTATTATTTATGAGCAGGATGAAGTGCTTCGCGGCAAAATGATAGACTTGTTTAGTACAGGAAATTCTGTAGAAGTAGCACAAGAAAACTTGAAATCGATATTATGCTGTCTTCCTAATATTGATGCACCAGAATTAGGATATGACAATCTGTTTAGAATTATTATCATGCAGTTTATTGATGCCTATAATTTTGATGTTAGAGCAATAAAAAAATCATGCGTACATATTGTCAATAAGGATAATAAAATAATTCCTTTTGAAACCATGAATTTGTTTTACAGAGATGATAAAGTAAAAAGATTAGAAGAATTAAGAACTAACATATAAGAATATGACAGCGCTAGAAGTAGGTAATTTAAGTGGTTTGGTCGCAATTTTTGTAGCGATAATGGTTGGCCCACCAATTTTAATGACGATCATTGGTTTTGCAGTTAAGAAAAATAGTCCTAATGGAGCAAAGGTTTGTTTTATTATTGGAGCCCTATATCTGATTATTGGATTAGGAATATGCGGAACACTTCTGTCCTAAGAAAATTCAAAAATCAATAGAATTTCTTGACAAATAAAAAAGCTGTTCCAAATTGAAACAGCTTTTCGATCGTTAAATCGCAAAAAAAAAAATTAAAATCTATACAAAACTCCAAATTGAGGTTGATTGAAAATGTTTTCAAATAAGTTGATGTTTAATTGAAAAGTATCAGACGATGGACCATTTTCTGGAGATACGCTATTGTAAGCCAAAACATTTGCTAGAACAAAAGTTACTGCAATATTTTTAGTCACAAAATAATTTAATCCAACATTGATGTCAGCTGTTAAGCTATTGTCTGTATCGCTGCCAACTTGAGGAGCTTCAGTTTTGTTTCTTCCATAACCCAAACCAACTTCAGCATAAGTTTTAAAACGTTTTTTGTCTAACTCCAAGAAATAATAACGAGCAAAAGCGCCAACTCCAAAAACATTAGTTTCTATCTGAGTAGTTTCTACTTTATTACTTGAGTAATTTAATTTGGCTCCAACTGCAAATTTATCATTTAACAAATAGCCAAACTTTGGACTAAAGCCATAGTAATCTGCGTCACCGCCTGTACTAATTTTAATAGAACCTTCAAGAAACATATCTCCTTGTTGAAAAGTCACACCTTTTGCAGAATTCATTTCAGCTTCAGCTTGATCTTCTTGTGCGTTTGCAAAACAAAAGGTAAAAAGGGCTAAAATAACTGATAATTTAGTTTTCATAATCTTAAAAAATTTAATTGTTTGTAAGATTAAAAATACATTTACTGTTCTTAAAAAACCTTAAGTTTAGTTGAAAGCGTTAAAAAACAATTTATTAGGTTAATATTTACATAAATTAGTAAGTTTTTACTTGTTTTAATTTGAGTTTAAAAAACGTAATCTGAAACAAAAAACCCGACAACTTTCGTCATCGGGTCTAATCTATATTCTTTGTTCTTTACTCTTTTATCTAAAAAAAACTAGTCGTTCAATTTCAAAACAGCCATAAATGCTTCTTGCGGAATCTCAACGTTTCCTACTTGACGCATACGTTTTTTACCTTTTTTCTGTTTTTCAAGCAATTTACGCTTACGCGAAATATCTCCACCATAACATTTTGCGGTAACGTCTTTACGAAGTGCTTTAATCGTTTCACGAGCGATAATTTTTGCCCCAATTGCAGCCTGAATCGGAATGTCGAATTGCTGTCTTGGGATAAGTTCACGCAATTTCTCGGTCATTTTTTTACCGATGTTGTAAGCGTTGTCTTCGTGAATCAATGCAGAAAGTGCATCGACAGTTTGAGCATTCAAAAGAACGTCCAATTTAACCAATTTCGAAGTTCTCATTCCAATAGGAGAGTAATCGAAAGAAGCGTAACCTTTAGAAACCGTTTTTAAACGATCGTAAAAATCGAATACAATTTCTGCCAAAGGCATATCAAAATTCAATTCAACACGTTCCGTTGTTAAATAAGTTTGGTTGGTAATTAAACCACGTTTTTCGATACATAAACTCATTACGTTTCCAACGAAGTCAGATTTAGTAATGATAGTAGCTTTAATATATGGCTCTTCAACTCTATCCAGTTTTGAAGGCTCTGGTAAATCTGAAGGATTGTTTACAATTAACGCTGTTTCAGGATGTTTTTTGGTGTAAGCCAAATACGAAACGTTAGGAACCGTTGTAATAACCGTCATGTCGAACTCACGCTCTAAACGTTCCTGGATAATTTCCATGTGAAGCATTCCTAAGAATCCGCAACGGAAACCAAATCCTAATGCCGCAGAACTTTCAGGAGTAAAAACTAATGAAGCGTCATTTAATTGTAATTTTTCCATTGAAGAACGTAAATCTTCGTAATCTTCTGTATCAACAGGATAAATTCCGGCAAATACCATTGGTTTTACATCCTCAAAACCAGTAATCATATTGGTAGTTGGTACTTTTGCATCTGTAATCGTATCACCAACTTTTACTTCACGAGCTTCTTTAATTCCAGAAATCAAATAACCAACATCTCCAGCCGAAACTACATTTTTAGGAACCTGATTTAATTTTAAAGTTCCAATTTCGTCAGCAAAATATTCGTTATCTGTAGCCATGAATTTAATTTTCTGGCCTTTTTTGATTTCACCATTTACAACTCTAAAGATTACTTCAATTCCGCGGAACGGATTGTAAACCGAGTCAAAAATTAAAGCTTGTAATGGCTCTTCTGGATTTCCCTTTGGAGCAGGAATTTTTTCGATAATGGCAGCAAGAATGTTCTCAACACCAAAACCAGTTTTTCCAGATGCGTGAATAATATCTTCTAATTTACATCCTAATAAATCGATAATATCATCACTAACTTCCTCTGGATTTGCACTTGGCAAATCGACTTTGTTTAAAACCGGGATAATTTCTAAGTCGTTTTCAAGAGCTAAGTATAAGTTTGAAATCGTTTGTGCTTGAATACTTTGAGCTGCATCAACAATCAAAAGCGCACCTTCGCAGGCAGCGATTGATCTTGAAACTTCGTATGAAAAGTCAACGTGACCAGGAGTATCAATTAAGTTTAAGATATATTCTTCACCCTTGTATTTGTATTCCATCTGGATGGCATGACTCTTAATGGTAATTCCACGCTCGCGCTCCAGATCCATGTTGTCAAGCAATTGTGCTTTTTCTTCACGAGCTGTAACGGTTTGTGTTGCGCCTAGTAATCTGTCCGCCAATGTACTTTTACCGTGGTCAATGTGTGCAATAATGCAAAAGTTACGTATCTTCTTCATTTTATATATCAGTTCTCTATAACGAGTTTTAGTATTTTTTGGGTGTAAAACGGCCTAAAGCAATTGCTTTAAAGCATGATATTAAGGCACAAAGATAGCGCAAAGTTTTGGATTCTGGAATCTTGATGTTGGATAGTTGATTGGAAAGAATCAAAAATGATATTAAAATTCAAAATTGAATCCTTTTTCTGTTAATTTCTTATACATTTCGGGGTCAAATTTATAAAGTTTGGCCGCTCTGTGCGAAACATCTTTCTGCTTTTCATCCAATGCTGTCAGCAGTTTCATGTGAAGCACTTTTCGTCTAAAATTAGATTTATCCAATTCGATTCCCAAAATTTCTTCGTACAAATGCATTAATTGCAATAGCGTAAATTTTTCTGGAAGAAGGTTAAAACCAATTGGAGCCTGACGAACTCTATTTCGCAATTGCAATAAACTGAAATCAAGAATTTCGTTATGATCAAAAATCAAATCTGGAATTTCGTTTATCTTGAACCACTTTGCTTCAAAAACCTTTAAACTGGCCTTAATATTATAATCTTCTCTATTGACCAAAGTATAATAACCAATGGTAACCACACGTCTTTCCAGAACACGTTGCGGATTTGTAAAGGCTTTTAATTGTTCCAAATATATATTTTCAAGACCCGTAAGTTCTTGTAAAATTCGTTGGGCAGCATTGTCTGCACTTTCGTCTATTTGAAGCCATCCGCCAAGAAGTCCCCATTTGCCTTTACTTTCTCCTTCGGCGTGCTGTACCAAGAGCACTTCGAGGCTCTCTTTGTTAAATCCGAAGAAAACACAGTCAATCGTGATTCCGTCTACTGCTGGTTTGTGTTGGTTAGTAGTTATTTCAGTCAATTTGTTGTTGTCGTGTTAGTATTGTGTATTGAAAATTAAAATTCAAAATTGAATCCTTTTTCAGTGAGTTTTTCATAGATTTCTGGATCAAACCTGTACAGTTGAGCGGCTCTGTGCGATACATCCTGTTGCTTTTCGTCTAAGGCAACCAGCAGTTTCATATGAAGAATTTTTCTTCTAAAGTTGGGTTTGTCCATTTCGATTCCTAAAATTTCTCCATACAAATGCATTAACTGCAATAAAGTAAATTTCTCTGGCAATAAATTAAAACCAATCGGTGTCTGGCGAACTTTATTTCTAAGATGCTTTATGCTGTAATCCAGAATTTCGTTGTGGTCATAAATCAAATCTGGAATTTCATTGATTTTATACCATTTCGCATCAGAAGCCGTAAAACCTGCTTTAATGTTATAATCTTCTCTTTTTACAAGAGCATAATACCCAATCGTAATAACTCGTCGCAACGGAAAACGATCTGGATCTCCAAATGCTTTCAACTGTTCTAGGTAAATATTGTCAAGACCTGTAAGCTCATTCAATAACCGATGAGCGGCACTGTCGGTGCTTTCTTTTTTATAAATCCATCCACCCGGAAGTCCCCATTTCCCTTTACTGATACCTTCGGCGTGTTGTACCAAAAGTACTTCAAGACTGCCTTTGTCAAATCCAAAAATGACACAGTCAATTGTGATGGCATTCATCGCACTGTTTTCATTTTTTAAAGCAGTTTTGTCGTCTACATTTTCAACCATATATGAGATAAATTTTGACAAATTAAATAAATAAAATCATTAGTAACCTTTTTGAAAGCCTTATATTTTTTTTAACGAAACAAAATTTTGATAATCAGTCGTTTAAAAATGTGCTAAAAAAGGGTTCTTTTTAAATTAATTCTTAAACGACTGATTGTCAATTTTATAAAACGTTGATTTTTTTATATTTTTTATTTCAATTCTCGTTCAGATTTTACAACATTAATAAAAATGGATTGGTATTAATCAGAATCGAAAAAAAATAACCCTAATATTTTGTTAATATAGAAAATTTGTTTTACACTTGTAGTCAAATTTACCATAAGATAAATTCAAATTGACTATAAGTAAAAAAGAACAAAACTACACTTAACTTAAACTTACCACAAATGTTTTTTTTAGAAATTGATTTAAATCGCTTTTTGATGAGATTACCATCATCAGATTTTGCCCAAAGAATCGATTTTAAAGTTGTTTATAGTCTGCAAGTACTAAATGTTGGAAAAGAGATTCAGGCCCTCTTTTTTGGCATGACCTGCTTGGGAAGTTTTTCCGGATTTCTCCTAGGGTAAAAAAAACACTAACTATAACTTAAACTTAATCAATTCTTATTATGAAAAGCAAAAATTGTATTAAAACAACAAAGCTTCCATATTTTATGGCGGTGCTGCTTAGCGTATTTATGATGCAGTTTGGATTTGCTCAAGAATCCAAAACTGTAAGTGGGACAATTACCTCTTCCGAAGACGGATTTGGAGTTCCAGGAGCAACTGTACAAGTACAGGGAACAAAATCGAGTACTGTTACCGATTTTGATGGAAAATATAAAGTGGAGGCTAAAACAGGAGATGTTTTGGTAATCACTTTTGTAGGTTTCAAATCGCAGAATATCACGGTTGGAACTCAAAAAGTTATCAATGTCGTTTTGAATCCAGAAACTTCAGAACTTAAAGAAATTGTAGTAATCGGTTACGGTACTCAAAAGAAGAAAGTAAATACTGCAGCAACTTCTTTGGTGTCTGGAAAAGACATTCAGCAGGTTGCGAGTCTTGATGTTGTAAATGCTTTACAAGGTCAAGCTTCTGGGGTTTCGGTAACTTCATCTTCTGGACAGCCAGGTGCGAATATGGTGGTAAATATTCGTGGAGCAGGTACAGCAGGAAACAGTGATCCGCTTTATGTGGTTGATGGTGTAGTAGTGGATAATGGAATTGGATACCTTGATCCTTCGGTAATTGAAAGGGTTGACGTTTTGAAAGATGCTTCTGCAGCTTCTATCTACGGAGCAAGAGCAGCAAACGGAGTTATTTTGGTTACTACTAAAAAAGGAAAAGATGGTAAAATGAATGTGTCTTTCAGTTCTTATACAGGTTTTCAGCAAATTGCTAAAAAACTGGATTTGATGAATACGCAAGAGTATACAACAATAATGAACGAGGCTCGTGTAAATTCTGGATATGCGCCATTATATACTAAAGAGCAAATTGCTGCATTTCCTGACCATGACTGGCAGAAAGATTTATTCAACGAAGGTGCAATGAAACAAAATCACTCTCTTTTAATTACGGGTGGTGACGAAAAATCTACTATTGCAACTGGTTTATCTTACTACGGACAAGAAGGTATGATTGGAGGATCTACTAACCAATCTCAATATGATCGTGTTACTTTTTCAGTAAACTCGACTTCTGAAGTTATTAAAGGATATTTGAAAATTGGTGAAAACTTCACTTTATCAAATATCAAATCTAGTGGTGTTGCAGATGATGGTATTTACAGCAACGCAATTAGATCTTTCTTAAATGCTGCTCCAATTGATCAGGCTTATGACGAAAATGGAGATTTTGCACGTTCTATTATTTCTCAAGATATCAGCAACCCAGTTGGATCTTTATACTACAACAACTTTAATCAGACTAAAACAAATCGTTATGTAGGTAACATTTTTGCGGAATTAAAATTTGCAAAAAACTTTACTTTCAGAACTAGTTATGGTGTTGATATGACAGATAGCAATTACCGTTCTTTCAGACCAGTTTATTCGCTTTCTTCAAATGATAATAATACAGTTTCTAGCGTAACTCAAAGCGCGACAAAATCGTTAGGATGGATTTTTGAAAACACACTTCAATACAAATTCAACATTGCCGATTCTCATAATTTTGATGTGTTAGTGGGTACTTCTGCTAAAAAGAATACTTCTGATTATATGGAAGGGCAAGGAAGAAACTTAATTTTTGATGATTTTGAGCATGCTTATTTAGATAATGCAAAAGATCCTACATCAAATGTGGTAAAAGGAAATCGTAGAGATTATGCGATTCAATCTTACTTCGGACGTTTATTGTATGATTACAACAATAAATACTTATTCTCTGCAACAGTTCGTCGTGACGGTTCATCAGAATTTGGTCCAGATAACAAATATGCTATTTTCCCATCGTTCTCTGCAGGATGGAATTTAGATAAAGAAGCTTTCTTCAAAGAAAACAAAGTTTTAAATACTTTCAAATTAAGAGCAAGCTGGGGACAAAATGGTAACGACCAATTTGCTAGAAGATTTGCTTATATGTCAACTGTAAATTCTACAGACAAAACATATCATTTTGGAACTGGTGACGAAACCCTTTTAGTAGGTTCAAGCCCTGACCAATTAGCAAACCGTAACTTAAAATGGGAAACTTCTGAGCAGTTAGATTTAGGTTTTGATGCTACTTTGTTCAACAACTTTACTTTAACTTTTGATTACTATGACAAGAAAACCAAAGATTGGTTAGTATTGGCCTCTATCCCAACTTATGCTGGAGCAACTGCACCTTACATTAATGGTGGAGACGTAAGCAATAAAGGTTTTGAAATTGGTTTATCTTACCGTACACGTTTTGGAAAAGATTGGAATTTTGCTATCAATGCAAACCTTTCTCGTAACCAAAACGAAGTGTTGAAAATTGCTAACAACGAAGGAATCATTCATGGAGAATCAAACGTTTTATTCCAAGGTCTAGACGAAATGAACCGTGTTGAGGTTGGAAAACCAATGGGCTATTTCTACGGATTAAAAACAGACGGAATTTTCCAAAATGCTACTGAAGTTGCAGCAGGTGTTCAGCCAAATGCACAGCCAGGAGACGTTCGTTTCGTAGACTTAAACGGTGACGGAAAAATCGATGCAAACGATAAAACTCAAATTGGTGATCCAAATCCAGATATTAATTACGGGGTTAACTTAGAATTATCATACAAAGCTTTTGATTTCTCTATTAATACTTACGGTATCGCTGGAGGACAAAACGTTTTTGGAGTTCACGATTATACTCGTGCTTATACAAACAACACTACAGAAGTGTTAGGAAGATGGACAACTGAAGGAACTTCTAACAGAATTCCGAGAGTTACATACGGAACAGATGATAATGGTAACTATACTAAATTCTCTGATTTGTATATTCAGGACTCAGATTTCTTCAGAATTAAAAATGCTACAATCGGATGTGATTTAACTAAGCTTACAACAAAACTTAGTTTCTTCAGTAAATTCAGATTGTATGTTGCAGGAAATAACATTTATACATTCACAAAGTACAAAGGAATGGATCCAGAAATTGGTTTCGGAAACGTAAATCAGTCTTGGGCTAAAGGTATTGATGTTGGATATTATCCTCAGCCAAGAACCTATTTAATGGGTCTGAATGTTAACTTTTAATTTTTGAAAACGATGAAAACATATATAAAATTATTTGCTCTTTCAAGCTTACTTGTTTTAGGCTCTTGCTCGGAAGATTTTTTAGAAAACGAACCATATACAGATAAAGTAACGGAGAATTTCTATAAAACTCCATCTGATGCTTTTGAAGGTTTAGTGGCAGTTTATGACGTATTGCAAAGAGAAGCTTACGGTACGCAATTGATCGTAAGTGAGCAGGCATCTGACAACTGTTTTGGAGGATTCGGTATTGCAGATCCAACAGTAGATTTGCAGTGGGACCGCTTTCAATATACTACAGATAAAGATATGAACGCTCTAACATGGACAAACTCTTATCTTGGTATTTACAGAGCTAACGTTTTATTAGAAAACTTAGACAAAGTAAACTGGGGATCTAATACCGCTTTGAAAACACGTTACGAAGCAGAAGCTCGTTTCTTAAGAGCACACTTTCATTTCCAAGCGGCAAAAATGTTTGGAGATATTGTTCCGTTAGACCATACTGTAACAACAAGCGAATTTGAATTGCCAAGACAAGCTCCAGAAGTTACTTATGCTTTAATTGCAAACGATTTAAAATTTGCAGCAGATAACTTAGGACCAGAAAATTACTCACAAGCAGGAAATGCAAACTACGGACGTATTACAAAATGGGCAGCAGAAGCGTATTTGGCTAGAACATTTTTGTTTTACACAGGAGCTTATAGCAAAACAGATTTAGCAGGTGTAGTTAGCAAAGCGCAAGCTGTAACGTATATCAATGATGCTGTAAACAACAGTGGTCACGGACTAGTTGCCGATTTTGCTAATCTTTGGTTAGCCGCTTCTTTCGAAAACTTTGCTGGAGAAGATAATACAGAAATGGTTTGGGCTGTACGTTTTAATGGTTCAGGAAAAGGAAATTGGGATCTTCACGAAGGAAACCGTTTTCAAGTAAACATTGCACCTCGTGGAGGTTCAATTGGAAAATATGCAACAGGATGGGGAGGAGCAACAGTGAATCCAAAATTGGTTCAAGCATACGAATCTGGCGATAGTAGAAAAGCAGCATCATTTATTGATTATGTTGGTGAAGGTTTAAATTTTGATCCACAGGCTAGAGAACAACGTCAATACACAGGATATTCTTGGAAAAAATATTGTCCAATTACAAACGCAGCAGGAACAGCAGTTGTTGAAGCAAATGGAGGAAACTTCCAAATTGATAACTATCAGGATTATGCTATTATTCGTTTTGCAGATGTTTTATTAATGGCTGCCGAATTAAATTTGGAAGGAAATGCAGCTTTAGCACAAGCAGATTTAGACCGAGTTCGTGACCGTGCTTTCAAGAGTACTACGCATAGAATTCCTGTAACTAAAGCAGTTATTATGGAAGAGCGTCGTCTAGAATTGGCATTAGAAGGATTACGTTATTTTGATTTAATCAGACAAGGTATGCCAGCAATGAAAGCTGCTATCGATAACACGGCTGGAGATTCTCAGTTTGCAGTTACTTTTAGACCAGAAACTCTTGGTTGGTTTGCATTGCCACAATCGCAGATAGTACTTTCAAATGGTACTATTCAACAAAATCCAGGTTGGAATTAACATTTAAACAAATTGATTATGAAACGTATATTATATATAATATTAGCGGCTGTAACTATCAGTTCGTTTTTATTTTCTTGTGAAGCAACTGAGGATCGTGAAAGCCTTCCAGCAGTAACGCTTACTCCAGAAACACTTGAGTTCTCGATAACTCAAAATGCAGCAAAAAAGAATGAAGTAGTTTTAAAGAATGATGATCCAACTGTAATTCCATTTTGGAGATATGTTGACGGAAACGGAAATGAACTTGGGCATTCTAACAAAAGTGACGATAAAGTAAATTTCCCTTTTGCAGGAAAGTATACTATTTACTATACAGCATTTGTTAGAGGTGGATCTGTAGAAGCGGCGCCAGTAACTGTAGAAGTTCCAGAGAATGATGATGCTTTCTTTAGTGATCCAAGATGGGAAAAATTGACCAACGGACAAGCTGGAAAAACTTGGGTTTTGTATATGACTGCTCCATTGGAATTTATTGGAAACACTCCTAGTTATGTAAACAGAGAAGTAAGTGGACCAGGTTGGTGGCCAAATCTTACAGATATTTCTTGGGCTGGTCTAGAAAATAAAGATTGGGGAGAAATTACATTTGATCTTAATGGAGGTTATAATGTTTCGGTAACACAAACCAACCCAGCTTTAGGGAATACACAAAAAACAACCAAAGTAGGAACATTCAATTTTAGTCTTACAGCTGGCGAAACAAATGATAGAATTTCGTTTAACGGAGGAACAGAAATGCTTCATCCAAATGAACCAAGTTACTTTAGTCCATCATTTAGTTTTACCAATGTAAAAATTGTTGAACTTACTGATAAAAGTTTATGTTTTATAGCTATTAGAGCAGATAATGATTATTTGATCTATCATTTAGTTCCAAAATCATAAGTTAGTTAGTTTTGAAGTCTCAGTTTTAAATACATTTATAATGTGCTTTAAGACTGAGACTTAAATTATTTTAGGCAGGAATAAATGAAATCGATTTTTATTTCTATCTTCAAATTCCAAAAAACAAAAAAGTACCCATGCATATTATTAAAAACATAAAAAACATAAGTTTATGGGCAGTTGCAGCCGGAGTTCTTTTCTTGAATTCTTGTGCAAAAAAAGAGGATGCATTTGTAAACCGAAAAGTTTCTTTTAATGCAGATTGGAGTTTTCATCTTAATGACAGTATTGCTGATAAAGACACTATAGGAACTTCGACAAAATGGAGAACTTTAGACGTTCCTCACGATTGGAGCATCGAAGGAAAATTTGATGAAAAAAGTCCTGGCGGTTATGGCGGAGGATCTCTAAATGGAGGTTTAGGCTGGTACAAAAAAACATTCAAAGTAGCTGCAGAAGACAGCACAAAAATCACTTCAATTACTTTTGACGGTGTTTACAGAAACAGCGAAGTCTGGATAAACGGTCATTATTTAGGAAAACGTCCAAACGGATATATTGGTTTTCAATATGACATGTCACCTTATTTAAATTACGGAGACAAAAACAACGAAATCATTGTTAAGGTTGACAATTCAAAACAACCCAACTCACGCTGGTATTCGGGTTCAGGAATTTTTAGAAATGTCTGGATCGAAACCACAGATAAACTTCATGTGGGACAATGGGGAACGTATATTACAACTCCAAAAGTTACGGCCGAAAAAGCTTTTGTAAGTATTGAAACGACAATTAAAAATCAATATGCAGCAAGTAAAAAAGCAACGGTAACAACCACTATTTTTAAAGAAGACAAAAAAGTAACATCCGTTACTCAAGATATAACAATCAATGCCAGCGAAAATCAAACACTGAATCAATCGACAGAAATTGAAAACCCGATTTTATGGTCAGATGAAAACCCAGAATTGTACACAGCAGTTACCGAAATTTCGTTTGACGATAAAATCATCGATCAATACAAAACCACTTTCGGAATCAGAGATTTTAAATTCGATTTGAACAAAGGTTTTATTTTGAATGGAAAACAAGTCAAAATAAAAGGAGTTTGTATGCATCACGATTTAGGTCCGTTAGGTTCTGCAATCAACACACGTGCAATCGAACGCCAGTTAGAAATCTTGAAAGAAATGGGGGTAAACGGAATCAGAACTTCTCACAATCCGCCTGCTCCAGAACTTTTACAGCTTTGCGACAAAATGGGTTTCATTGTCATGGATGAAGCTTTTGATATGTGGAAGCAAACGAAAACCAAATACGATTACGGAAACGATTGGGATAAATGGCACAAACAAGATCTAATAGATCAATTGTTACGCGACCGAAATCATGCGAGTATTTTTATGTGGAGTATTGGTAATGAAATTCCAGAACAATGGAGTGAGACGGGTGTTGAAATTGCTAAAGAATTGGCCGCAATTACACGTCAATATGACAAAACACGTCCGTTGACTGCAGGAATGAATCCGCCAGTAAACATGAATATTGATGCCGTGACTTTGCAATTTGAGAAAAAAGAGGTATCGATTAATCCGCTTGCAGGATCTGGAGTTTTAGATTTAATCGGATACAATTATGCACATCAAACATTTGAACATCATTTAAAGAATTTCCCAAATACACCTTTCATTGCAACTGAAACCACTTCAGGTTTGCAGACAAGAGGGTATTACGATGCCGTTTCAGATACTATCAAAAAATGGCCAGTAAGATGGGATCTTAAATTTACAGAAGGAAATCCAGGAAATACCGTTTCGGCTTACGATCAGGTTCAGACACCTTGGGGATCTACACACGAAGCGACTTGGAAAATCATAAAAAAGCATGATTTTTTAGCAGGAATGTACGTTTGGACAGGTTTCGATTATATCGGAGAACCAACGCCTTACGAATGGCCATCTGTAAGTTCGTATTTCGGAATTGTCGATTTAGCCGGTTTCCCGAAAGACGTGTATTATATGTACCAAAGCGAATGGACAGACAAAACGGTTTTGCACATTTTCCCGCATTGGAACTGGAAAGCAGGACAAACTGTTGATGTTTGGGCATACTACAATAAAGCCGATGAGGTTGAACTTTTTGTAAACGGAAAATCAGTTGGAAAAAGAAGTAAAAAAGGAGACGATTTACACGTAATGTGGAGAATTCCTTTTGAAGCTGGAACTTTAAAAGCCATTTCTCGTAAAGACGGAAAAGTAGTTTTAGAAAAAGAAATCAAAACGGCTGGAAATCCATCTCAATTAAAACTGACTGCGGATAGAAGCACCATCAAAGCAGATAAAAACGATTTATCATTTATTACAGTTGATATTTTAGATGATAAAGGAACGATTGCACCAAATGCGAATAACGAAATTAATTTCTCTTTAAAAGGAAATGGAAAAATCGTTGGGGTTTGTAGCGGAGATCCAGTTAGCCACGAATCGTATAAAGGAAATAAGCACACCGCTTTGGCTGGAAAATGTTTGGTTATTGTACAGTCTGGAGATCAATCTGGAAGATTAGAATTAACCGCTAAAGCGAATGGCTTAAAACAAGCTACAATTGTAATTACAACAGAATAAATTTTTGAAATTTTAAATATAGCCACAGATTAAAAGGATTAAAAAGATTTTTATGCTCTCGCAGATCATGCAGATTTATTTTTGTAAATCTCTGTAAAAAGATAGCAATAGATAAAATGATTAAAAAGATTTAAATCTGGATGATCTGCTAAATCTGCGTGAAAAGAAAAAAGAAAAAAAATCCTTTCGAATCCTTTTAATCTATGGCAAAAAAATAAAAAGTAACCAATGAAAAACTCAAAATTAACCGCATTATTTTCTGCTTTTATGTTTGGATTTTTAGCAGTTCCAAATGCTAATGCTCAAATCCAAAATGCAGATGTATTAAATGCTCCAATAGATATCAGTAAAGATTTTCAGAACTATCTGAATACTTTTTATTTCGCAGACGAATTGGCTTCTTTTGATCCTGCAACGGGAAAAGGAACGATCAAATATTTGAGATACAATTATAAAACACGTCAGGCTTTCAACAACATGATGATGAAACCAGATGTTGAAAAAGCAAACGAATTTCCAACAACAGAATATGCAGAATCTCCTGTTTTGCCGTTCGAAATTCAGTTTGTTTCAGATCGAACAGTTAGAATCAAAACCACTTCAGGACCGCAATTTCATCCACAAAAAGAATCTCTAATGTTGGTTGACGGCGTTGCGCCAAATCATCCTGAATTATGGAAATATGCTAAAATTGAAGGTGGTCACAGTTATACAAGCAAACACGGAAGAGTTGAAATTTTGACAAAACCTTGGCATGTAAAAATCTACGATGAAAAAGGAAAACTGCTGACAAGTACACTTCACGATACTGACTTTAAAAATACCTATACGCCGACACTTCCGTTTTCTTATGTTCGCAGAAACAGCGATTATTCTAGAAGTATGGGAGCGGCTTTTAGTTTAGAACCAGATGAAAAAATATTTGGTTGTGGAGAATCTTTCACACAATTCAACAAACGCGGACAAAAAGTAGTTTTATGGACGGATGACGCCAACGGAATCCAAAATGAAACGATGTACAAACCGATTCCGTTTTACATGAGCAGCCGTGGTTACGGAGTTTTCATGCACCATTCTACGCCAATTACAGTTGACTTTGGAAAGTATTTTTCAAGTGCCAACGAAATGTACATTGGAGACGATGAAGCCGATTTGTTTTTCTTCATCGGAGAACCAAAAGATATCTTAGACCAATACACGAATTTGACTGGAAAAGCGGCAATGCCGCCACTTTGGTCTTTCGGATTTTGGATGAGCAGAATTACTTATTTCTCTGAAAAAGAAGGAAGAGAAGTAGCCAGAGATTTGCGTAAATACAAAATCCCAACAGATGTTATTCACTTCGATACAGGC
The DNA here is from genome assembly GCF_058135255.1 of Flavobacterium sp. LK-23. Lineage (NCBI taxonomy): Bacteria > Pseudomonadati > Bacteroidota > Flavobacteriia > Flavobacteriales > Flavobacteriaceae > Flavobacterium > Flavobacterium sp. LK-23. The sequence continues at coordinate 104,220 of NZ_JBYUVT010000011.1, forward strand.
TGGTTTGATGTAGATTGGAGAAACAATTATGAGTTTGCAAAATCTCGTTTCCCAGATGCTACAAAAATGATGTCTGATTTAAAGAAGGATGGTTTTCAAGTTTGTTTATGGCAGTTGCCTTATTTCACGCCAAAGAATACTTTGTTTCCTGAAATCATGGATAAAAATTTAGCCGTAAGAGACAGAAAAGGAAACCTTCCGTACGAAGATGCTGTTTTAGATTTCTCAAATCCAGAAACGGTAACTTGGTACCAAGGAAAACTGAAAAAATTATTCGATGAAGGCGTTGCAGTTTTCAAAGTAGATTTTGGAGAAGCAGCTCCGCCAGACGGAATTTACCATTCTGGAAGAACTGGTTTTTACGAGCATAATTTATATCCACTTCGTTACAATAAAGCAGTTGCAGAAATCACTCAGAAAGAAAAAGGATACACTTTAATCTGGGCGAGAAGTACTTGGGCAGGATCACAACGTTACCCATTACATTGGGGAGGAGACTCTGAAACTACAAACGGAGCGATGTCGGCAGAATTACGCGGCGGACTTTCATTAGGTTTAAGCGGATTCAGTTTCTGGAGTCATGACGTTGGAGGATTTGCAACTAAATCGCCTGAGAACATTTACAGAAGATGGACACCTTTCGGAATGTTGACTTCGCACGTAAGAAGCCACGGAGAACCGCCTCGCGAACCTTGGTTGTACAGCAAAGATTTCTTGGAAGGATTTAGAAAAGCAGATAATATGCGTTACGAATTAATGCCATATATCTATGCTCAGGCAAAAGAAAGTTCTCAAAAAGGTTTACCAATGATGCGTGCTCTTTTTGTAGAATATCCAAACGATCCGGGCGCTTGGTTGGTAGATAATCAGTATTTATTTGGTTCAAGCATGTTGGTTGCACCGCTTTTTGAAGAGGTTGAAGAAAGAGATGTTTACCTTCCGGAAGGAACTTGGATCGATTATCAAACTAAAAAAGTATACCAATCGGGCTGGCATAAAATCAAAGCGGGTGAAGTGCCAATCGTGGTTTTAATTAAAGATGGAACTGCAATTCCACACATAGGTTTAGCGCAGTCTACAAAAGATATGGATTGGAGCAAATTGACATTAAAAGTGTATGCAAGTGATAAAACCACTTCGGCAACAGCCAAAGTATTTTTACCAGAAGGCGATGCGGTACAAGAAATAAAAGTGAACAAAACTGGAAACAATTTTGATGTAGCTGCAAATCCATTAAACGGAAAAACCACTTTTAAAACAGAGTGGATTAAATAAAAAAGTTAAACACAAATTACACGAATTATCACGAATTGAATTTGTGATAATTTGTGGAATTTGTGGTGAAAAATATAGCCACAGATTGTACAGATTAAAAGGATTATTACTCTCGCAAATTTAGCAGATCATTCAGATTTTTTTAATTTTTAAATCAGCTCACTCGAGCGATAGCGAACAGGCGAAGCAATCTGCCAAATCTTCGAGAGAAAATGAAAAGAAAAAATCCTTTATAATCCTTTAAATCTGTGGCAAAAAAACATAATACCAAAAAACATGAAAAACTATCTAGTTCTCCCAGCCGTATTGTTTTCGATAGCAATAGGCTACAGTCAAAAAACGAAAAGCGCTTACGAATTGGCATCGCCAAACGGAAAGAATACAATCAAATTTGAGTTAGTAAAAAATGCTCCAAAATATGCCGTTTCTCACGGAAAAACAGAAGTAATTTCTCCGTCTGATATGGGATTTGTATTGAAAGGAAATGAAGACTTAAGTTCAAACTTTGAAATTAAGGGAGCTAAGACTTCTACGTTTGACGAAACTTGGGAACAAGTTTGGGGAGAAAAGAAAAATATTAGAAATCACTACAATCAATTAGTTGTTGATTTACAGCAGAAAACAGGAAACAAACGTAAATTACAAATTCAGTTTCGAGCTTTTGATGATGGAGTTGCTTTCAGATATGTGTATCCAAAACAAAATGTAAAAGACAGTATTTTCATCATGGATGAAAAAACAACTTTCAACTTAAAAGAAGACGGAAAAGCTTGGTGGATTCCAGCAAACAGAGAAAACCGTGACGAATATCTTTTCAAAGATGCGCCAATAAGCACATTAGATACGGTTCTTACTCCATTAACAATCGAAAGCAAAAGCGGATTAGCGTTAAGTTTTCACGAAGCAAACTTGATCGATTTTGCAAGTATGACTTTGGTGAATAATAAAGGAACAGAATTAAAATCGGATTTGGTGCCTTGGCCTGACGGAGTTAAAGTTCGCGTAAAAGATACGTTTACTTCTTCTTGGAGAACACTTCAAATTGGAGAAAATCCAGGAGAATTAATCACTTCATATTTGGTTTTAAACTTAAACGAACCAAACAAATTAAAAAATACAAACAGCTATTTCAAACCTTATAAATATTTAGGAATTTGGTGGGGAATGCATATTGGGAAATACACTTTCTGGGAAAGTGACAAACAAGGTGCGACAACTAAAAATGCTGAAACGTATATCGACTTTACAGCAAAAGAAGGTTTCAACCATTTATTAATCGAAGGATGGAACAAAGGTTGGACGCCGGGTTGGTATGAAAACCGTATGCACATGTTTAGCTTCACAAAAAGCGCAGACAATTTCGACTTACAAAAAGTGGTGGAATACGGAAAGAAAAAGAACATCGAATTAATCGGTTACCACGAAACAGGTTCAAACTTAATTAACTACTTAAAAGAAGTTGACGAAGGTTTTGCTTTATACAAAAAACTAGGAATTCATACCGTAAAAATTGGTCACGTAGGTTCTAAATTGAATATGAAACAAATGCATTTCGGACAGTTCGGAGTAAATTATTTCAGATACATTTTAGAAAAAGCAGCACAATATGATTTAGCGGTTTTATACCACGAATCAATAAAAGATACGGGAGAAAGAAGAACTTTCCCAAACATGGTTTCGAGAGAAGCAGCGCGTGGACAAGAATATAATGCTTGGAGCGAAGGAAATCCGCCAAACCATTTAAGTATTATTCCATTCACAAGATTACTTTCTGGACCAATGGATTTTACACCTGGAATTTTTGATGTTGAAGTAAAACAAGGTTATCCAGGAAAAAGAATTCAGGGAACAGTTGGACAGCAATTGGCATTGTACGTTACGATTTATTCTCCAATTCAAATGTTAGCCGATCTTCCTGAAAACTACGAAGGAAAACCAGCTTTACAATTCTTAAAAGATGTTCCAACAGATTGGGAAGACACTAAAATCTTAGAAGGAAAAATTGGTGAATACATCACAACAGCAAGAAAAGACAGAAACAGTGCCGATTGGTATTTAGGAACTTTAACAAATGAAAAACCTAGAAATGTAGAAGTTTCATTATCATTCTTAGATCCAAGTGCAACTTACGAAGCACAGATTTATGTTGATGCCGAAGGAACAGATCAAACGCATAATCCAGAAGCAGTGGCAATTTCTAAGAAAACAGTAAAAGCTTCAGATAAATTACAATTGAAATTAGGCGGTGCCGGCGGTGGAGCAGTGAGATTTAAAAAATTGTAATTCGGGTTAGAAGTTAAAAGTAAGAGGTTAAATATTAGATGTTAAACCCGACAGGTTTTTAAAACCTGTCGGGTTTGCTAAACGCAACGATTATACACAACGTAATCTGTAGAGACGTACTGCAGTGCGTTTAAAATATAGTTAGAAAATAAATATTTAGCCACAGATTAAAATGATTAAAAAGATTTAAATCTGCATGATCTCCTAAATCTGCGAGAGAAAAGAAAAATCCTTTAGAGTCCTATTAATCTGTGGCAAAAAATAAACAAAACCATTTTCAGATGAAAAAACTTTTAATACTAGCAGGAGTTTTATTTAGTTCAATCTATTCGTTTGGGCAAAATGAAAATCGAATCATAAAAGTAGATTTCAAAAAAGAAGCAGGAAAATTAAACACCATGTTTAAAGAATGCATTGGAGCCGGAAGAGCAAATGAAGGTTTGAGAGCTGACTGGCAGCAGCAATTGGCATTGGTGAAAAAAGAATGCGATTTTAAATACATCCGTTTTCATGGTTTATTGTCTGATGATATGGCCGTTTATCGTGAAGACAACAAAGGAAATCCAGAATACAATTACCAATATGTTGATGTTTTATTCGATTATATTGTTAGTCTGAAAATGAAACCGTTTGTAGAATTAGGTTTTATGCCGAATGCATTGGCAAGCGGAAAAGAAACTATTTTTTGGTGGAAGGGAAATGTAACGCCTCCAAAAGATTATAAAAAATGGGAAGATTTGATTAAAAATCTAACCGCACATTTTAAAGAACGTTACGGAGATGAAGAAGTAAAAACATGGTATTTTGAGGTGTGGAATGAACCTAATTTATCTCCAGGATTTTGGACAGGAACGCAGCAAGAATATTTTAAACTATACGATTACGCAGCCCGCGGTGTAAAAGCCGTAAATCCTACATATAAAGTTGGTGGCCCAGCAACGGCGGGTGCTGGATGGGTTCCGGAAACAATTGATTTTTGTGTGAAAAATAATGTGCCATTGGATTTTATTTCGACACATACTTATGGCGTAAATCAAGGATATTTGGACGAATTCGGAACTTCTGGAACAGTATTGAGTCCAGACGTAAATAGTGTAAACGGAGATGTTATTAATTCGCGTAAGCAGATTACCAATTCAGCTAAACCTAATTTAGAACTGCATTATACAGAGTGGAGTTCTTCTTATACGCCAGCAGATCCAATTCACGACAGCTATCATTCGGCAGCTTACATTCTGCAAAAACTCAAGCAAGTCGGCAATGCGGCAAACTCGATGTCATACTGGGTTTTTACCGATATTTTTGAAGAACCAGGACCAAGATTTACACCTTTCCACGGCGGTTTCGGATTGTTGAATACGCAGGGAATTAAAAAACCAGCTTATTTCTCTTATTATTTAATGAATAAATTGGGAGAAACAGAGCTTCAAAACTCAGATAAAGCTTCTTGGACTTCCAAAAATGCAAAAGGAGATGTACAGGTTTTACTATGGGATTTTACGAATACGCATCCAGGCGATAAGGTTTGGAACCAAACTTATTACATTCAGGATCTTCCATCAAAAGAAAAAGGAAAAGTAAAAGTGGAGATTGATGGCATTCAAAAAGGAAAATATCTTTTAGAAATATATAAAGTCGGCTATAAAGTAAATGACGCTTATGCAGATTATTTGGCAATGAATAAGCCGAGTCAATTAACACGTCAGCAGGTAAATTCCATAAAAGAGAAAAATAACGGAGCGCCAATTTCAACAGAAAAAATTACAATTGACGCAAAAGGAACTTTCAGCAGAGAATTTAAAATCAACGAAAATGATGTTGTCATGCTGAATTTAATCAAACAATAATAAAGAGAAAACCACAAACATAAAAATAGTATTAACGGTATTTAAAGATGATGTGTGAGGAATCAAAAATCTTTAAATCAAAAAACACCTAACTATCTATGAAAAACAAAATGATATTCCTTTCATCAGCTTTAGTTTTTGCATTTTTTACTTCATGTAAAAACGATGCGCAAACTTTAGCTTCAAATTCGGCACAAACCGAAGAATACGTTGGAAAAGAAATAAGTACAGATCATGATGCGGAAATCGACAAATTGATTTCGCAAATGACATTAGAAGAAAAAATCGGAATGCTTCACGGGAACAGTATGTTTGCGAATGCAGGCGTAAAACGTTTAGGAATTCCAGAATTAAAAATGGCCGATGGTCCGTTGGGAGTTCGTGAAGAAATTTCAAGAGACAATTGGGCTCCAGCAGGTTGGACAAACGATTTTGCAACGTATTATCCAGCAGGAGGCGCTTTGGCAGCAACTTGGAATGCAGAAATGGCACATACCTTCGGAACCAGTTTAGGAGAAGAATTACGTGCAAGAGATAAAGACATGTTGCTTTCGCCAGCGATCAATATGGTGAGAACACCGCTTGGAGGAAGAACTTACGAATACATGTCTGAAGATCCATTTTTGAACAAAAAAATCGCCGTGCCTTTGATTGTTGGTTTACAAGAAAAAGATGTAATGGCGTGTGTAAAACATTACGCAGCAAACAATCAGGAAACAAATCGTGATTTTGTAGATGTACAAATTGACGAGCGTACACTTCGTGAAATTTATCTTCCCGCTTTTGAAGCTTCAGTAAAAGAGGCAAAAGCATACAGTATAATGGGGGCTTACAATAAATTCAGAGGCGAATATTTATGTGAGAATGATTATATGCTGAATAAAATCCTTCGTGACGAATGGGGATTCAAAGGTATTGTAGTTTCTGACTGGGCTGCGGTGCATTCTACAGCTAAAGCATTGAAAAATGGTTTAGATATTGAAATGGGAACACCAAAACCTTTCAATGAATTTTTCTTAGCCGATAAATTAATTGCTGCCGTTAAATCGGGAGAAGTTTCAGAAAAAGAAATTGATCTGCATGTAAAACGCATTTTAAGAACATTGTTTCAGGTAAAAGCAATGGGCGGCGGAACACGTGCAAAAGGAAGCATCGCAACTGAAGCACATTACCAAGACGCTTACAAAATTGCAGCTGAAGCGATTGTGTTGTTGAAAAACGAAAACAATGCATTGCCTTTAAAACTAGACGGAGTAAAATCTATCGCTGTAATTGGAAACAATGCAACAAAGAAAAATGCTCTTGGCGGATTTGGAGCGGGAGTAAAAACAAAAAGAGAAGTTACACCTCTTGAAGGTCTTAAAAATAGACTTCCTTCATCAATCAAAATCAATTATGCTGAAGGATATTTAGAGCGTTACGATGAGAAAAACAAAGGAAATTTAGGAAATATCACGGCTAATGGCCCAGTTACAATTGATGCTTTAGATCCTGCAAAAGTTCAGGAAGCAGTTGATGCTGCTAAAAACTCAGATGTTGCGATTATTTTTGCGGGATCCAACCGTGATTACGAAACAGAAGCTTCAGACCGTAGAGATTTACACTTGCCTTTTGGACAAGAAGAATTAATTAGAAAAGTAACAGCTGCAAATCCTAAAACGATTGTAGTAATGATTGCGGGTGCTCCTTTTGATATTAATGAAGTTAGCCAGAAATCTTCTGCTTTGGTTTGGAGCTGGTTCAACGGTTCTGAAGGTGGAAATGCTTTGGCTGATGTAATTTTAGGAAAAGTAAATCCGTCAGGAAAATTACCTTGGACAATGCCAAAACAATTGAAAGATTCTCCTGCGCATGCCACAAACAGTTTCCCTGGAGACAAAGCAGTAAATTATGCTGAAGGAATCTTAATTGGTTACCGTTGGTTTGATACTAAAAATGTTGCGCCGTTATATCCTTTCGGTTACGGATTATCATATACGACTTTCGCGCTTGATAATGCAAAAGCAAATAAAGATTCGTATGCTCAAAACGACGTAATCGAAGTTACAGTTGACGTTAAAAACACTGGAAAAGTAGACGGAAAAGAAGTTGTACAATTATACACTTCAAAATCTGATTCTAAAATTACTCGTGCAGCGCAAGAATTAAAAGGTTTCAAAAAAGCCAACGTAAAAGCGGGAAGTTCAGAAAAAGTGACGATCAAAGTACCAGTAAAAGAATTGGCTTACTACGATGTTGCTGCTAAAAAATGGACAGTTGAACCAGGAAAATATACTATTAAGTTAGGAACTTCTTCAAGAGATATTAAAAAAGAAATTCAAGTAACAGTTAAATAAATTGTTATTGCTATAAAATAACCAAACCACCAACGCCAGCCCATTAAAAGCTGGCGTTGATTTTAAAAACTTATACATTTATACTTATATATTAGTCTAACCCATTCTGGTATAATGCCGATATAGTATGAAAATAGTCTAATTTTTATTAGACTATATTGAATACATAATCGGTATTACACTTAACTTAAACTAAACCAAATGAAAAAATCAATCAAAGATTACCTCTTGTCTTTTATTCTATGTTTTGCTTTCTTAGGAGTTTTAGCTTGCAGTTCAGATAAAGAAGAAGCTCCAGTAAGTATAAAAACGCTTACTGTGAGTACAAGTAAAATCGATTTTGAAAGCAAAGAAAATACAATAGAAGTAACGGTTAATTCCAATGGGGTTACTTGGACATTGAGTAATCCTGTAAGCTGGATAAAAGTAAGTCAGACTACAGGAACTTCAGGAAGTACAGTGGTAAAAATTACCGCTTTAGAAAACACGACTACAGCTTTGCGAAATGCTGTGATTACTTTGACAAGCACCGAAGTGCCTTCTACAACAATTTCGGTTTCTCAGGCCGCAGGAAGCTTATATCCAAGTTACAATACCAATCCAATTGCGGCAGATGCTTCTGGAATGGGAAGTTCAGCGGTCGAATTGGCTGCAAAAATCAAATTAGGATGGAATATTGGAAATACATTGGAAGCAACTGGAGGAGAAACCGCTTGGGGAAATCCAAAAGTAACAAAAGCTTTAATTGATGCAGTAAAAGCAAACGGATTTAATGCGATCAGAATTCCATGTTCTTGGAATCAGAATTTGGAAAATGCTGCAACAGCAAAAATCAAAGTGGATTGGTTAAACCGAGTGAAAGAAGTCGTGCAATATTGCGTTGATAATGATATGTATGTTGTCGTAAACATTCACTGGGACGGCGGCTGGCTGGAAAACAATATTACCGAAGCCAAAAAAGTAGAAAACAATGCGAAACAAAAAGCTTTTTGGGAACAGATTGCAACGCATTTAAGAGGCTTCGATGAACATTTACTTTTTGCAAGCGCCAATGAACCAGCGGTTGAAGATGCAACACAAATGGCAGTTTTAACTTCATATCACCAAACATTTATTGATGCCGTTCGTTCTACAGGAGGTAAAAATGCAACGCGTGTTTTAGTCGTTCAGGGACCAACGACAGATATCGAAAAAACGAACAAATTAATGACTACATTGCCAGTAGATAAAGTTACAGGCAGAATGATGGTCGAAGTTCATTATTATTCACCGTGGAATTTTGCTGGTTTAACCAAAGACGAAACTTGGGGTAAAATGTTCTACTATTGGGGAACAGGATTTCATTCTGCGACCGATACAGAACGAAATGCAACTTGGGGAGAAGAAGCCGATTTAGAAAAGAATTTCAAATTGATGAAAACCCAATTTGTAGACAAAGGAATTCCAGTTTTATTGGGAGAGTTTGGAGCAATTAGAAGAACAACTTTAACAGGAGACGCACTGACTTTGCATTTAAACTCAAGAGCCTATTATTTAAAAACGGTAGTCAAAACAGCAAAAGCAAACGGATTATTACCTTTTTATTGGGACGAAGGAAGTCTAGGAAACAACGGTTTCGGAATCATCAATAGAACCGATAATACCGTCTTCGATACACAAGCTTTAAATGCTTTAATAGACGGATTAAAGTAAAAAAATGTGGTAAAACCATGTAAGTGATATAAGTAAATTTAAACGCAATACGAAATGTAAACTTAAAATAACTTATATCACTTATATGGTTTAAAAAAAAATAAATTGAAAAAATGAAAAAGAGTATAATGTTTATTTTTCTGTTAATTAGTGTTTTAACTAATGCTAATGTGAGAATGCCTTTAATATTCTCTGACGGAATGGTGCTTCAAAGAGATAAACAAATTCCGATTTGGGGTTTTGCGGATGCAAATGAAAGTGTAGAAGTCCATTTCAACAAACAAATTAAGAAAACGCAAGCCGATAAAAACGGAAAATGGACTGTAAATTTAAGTGCTGAAAAAGCCGGAGGACCTTTCGAATTGACAATTATCGGAAAAAATAAAATCACCATCAAAAATGTTTTGGTTGGAGAAGTTTGGATTTGCAGCGGACAATCGAATATGGAATTTCAGGTTTTCAAAACTATGAATGCCGAAAAAGAAATTAGTGATGCAGATTATCCAATGATTCGTCATTTTGGTGTTGCCCAAGATTTAAGCGGCACTCCGAAAGACGATTTAAAGCAAGGAAAATGGGAAGTGGCCAACAAAGAAAATGTAGGTAACTTTACAGCGGTCGGCTATTATTTTGCTAGAAAACTATATTCAGAATTGAAAATTCCAATCGGAATCATCAATACTTCTTGGGGCGGAACCAATGTTGAAACTTGGACAAGCCGTGAAGCTTTCGAAAACAGTCCAGATTTTAAAGCCATGATTGCCGATGTTCCAACCGTAGATATCAATGCTATTTTCGAAACTTATAAAAAATCGGTTTTAGACAATCTTAAAAAAGTGCAGGGTTTTGATGTTTCGATGGAAAACGAAGAGCAATTTAAAAACCCAAACTTCCAAGATAAAAACTGGCCAGAAATAAAAGTGCCTTCACTTTGGGAAAATCAGCAAATTGGCAATATCGACGGAATTGTATGGATGCGAAAAACCATTGTTTTAACAGCGGAACAAGCCAAAAAAGAAGCCATTTTACATTTGGCAAAAGTTGATGACGAAGACAAAACGTATGTAAATGGTGTTGAAGTTGGAACTAATAATCTTTGGGATGCTAAAAGAGTTTATAAAATTCCTGCAAACATTTTAAAAGAAGGAACAAACGTAATTGCCGTAAGAATTACAGATTATAGCGGCGGCGGCGGAATCTACGGCGATCCGCAAGATCTAAAAATCGATTTTAAAGATTCAAATTTACCATTAGAAGGACTTTGGAAATTCAATGTCATAAAAGTGAGAATAGAAGTTTCGCCAAACAGTTATCCGTCATTATTGTACAATGCCATGGTAAATCCGTTAGTTCCTTATGCGATGCAAGGCGTCTTATGGTATCAAGGAGAAGCGAATGTTTGGAGAGCGGCAGAATACAAAAAATCATTTCCGTTACTGATCAACGATTGGAGAACCAAATTCAAACAAGGAAATTTCCCTTTTTATTTCGTTCAATTGTCCACTTTTGATGAATTCGGAGGCAACAGTCAAAAAGGAAGCCGTTGGGCAGAACTTCGCGAAGCGCAATCGGAAACTTTAAAATTACCAAACACCGGAATGGCGGTTACAACCGATATTGGAAACGCAAAAGACATTCACCCAACTAACAAACAAGACATTGGTTTGCGTTTGGCAGCCATTGCAATGAACAATATTTACGGCAAAAAACAAGTTCACAGCGGACCAACGTATAAATCTCAAACAATAAAAGGAAACGAAATTATCCTTACTTTCGATAACATCGGCAGCGAATTATCAACGCCAAATAACGATGAATTAAAAGGTTTCGAAATTGCAGGTTCAGACAAGGTTTTTCATTCCGCGAAAGCGATCATTAAAGACAACAAAATAATCGTTTCAAGCGATAAAGTTCAAAATCCTGTTGCAGTGCATTACGGCTGGGCAGACGATGATACGACAATTAATCTTTTCAATAAAGAAAAATTTCCCGCTTCGCCATTTAGAACTGATAATTGGGAAATGCTAACAGCGAATGAGAAATATAAAGTGAGTAAATAGTTATTAGGCGTTAGTGATTAGCCCCTAGTAAAGAGCTAGATAACACACAACGATATATGTTCCGCTAGGAACATTTCGTCGGTAGAAATTTCATCGGTGTCAACGGAAATCCGTTGAATAAAATGTATATAACAAAAAAATGTTCCGTAGGAACATCTGATTTGTTACCGGTTTTTATCCTAACAGGTTTTAAAAACCTGTTAGGTATCACTAGATTTTTTTATTAGTTTAGATAAAAAATAAATACCTAACAGGTTTTTAAAACCTGTTAGGATAATATAACCAAATATGATTAAAAAAACATTTCTCATTTTACTTTTCACGTCTTATTGTGCAAACATTTCGGCGCAATCCAAGAATGTTTTATGGTACAAACAACCCGCAGAATTCTTTGAAGAAAGCTTGGTTTTAGGAAACGGAAAAATGGGAGCAACGGTTTTTGGAGGAGCTAATTCAGACAAAATTTATTTGAATGACATTACGCTTTGGTCGGGCGAACCCGTAAATGCCAATATGAGTCCGGAAGCATACAAAAACATTCCGGCAATTCGTGAAGCTTTACAAAACGAAAACTACAAACTGGCAGAAGAACTCAATAAAAAAGTTCAGGGAAAAAACTCCGAATCGTATGCGCCTTTAGGAACTTTAGAAATCAATAATTCTGAAAAAGGGAAAGCAGTTAATTATCATCGTGAATTGGATCTTTCGAACGCTATTTCTAAAGTAAGTTACGAAATGGCGGGTATCAAATATACGCGAGAATATTTCGTTTCGGCTCCAGATAAAGTTATGATTATCAAACTGACAGCCGATCAAAAAGGAGCTTTAAATTTTGATATAAATCTTAAAAGCCTTTTAAAATCAACTGTTGAAGTGCGAAACAATATTTTGGTTTTAAAAGGTTCTGCGCCAATTCATGAAAATGCAGGGTATAATGTTTCTCCAAAATATTTGAGTTTAAAAGAAAGGGGAACACGATTTACAGGTTTAGTCCAAATCAAAAAAACAGACGGAAAAATTACAAGTTCTCGAGAATCATTAACGCTAACAGATGCAACCGAAGCGATTATTTACGTGTCTGTAGCAACAAGCTTTAACGGTTTTGACAAAAATCCAGCATCAGAAGGATTAGACGAGGTATCGATCGCCTTGCAAAATCTGAATAATGCATACGCAAAACCATTCGATAAACTAAAAGAATCTCACATTGCCGATTATCAAAAATTCTTCAATCGGGTCAATTTAGATTTAGGAAAAACAACCGCTCTAGATTTACCGACAGACGAACGTTTATTACGTTATGCAGACGGGAAAGAAGATAAAAATCTCGAAATTCTGTATTTCAATTTCGGACGTTATTTATTAATCAGTTCGTCAAGAACTTTGGGCGTTCCAGCCAATTTACAAGGACTTTGGAATCCGCATTTAAGTCCGCCTTGGAGCAGTAATTATACGATGAATATCAATTTGGAAGAAAATTACTGGCTGGCAGAAAACACCAATCTATCCGAAATGCATTCGTCACTCTTGAGCTTTATTAAAAATCTTTCGGTAACAGGAAAAGTTACAGCCAAAACTTTTTATGGTGTAGATAAAGGTTGGGCTGCAGCTCACAATTCAGATATTTGGGCAATGACCAATCCCGTCGGACAGTTTGGAAAAGAAGACCCGATGTGGGTATGCTGGCCAATGGCGCAGGCGTGGCTGAGTACACACATTTGGGAACATTATACTTTTACCCAAGATGTAGCTTATTTGAAAAAAGAAGGTTATCCGTTAATGAAAGGCGCAGCCGAATTTTGTTTGGGTTGGTTGGTTACAGATAAGAACGGAAATTTAATTACATCGCCTTCGACTTCGCCAGAAAATCAATATAAACTGGCAGATGGTTTTGTGGGTGCGACATTGTACGGAGGAACTGCCGATTTAGCCATGATCCGCGAATGTTTTGATAAAACCATAAAAGCGTCAAAAGTTTTGAATACAGATGCTGACTTCAGAAAAAAACTAGAAACAGCGCTTTCAAAATTATATCCGTATCAAATTGGTAAAAAAGGAAATCTGCAAGAATGGTATTTTGATTGGGAAGATAATGATCCGAAACACCGTCATCAATCACAGTTATTCGGACTTTTCCCTGGCGATCATATTACGCCTTTAAAAACTCCAGATTTAGCAGAAGCTTCAAAGAAAACATTAGAAATAAAAGGCGACGAAACCACAGGTTGGTCAAAAGGTTGGAGAATCAATCTTTGGGCAAGACTTTGGGACGGGAATCGTGCCTATAAAATGTATCGTGAATTACTTCGTTACGTAGATCCCCACGGAAAGAAAACAGAAAAGCCAAGAAGAGGAGGAGGAACGTATCCGAATTTATTCGATGCGCATCCGCCATTTCAAATTGATGGTAATTTTGGAGGAGCAGCTGCCGTTGCCGAAATGTTGGTGCAGTCAAATGAAAATGAAATTCGATTACTTCCTGCTTTACCAGACGCTTGGGCAGAAGGTTCTGTAAAGGGAATCTGTGCAAGAGGCGGATTTGAAATTGAAATGAACTGGAACAATAAAAAACCTGAAAAAGCAATTATTTCTTCTAAAAATGGAGGAAAAACAACTTTGATTTTTGGCGATAAAAAACAGGAAATTGTTTTGAAAAAAGGAGAAAGTATAGAAATCAAGTTTTAGAAAAGCTTCGGAGAAGCGAAATATTTGTAGAAATTTAATAATCAAACCAAAAAGAGCTCCAGCGGAGCGACATATTTAGATTTTAAATAATTTTTATGTCGCTCCGCTGGAGCTCTCTTATATCTTGAACGCTTGTTTTTTTCTATAAATATTTCGCTTCTCCGAAGCTTTTTTATATTTGAATTTATTCTTTTTCAGATTCAGACGTTTCTTTTTCTTCTTCTGTTTTTTGAGAATGTTCTTTTTTAAAAGTTTCATACCATTTCTCAATCGACGGATATACAAATGCAGCAACTTTCTTTACTGGATTATAAAAAATGTAACTATCTAAAGTTTCCTCTTTAGCGAAAGTATTATTGAAATTTATCTTTTCGAACAAAGCAATAAAAATACTCAGAATAAGAATCGTTTTTAAAACTCTGAAAAATCCGCCTCCGAGTTTGTTCATCCAGCCTAACATGGCAAAATCGGCAATTCCGGTTAAAATTTTGGCTAAAAAATAAACTCCAATTACAACTAGAATAAACGTCAGGATAAAAGCGGTAATTTGAATATTGGTCGGATTCCAAGAAACGTGTTTTGAAATCATTCCCGTCATTAACGAAGAAAATTTAATCGCAAGATAAATTCCTAATAGTAAAGAAATGAAAGAGGCAACTTCTACAAAAAGTCCATTTTTAATGCCTTTATACAAACTGTATCCTAAAAGTGCGGCTACAATAATATCAAAAAAACTCATGTTTTAAGGGTGTTTAATAAAGGCGCAAAGATATGTTTTTTTTAAGGTTCAAAGTTGCAGAGAAGCAAAGGTTCAAAGGTTTTGTGAGAGATGTAATTTTAGTGTTTAATTTTTTTTAGGCACATTGCGTTCGAACTCTGTATCTTTGCAAATCAAATTTAGAGTACAGATTGTAATTCTGCCCCCTTCAGAATTGAATTTTTGAGCAATCTAATATCTAAAATCAACAATCTAAAATCATATAATGTCTAGAGATACACAATTAAAAGAGCGCTGGGAAAAGCTCGTTGATATACTTTCCAATCAATTTTCGCAAGGCGAAGATTTAGATTTGGATGCCATAATTTACCTAATCGGAGTTCAGGAATACGGAAAAGTGCACCGCGAATACAAAAAAGACGAAAAACTGAATTTAATGCACATTGCAATCTGTCGATTACTAGAACCATACGGATTTTATGAATTCGAATATTTCGACGATGAAGGCTGGCCTCATTATAAAGTAAAAGAAAATTTACCGCCGTTAAAAGCCGGTGAACAATCGGTTTTAATGAAAGAAGCGATTGTGAGTTATTTTTTAGAAAGAAAACTTATTGAGTAGTTTTTTTTGGTTTACAGTCGCAGTCGCAGTTTTCAGTGTTTGAGACTGTAAACTGTCACTGAAAACCGAGACTAAAATTAAAAAAAATGTGCAGATACGCAATGACATCTTATAAGCCTCATTATGCTTGTTTTAATTGTCGAAAGACCTTTAAAAGAAGATTGATGGTTGATGTCAAAAAAGGAGAAACATCGGTTTTTGAAGCCAAATGTCCGCAATGTGGTGAATTTATGGCCAATATGGGACTAGATTTTGAATCGCCTAAGAAAGACGATGTCAAAAAGTGGGAACATATTAAAAGTTTATTTTCTGTAGGCATTACGTTTCACTCCTGCGGTTGTAGCGGGCCGGGCTATATTCCAAATTCAAAAGAAAAATTAGTGGAGTATTTTGAAGGGATAAAAAAAAGATATCTTGAAAATATGGGCTTTTGGCGCACTAGAATCGAACCAACGAATAAACAAGAAAAAGAACGGGATTTAAATAAAAACTGGCATAAACTCAGCAGTATTTCTTCTAATTACAAAAAAGAAATAGTAACCAATCAGGAAGGTTTAGATTATTGGCATGTAAAGATTAAACAAGTTGAAGAAAAGTTAAATCTGATAAAATAATTTGCAGAAAACCTAAAACTGCGACGGTGACCGCACACTTTCAACTAAAAACACTAAATTTGTACTCTCAATTATCGAAGGAAAATGATAGATAAGATAAAACAACATATAGAGGAAGCTAAAGCCTTTAATGAGAAGAATAAAGAATCGTTAGAACAATTCCGTATTAAATATTTAGGAAGTAAAGGTTTGCTGAAAGAACTTTTTACTGAATTTAAAAATATACCAAACGACCAGAAAAAAGATTTTGGACAAGTAATCAATACTTTAAAAGCGGTTGCTGAAGAAAAAGTTAGAGTTATTCAGGAAGAGCTGGAAAGCAAAGAAGAGTCTAAAGGAATTTTTGGAGATTTAACTCGTGCTGCAGAACCAGTAATTATTGGTTCGCGCCACCCAATTTCTATCGTTAAAAATCAGATTATAGATATTTTTGCTAATATCGGATTCAATGTTTCTGAAGGACCAGAAATTGAAGACGACTGGCATAACTTTACAGCATTGAACTTGCCAGAATACCATCCGGCGCGTGATATGCAGGATACGTTTTTTATCCAAACTAATCCTGATGTGTTGTTGCGTACGCATACATCATCGGTTCAGGTGCGTTATATGGAAAATCACAAACCGCCAATTCGTACCATTTCTCCAGGACGTGTTTTCCGTAATGAAGCAATTTCTTCTCGTTCTCACTGTATTTTCCATCAAGTGGAAGGATTATACATTGACAAAGATGTGTCTTTTGCCGATTTGAAACAGACGTTACTTTATTTCACAAAAGAAATGTTCGGAAAATCTAAGATCCGTCTTCGTCCATCTTATTTCCCATTTACAGAGCCAAGCGCTGAGATTGATATCTATTGGGGACTAAAAACAGAAACGGATTACAGAATCACAAAAGGAACGGGTTGGTTAGAAATTGGAGGTTGCGGAATGGTAGATCCAAACGTTTTGAAAAACTGTGATATTAATCCAGATGAATACAACGGATTTGCTTTCGGAATGGGAGTAGAGCGTATTGCAATGCTTTTATACCAAATTGGAGATATCCGTATGTTCTATGAAAACGATGTTCGTTTCTTAGAGCAGTTCAAAGCAAATATTTAGGAGCTATTTCCTGCTGTCCGCTGTATCTTTTGTTTTTTAAAGAAAAAAACAAAAGGATGCCGCTTCCATCAGGGCTAGGGCTTTACGTTATAAATTACCTTTACAATAAACAAACCTTTGTTGAAGCTTCAGGCTTTGACAAAGGTTTTTAAAATTTAATAGATGAAAAAAGATATAATAATTCCAGAAGTTGAAAACGTATTTCTAGCAGCAGTGCAGGAATGGAGCGACGATTTTATGGAAAAAGTGTGGTACGCTTATTTGGTTAACGACAGTGATTTTAATTTAGACAGCGTAATGGTAGTTTCAAAAGCATTTGGAACTATTGAGGGCGAAATGAAAAAGACTTCAATCTTGCGTCATGCATTTGTTGAGGTTCCTTCGGTTTCTGTTGTGAAAATAGAATTGGTAGAAAAAAGCCTTTTACCGCTTAATAATGAGTTTATGGTAACTTTCTTCATCGGAAATACTTTATACGATAAGAAGTTTATTTTTAAAGCCAATTCGCTTGACGAAAACAATACGGAAGAAGTGCCGATTTTGTTTGTTGAAGGGGTGATGGTGAAGTAAAGTTTTAAAGAGGAAAGAAGCAAGAGTGAAGACTATATTAAACTTAAATGAAATAAAGAAGAAAGAGCCAAGACTGAAATTCAGTTTGGCTCTTTTTTTATCTCAACATTGAAGTCTTTTCTCTGGCTTCTTGCATCTTTTAACTAAAACTTAATCCAAAGACTCGGTCAATTTCTTGAAAACCGTTTTAGCGTCTTTTCCTTCGTATAAAACAGCATAAACAGCGTCTATAATAGGCGTTTTCGCACCGTAACCTTGATTTAGTTTATAAGCACTTTTTGTTGCGTAATAACCTTCGGCAACCATGCTCATTTCCATCATGGCACTTTTTACGGTATATCCTTTTCCGATCATATTTCCGAACATTCTATTTCTAGAGAAAACAGAATATCCTGTAACCAACAAATCGCCTAGATAAGCCGAATCGTTAATGTTACGTTTCATTCTATGTACTTTTCTAATGAATTTCTTCATTTCGCGAATCGCATTACTCATAAGAACCGATTGGAAGTTGTCGCCATAACCTAAACCATGCGCAATTCCGGCAGCAATGGAGTAAATGTTTTTTAGCATCGCTGCATATTCAGTTCCGATGATGTCATCTGAAATTTTGGCTTTAATATAATTTCCAGAAAGTGTTTTGGCTACAATTTTAGCTTTATCCGGATCGCCGCAAGCAATTGTCAAGTACGAAAGCCTTTCTAAAGCTACTTCTTCTGCGTGGCAAGGTCCTGTAATAACGCCAATATTGTAATATGGAATGTCGTATTCAATGTGGAAATGTTCGCCGACAATTAAACTCGTTTCTGGAACAATTCCTTTAATAGCAGAAAAAATGATCTTATCTGATAAAGAAACCGTCATGTTTTTTAACTCTGCATCTAAGAAAGCAGATGGAATGGCAAAAATAATGTAATCTGCATATTCTATCGCTTCATTTATATTGTTGGTTAATTTGAGTTTTTTGGTGTCAAATTCAACAGAACTTAAGTAGTTCGGATTGTGCTTGAATTTCTCGATATGCTCAATAGCAGCTTCATTGCGCATGTACCACGAAATTTCAGAAAGATTTACACATAACATTTTTGCAATTGCCGTTGCCCAACTACCACCACCAATCACTGCAAATTTTAAATTTTCGCTCATTATTTTAATAATTTAAAACAAAAGTACTTAATAATGTGCTAATAAAGCAAAATCTGTTTTAAGAAATTTTGAAAACAAGCTTTAATTGCAATGACTTTCAAGAAGTTTAAGAACAAAAAAAAAATTTTTAATGTTCAAACAATAAAACTATCTGACTTACGTTATAACAATTTATAAATTAGAATTTTAATGAATTTAAAAAAAATTGAGTTAGTTAGTTTTGTTTTAGTATTTTAAAAAGGCGTTCCTAAACTTGTTAAGAACGCCTTTTTTGATGAATTCCAAATTTTAAAAAAATCCCAATAGAAAAATTCCAAATTCCAATAGGTCTAAGATTGGAATTTGGAATTTTAAAAATTTGGAATTTATCCCTTAATAACTAAGTTCAACAATAGATTTTACTTTATCTAAAGTCACTAATTGATTTTCTCCTAAGCCTTTCCAACCTCTTTCCTCAAAGCGATTTACGATAAAATCGGCAGTTTTAGAATAGTTTTCTGTATATTGAGAAAGTTTAGTGTCCATTCCCATTGTATGGAAAAATTCAACCGTTTTGTTAATGGCTTCTTTTGCAACTTCTTCGTCAGAACCAGTCAAGTTGAAGATTCTTCTTCCGTATTGTGCTAGTTTTGCTTTTTTAGTTTCAAACATTACATGGTACAAACTTGGCCCAATTATCGCCAAAGTTCTAGCATGATCAATTTCGTAAAGCGCTGTCAATTCGTGACCAATCATGTGCGTTGCCCAATCGCTTGGAACACCTTTCTGAATTAATCCGTTTAATGCCATTGTACAGCTCCACATAAAATTAGAAGCCAAAGTATAATCAGTTGGGTTTGCTACGATTCCGGGACCAACTTCAATTAAAGTTTGTAGAACACCTTCTGCAATTCTATCCTGAAGAAATGCATCCGTAGGATACGTTAAATATTGTTCCATAACGTGCGTGTACGCATCTACAATACCATTTTCGATTTGTCTTTTTGGTAAAGACGAAATCACTGTAGGATCACAGATTGAAAATAGAGGAAATAAAGCACTTCCGCCAGAAGATAATTTTTCTTGAGTTGCCTCAATTGTTACCACATATCCAGAATTCATTTCGCTTCCTGTTGCCGGTAGCGTTAAAACTGTTCCAAATGGCATTGCATTTTCTTTAATTAAAATTCTTTTTTGAAGAATGTCAATCGGATCTCCTTCAAAGTTTACTGCTGCCGAAATAAACTTCACGCCATCAATTACAGATCCGCCACCAACAGCCAAAATAAAATCGATTTTTTCTGCTTTGATCACATCAACAGCTTTCATCAAAGTTTCAAATCTCGGATTGGGTTCAATTCCACCAAATTCTACAATTTCAAAACCTTTAAGGTTGTTGATTACTTGATCGTAAATTCCGTTTTTAAAAATACTTCCACCGCCATAAGCCAAAAGCACTTTTGCGCCTTTTGGAACTAATGTCGAAAGTTTTTCAATTTGTCCTTTTCCGAAAACTAAATTCGTCGGATTATATAATTCAAAGTTGAGCATTTTTTTAGCGTTTCTAAGATGCTAAGTTTCTGAGTTTTTTGCTTTAGAACATAAATTCTCAGAAACTTAACATTGTGATTTATTAATTTTTATTTTCCCATTTAGTGAATAAGAGATTGAGTTTTTAGATTTCTAAAAGAAAACCTTAGCATCTTAGAGCCTCAGTCCCTTAGACCCTTTATTTTAATTCTTGTAACAATTTTGCAGCTACCAATTTAGATGAAGCTGGGTTTTGTCCTGTAATCAAAAGTCCGTCTGCAACGGCATATGGTTGCCAGTTTGGACCTTTAGAAAAAATTGCTCCGTTGGATGATAAAGCATCTTCTAATAAAAACGGAACTACTTTTGTTAATCCAACAGCTTCTTCTTCCTCATTGGTAAATCCGGTTACTTTTTTGCCTTTTACTAGATATTCACCTTTTACTTTTACATTTTTCAAAACAGCAGGCGCGTGACATACAAATGCGACTGGTTTATTGTGTGTGTAAAAAGATTCGATTAAAGCAATTGAACTTCTATCTTCAACCAAATCCCAAAGCGGACCGTGACCTCCTGGATAAAATACAGCGTCGTAATCTTTTTGGTTAACTGTAGAAAGCTTTAAAGTGTTTTTTAATTTTTCCTGTAAAACTTTATCAGCATCAAAACGTTTGGTGTCTTCAGTTGCCGAAGCTGGATCGGCACTTTTTGGATCAATTGGCGGTTGTCCTCCAAGTGGAGACGCAATTGTAATTTCAACACCTTGATCTAATAATTCGTAGTAAGGTGCAGCAAATTCTTCTGACCAAAATCCTGTTTTTTCTCCTGTATTGCCCAGTTTATCATTGCTGGTTACAACAAATAATACTTTTTTCATACTTTTCTTGTTTGATTTTTGAGCTTCAGCAGAAATGCTTACAGCTGTAAATGCAGTTATTGCGAATAGTGCTATTTTCTTCATAATATTAAATTTTGAACAAATTTACGGCGAAAGTGATATCAGTAAAAATAAAATAAACTATGTTTGTTATTATTAAATTTATATCATGGTAAATCTAGAATGGTACAGAACATTTAAAGCGGTTTATAAAAATGGTAATTTTTCGATCGCTGCAAAAGAGTTGTTTATGAGTCAGCCTGCCGTTAGTCAGCAGATTTCAATGCTTGAAGCGCACGTTGGAAATAAATTATTTAATCGGAAATCAAAAGGAGTTGAACCAACCGAATATGCTAAGTTACTGAATAATTTGATTATAGACGCTCTTGACAGGCTCGAAAGTGTCGAAACTAGTTTCCGGGCTAAAGCAGAAGATGCTAATCGATTAATTTCTGTTGGAATTTCAAAACATCTTTTTGACTGTGTTGGTAATCTTTTAATTTCAAAGTTTGATTTAATCGATTTTACTTTTGCAGAAAACGACGAACTTTTTGCTTTAGTCGACGCAAAAAAACTTGACTTTGCTATTACAACAAAAAGATTTGACACTTTTGATACCACTTATGAAATTGTTGGAAAAATCAAACTGATTTTAGTTGCTCCAACAAGTTTGGATATAACAGAGTTCCGACAGAAATTAAAATCAGATAATTTTACTGAGATCGAGCAGTGGCTTAATGCCCAAAAATGGTACAGCCATGATGCGAGAATTCCGCATATAAAATTATTCTGGCTCCATGCTTTTAATAAAAAGAGACCGTCGATGGTTCCAAATTATATTATACCTTCGGAATCAGAAATGCTTAGGCTTTTGGCTAAAAATGAAGGAATCGCAGCAACTTGGAATTGCAACGCCAGAAATTATATCAAAGAGAATAAATTGCAGTTAGTTTGGAATAGCTTTCATGTTCCAGAGGAATTTGTGTATTTACTGATGCCTAAAAACAATAATTTGAAATCGTTTTTTGATATTATAGAGAAAGAATTAAAGCTGTTTTTTGGAAATCGATTGTGATTTCAATCATGTGTTCGTGTGTTTTAAAAGTTTAATTTTGATAAGTAAACCACTAAAATTTTCAAAAATGAAAAAGATTGCAACAGTGTTAATCCTATTTGCAGCTGTACTTATAAGTAATTCGTGCAGTAAAAGCGACGATGAAGCGATAGTAGATTGTTTAGCAGAATCAATTTTTGTTAAAATACATAATTCAACTGATGCTACTAATCCGAAGTTGATGAACTACTCGGCTGAGTATACAGGAACAGGAACTTTAGTTTCTGTAAAATGGACATTTGGTGACGGATCTACAGGAACTGGTACGGCGGTAACACATACTTATGCGGCTGCAGGAACATATGAAGCTAAGGCTGAAGTTACGGTTAAAAAAGATGGTGCAGAATGTACTTCTATCCCTAAAAGAACTGTGACAGTTAACTAAGAAAAGTTAAGAGATATTGATGAGAGTCAATTTTATAGTTTAATGCAAGAGCATAAATTATAAAGTTGACTCTCATTCGTTATATTTGTTTGAATATGATTTAGGAATATGGAAAAGTTACAAAATATTAGAATTGCGGTTGATGCGATTGTTTTTGGTTATAAAAACAATGGTTTATATGTTTTATTAATTGAACAAAAGTTTGGTTCTTCAGAGAAATATTGGGCACTACCAGGTGGTTTAGTGCAGAACGACGAATCTTTGAGCGATGCCGTTATTCGTGAATTGCATGAAGAAACCAATGTGCAATTAACGTTTATGGAACAATTGTACACTTTTGGAGATGATATTTACAGAGATTCCAGAAACCGTGTTATTTCGGTGGCTTATTACGCTTTGGTTGATGCTTCCAACTTAGAAATTAAAGCAGATACAGATGCAGAAAGAGTGCAATGGTTTAAGATTGATGAAATTCCGTCTTTGGCTTTCGATCATAATTTGATTTTAAAGAAAGGAATAGAAAGATTAAAAGCCAAACTGACTTACGAACCAATTGGTTTCGATTTACTTCCCGAGGAATTCTTATTCTCAGACCTCGAAAATCTTTATTGCACAATTTTAGAAAAAGAAATAGATCGCCGAAACTTCAGAAAAAAAATACTGAGCTATGGTTTTTTAGAAGAAACCGATATTTTTTCTCCCATAAGAAGCGGAAGACCAGCAAAATTATTTAAGTTCAATAAGCTAAAATACAATGAGTTAATTGATAAAGGCTTTCACTTCGAAATAAAGTTTGCGTAATTTTTACACAAAATAAATTGTTTATTTAAAATTAAATTCTACATTTGCGTATAATTAACGCAAACTGCAACACTATGATACTAAATCTCGACCCAAAATTCGCTCCATTTCAAAATCAGGAAGAAATCAAATTTCAAAGTTTTACTTTCTCAGGAGGAGAACCACACATTAAAATCGCTCCAGATTTTGATCCAAATAGAAAAGTTACCATTACACATCGATTGAATTCATTCAACGATTTAGGTTTGTTGTGCGTTACAGTTGATGCGCTAAGAAGAATGGATGTTAAAATCATTGATCTTTTTATTCCGTATTTCCCAGCTGCGAGACAAGACCGTGTTATGATTCCTGGCGAACCATTATCTGTAAAAGTATACGCCGATATTATTAATGCAATGCAATTGAACAAAGTTTTTGTTTTTGATGCGCATTCAGAAGTAACACCAGCTTTGTTGAATAATAGTACCGTAATTCCGAATTACACTTTTATCAAAGAAGTTTTGAATAGAATTGGCGAAAACGTAAAACTGATTTCTCCAGACGGTGGCGCTTTGAAAAAAATTTACAAAGTATCTGAGTTTTTAGGTGGTGTTGCGGTTGTAGAATGCAGTAAAAGCCGCGATGTAAAAACGGGAAAATTATCTGGTTTTAAAGTTTACAACGAAGATTTACAAGGAATGGATTGCTTAATTGTAGATGATATCTGCGACGGAGGAGGAACTTTTGTAGGATTAGCCGAAGAGCTAAAAAAGAAAAATGCAGGAAAACTTTACTTAGCAGTAAGCCACGGAATTTTCAATAAAGGTTTTGAAGTTTTAAACTGCTTTGATGGCATTTTTACAACCAATTCTTTTAAAGATTTTGAAGGAGAAAGCGTTCAAGTGATTGGATTAGATCAATTAGTTTAACTTTTGAATTGTAAAAAATGATACTAGAAGCAGCAATAGGAGACGCTTACGGAGCAGGATTTGAATTTCAGGAGTTAGATTATATCATTAAAAACAATCATTTAACGCAATATCATAAACATGGTATGTATACAGAAATCTACAAAAGATATACTGACGATACACAAATGGCCATTGCAATAACAGAACTTTTATTGGAAGATGACAATTGGAATGAAGTAAAAGTTGCCGATAAGTTTGTTGAAGTTTTTCACAGAGATAAAAGAAGAGGTTATTCAGATAGGGTTTATAACGCATTAGATGCTAGTAAAAACGGAACTGATTTTCTAAAAATTATCGATAATAGAAGTAGTGGAAATGGATCGGCCATGCGAGCTTACTCTATCGGACTTGTAAAAGATGTTAATCAGTTATTGGATTTTTGTGAAATTCAGGCAAAAACATCTCATCTTACTGCAGAAGGAATTAGCTGTGCTAAAAGAATAGCTTTAGCGGTTCATTTTTACAAATATAAATTGGGAGACAAAAGCTCTTTGGTAGATTTTATAAACGATACTTTAAAAGAAAAAGAAGTATACCAAGTAACATCACCAATTGATATGCACGGGTATTTTACAACTCAAGCTGTTATCAAAATGGTTTCTGAAGCAGATTCTATGCAGGATTGTTTAAAAAGAGGAATCGATTATGGTGGAGATACAGATACCGTTGCAGCTTTGTGTATGGCGATTTTGAGTCAAAAAGATAATTGCGAAAAAACACTGCCGAAGTTTTTGTATGATGAATTAGAAAACGGCACATACGGAAGAGATTTTCTAATCAGTTTAGATCTTAAATTGAAAGAGAAGTTTCATTGAGATTATAAGTTTCACGTTTCAGGTTTCAAGTTGTTGTTGCGAGTGTGAGACATGAAACAAAAAAATACTATTAACTTTTTCAAATTTAAAACCAAATTTCAGGCCCAGCATATAACCTGAAACTTTAAACTTGAAACAAAAACAACCAAAATATTATGAGCGACGATTTAAAACCAAGATTTATTGAGTCTTTAAAAAGGAACAATGATCAGATAAGAGAAGACAGAGCCAAAGTAATTGGTGAGGATTCAGAATTGATATACAGAAGAAGAGTCGAAGATATCGAATTAAAAATCAAAAGACTCGAAAGAGAACAAGAAGGGCTGATCGATATTAGTCCATTGGATAAAAACAGTTTGACTTTTGCTGATTTTCAGCCAGAAGCCTTTGTTCAGAAAGACATGGAGCTTTCGCTGACCATTAGAAATTTAAACATCCAGTTTGAGGTTACAAAAAAGAGATTTGAGTATTTATTTGGTAAAAAATATTAGTCATGGGAGGTACAAGATATGATTTCGGTGCTCGTGAAGACAGAGCAAAAAAAGTAGGCTATGCTAGTAAATCAGCTAGCGAGATTTTTACACAGAATGCATTACGAATGGCTCATGAATCTATGAACCCAAACGGAGTGGTTTTTAGAGAAGCAAGAGATTCAGATGTGCATCCCAATACAGTTCCGATTATTTTAGGATTGGACGTTACCGGAAGTATGGGACATATTCCGCACGAATTGATAAAAGAAGGACTTCCAAAATTAATGGGAGGAATTATCCAAGGTGGCGTTCGAGATCCAGCGCTTTTATTCTTAGGAATTGGCGATCACGAATGCGACAGATATCCGCTCCAAGTCGGACAGTTTGAATCTGGCGACGAAGAATTGGACATGTGGTTAACAAGAACCTACATTGAAGGCGGAGGAGGAGGAAATGCTGGTGAAAGTTATCTTTTAGCATGGTATTTTGCAGCTTTTCACACCAAAACCGATGCTTTTGAAAAAAGAGGACAAAAAGGATTGCTGTTTACAGTTGGTGATGAGCCAGGTTTAAAAACACTTCCAGCTTCAGCAATTAAAGAAATTATGGGGCAGGGACAACAGACTTATACGCATCTTGAATTATTAGCAGAAGCGCAAAAAAAATACGATGTCTATCATATTAGTGTATTGCATTCAGGACAAGCCATTAATGCCGATGTAGAATGGAAAGAATTACTGGGGCAAAATTGTTTGTCTATCGAAGATCACAGAGAAATTCCAAACGTAATTAAAAAGATAATCTGCGATAAACATAAAAGTTCTGTTTCAGGTTTAGGAACAAGTCCGGTTTCAGGAGGTTTAGATAATATAGAAATGCTTTAAAATTTTCTGAGTTTCCGAGATTAAAATAATAAGTTTTTTTCTCAGCAATGACAAATTTGCTCGCAAAGACGCAAAGGCGCAAAGCCTTTTAATTTAAAGGTTAAGCTTAAAAAACTTTGCGGCCTCGCGCCTTTGCGAGATTAAAATAACAACAAAATGAAAACAGCGAAAATAGTTATAGGTTTAGGATTTGGTGATGAAGGAAAAGGCATAACCACAGATTTTCTGGCAAAACAAAATCCTGAATCAATAGTTATTCGGTTTTCAGGAGGACAGCAGGCCGCTCATACCGTCATGATTGGCAATAGAAAACACGTGCATTCGAGTTTTGCAAGTGGAGCACTTCGCGGTCTTCCGTCTTATTACAGCGAACACTGTACGATTCATCCGCTTTTTTTATACAACGAAAGAGAAGAATTGAAAGAAAAAGAGGCTAATCTGGATTTGTACATTCATCCTTTAGCAAAAGTGACCACTCCTTTTGATGTATGGCATAATAGAGGAAATGCTAGGAATATTGACCACGGAACCTGTGGAAAAGGCATTGGTTCAACCATGAAAAGAAATGAAGGTCCATATAAATTATTTGCTATAGATTTGATTGCGCCTCGAGAAATGCTTTTAGAAAAACTAAATCAAATCGCCTATTATTATGGTTTTTTAAACGAAAGTGAAATCGACTATGAAGTAGAAAAATATTTAGAAGCAATAGATGAATTAAAATGGAATATTGTGGATTATACGTTTCTTTCAAAATACGAAAATCTCATTTTTGAAGGCAGTCAGGGAATTCTGCTGGATATGGATCACGGCGTTTTTCCAAATGTAACCTATGCCAATACCACTTCAAAAAATGCAATTGAAATTTGCAATAAACTAAAGATTGAAGATGTAGCCATTTATTACGTAACCCGAAGTTATTCAACCCGCCATGGACACGGCTGGATGGCTAACGAAGGAGAAATTAAATTAAAAAACAACGAAGAAGAAACTTGTGTTTTTAACGAATACCAAAAACATTTACGTTTTGGAAAGTTGAATTACGAACTTCTGAATTATGCTCTAAAACTCGATGCCGCTTACAGCCCAACGGCAAAACGAAATTTGGTTGTAACCTGTATGGATCAGTTGGATCAGAATTATGAGTTTGAAAGTCTCACAACAACGTTCAATGAAATCTATGGATCATTTTCACCCGATTCAAAAGATTTTAAAAACATTACTTCTTTGTTCCAATAAATAGAAAAAATGAAATACAATATAGATACCATAGCTCCAGAGAGTAAGTTTATATTTTTCTGGGGTCATCAACCGAGTAAAGACGGAAAAATTCTTAAAACCTGTTTCAGCCAATGGTGGTTGAGTTCTTTTAAAGTAGATAAAGTAACTTATAAAACTGCAGAACATTGGATGATGGCAAAGAAAGCTGAATTATTTAACGATCAAGAAATTTTAGAAAAAATCCTTGAAGCTGATTCTCCTGCCGAAGCTAAAAAATTGGGTAGAGAAGTTAAAAATTATGTTGATACGGTTTGGCTAGAGAATCGATACGAAATTGTAAAACAAGGAAACTTTCACAAATTCAGCCAAAATGCAAATTTGAAAACGTTTTTACTAAACACGAAAGAACGCGTTATCGTAGAAGCAAGTCCGGTCGATCCAATTTGGGGAATCGGAATGGCAGAAGATCATAAAGATGTTCTAAAACCAGAAGCCTGGAAAGGATTGAATCTTTTAGGTTTTGCTTTGATGGAAGTTAGGGATGAATTGAGATAAATCGAAATGCTAAAGGTGTTCCGCTAGGAACATTTGGTCGGTAGAAAAAAATATTGATTAATCGAATTTACGTTCCGTAGGAACGTTTGATTAAAATAAATTGTAAAAATGAAAGACATTCAATATATAAAAGGCGATGCAACATCTCCTGAAGGATTAGAAAACAAGATAATCGTTCATGTTTGTAATGATATTGGCGGATGGGGAAAAGGGTTTGTAATGGCAATTTCAAAAAAATGGAAAACACCAGAAAAGCAATATCGTGATTGGTTTAAATCTAAAAATGATTTTGAATTAGGAAAAGTGCAGTTTGTTCAAGTTGAAGAGGATTTATGGGTAGCGAATTTAATTGGACAGCATAAAATAAATAAAGACGAAAACGGTGAAGCTCCAATTCGATACCATGCGATTGAAGAAGGGTTAGAGGCAGTTTCTGATTTTGCAAAAACAAACAACGCATCAGTCCATATGCCTAGAATTGGATGTGGATTAGCAGGAGGAAAATGGGAAATGATTGAACCTATCATTCTTAAAACTCTTTCTAGTCATGATATAAAAGTCGTGGTTTATGATTTTTAAATCCATAATAAAAGTATCATGAAAATTGAATTGTTAAAAGCAGATATAACAGAAATTAAGGTTGATGCGATCGTAAATGCCGCTAATACTTCCTTGCTTGGAGGTGGTGGCGTTGACGGTGCAATTCATCGAAAAGGAGGAAAAGCAATTTTAGATGAATGTGTCCAAATTAGAAATAAGCAGGGAGGATGCAAAACTGGTGAAGCTGTAATTACAGTTGCAGGAAATCTGCCTTCTAAATATGTTATTCATACGGTTGGGCCAGTTTGGAATGGTGACAAAGAAGAAAAATCAAAATTGCTTGCAGATTGTTACAAGAACAGTTTGAATCTTGCTGTTGAAAACAGAATCAAAACGATTGCTTTTCCAAATATTAGTACAGGGATTTATCACTTTCCAAAAGATAAAGCCGCAGAAATCGCAGTAAGAGCTGTAAAAGATTTCGATAAATCAAATGAAATAGAAAAGGTAATATTTGTCTGTTTCGATGATGAAAATTATAAGATTTATAAAGACCTTTTGTAGATGTTCCTTAGGAACATTTCGTTGGTAAAAAAAACATTAATATGAATGAAAATATAGCAAAAAGCGTCAGCAAGTTTTTAAGTCTGGTGCTTAGACATTCGCCAGAAAAAATCGGATTAAAATTAGATGAAAACGGTTGGGCAGATGTTGAAGAATTAATTACAAAATGTAATAAAAAAGGACAACGCATGGATGCAGAACTTTTAGATTACGTTGTAGAAAATAACGATAAAAAGCGTTTTGCTTATAACGAAGATAAAACCAAAATCCGTGCAAGTCAGGGACATTCAATTTCGGTTGAATTAAATCTGACAGAAACAGAACCTTTGGAATATTTGTACCACGGAACGGTTGGGAAGTTTATGGAAAACATTCGTGCAGAAGGTTTGAAAAAAATGAGTCGTCAACACGTACATTTAAGCAAAGACAAAGAAACGGCAACAAAAGTAGGAAGCCGAAGAGGAGTGCCACAAATTTTAACCGTTAGAAGCGGCGCGATGCATAGAGACGGATTTAAATTTTATTTATCCGAAAATAATGTTTGGTTGACCGATGAGGTTCCGGCGAAGTACATTGAGTTTGCATCATAATATAAAGATTGCTTTAGAGATCAGACTTTTCAAGAAACAATTTTAGTAATTCCTAAATACATAATCATGCTGAATATTATTAATGAAGAAAAGGAAATTTACACAATCGATAATTTTCTTACCGTTGAAGAATGTAATGAGTTAATAGAGAGAAGCGAACAAATTGGCTTTGAAGAAGCTGAAGTAAATGTTGATGGTGCACAAAAAATGATGAAAATGGTACGCAATAACGAGCGTATCATGTATCGGGATGATGAATATGCCTCTTTATTATGGCAGAAACTGGAACCACATGTTAGAGCAGAAGTAGGAAACAGTACAGCTATTGGATTAAATGAAATGTTCAGGTTTTATAAGTATAATTCAAGTCAGCGTTTTAAAATGCATATTGACGGAAGTTATAAACGTAATGAATCAGAATCTAGCTATTATACATTTCTTATTTATCTGAATGATGGTTATGAAGGCGGAGAAACAAAATTTGCTTCGGGTGAAATTATTGAACCCAAAACAGGATCAGCTCTTATTTTTGAACATAAACAGCGTCATGAAGGGGCATCTTTGATTTCGGGAGTAAAATATGTTTTAAGAAGTGATATTATGTATAAAAGTAAAGACAGTATTTAATTAATGAAAAGAACACTAGTTTTTGGAGATATTCACGGAGGATTAAACGCTTTGTTTCAATTACTGGAAAGAGTCTCGATATCTGAAAATGACAGATTAATTTTTTTAGGAGATTATGTAGATGGATGGAGCGAATCGGCACAGGTTATTGATTTTCTGATTGATTTATCCAAAAAGCACGAATGTATTTTTATAAAAGGAAATCACGATGCTTGGTGTCAAGAATGGTTGATGAACGATGTTGTAAATGATATTTGGTTTCTTCATGGAGGAAAATCGACAATAGAAAGTTATAAGAATGTTGATTTTTCGGAAAAACAGAAACATCTCGAGTTTTTTAATCAAATGAAAGATTATTTCATAGATGAAAACAACAATCTTTTTATTCATGCTGGATTCTCCTCTATGCATGGACCAGAAAAAGAGCATTACCAAACCAACTTTTCGTGGGACAGAACATTATGGGAAATGGCGCTGACAATGGACAAGCGAATCAAAAAAGATTCACTTTTATATCCAAAAAGATTATTGCTCTTTAATGAAATCTACATAGGCCATACGCCAACGCTTCATTACGATGTAGAAATCCCAATGCAAGGTTGTAATGTTTGGAATATTGATACAGGAGGAGGTTTTTATGGAAAACTTTCCTGTATTGATATAGAATCAAAAGAATTCTGGCAGAGTGATGTCGTGCAAAACTTGTATCCTAACGAGAAAGGAAGAAATAAATAAAATGAAAAATACAATAGAATCTGGTTTATTTGGCCTAGCTGTTGGCGATGCTTTGGGAGTTCCGGTTGAATTTCAATCTCGAGCTTATTTAAAACAAAATCCAGTTACAGAAATGTTTGGTTTTGGAACGCATTATCAGCCAATTGGAACCTGGAGTGATGACAGTTCACTTGCTTTTTGTTTAGTGGAGAGTTTATGTTCGGGCTATGATTTGAATGATATTGCAAGGAATTTTGTAAAATGGTATAGTGCAGAATTGTGGACACCACACGGACAGGTTTTTGATATTGGAATAGCAACCAGAAATGCAATTTTAAATATTGCAAAAGGGCATCAGCCGGATTTATGCGGAGGATTTTCTGAAAGCGATAACGGAAATGGCTCCTTAATGCGTATTTTGCCATTGGTTTTTTATCTTCAAAAAGAAAATAATATTGAAGTTATTTATCAAAAAGTAAAAGAAGTTTCATCTATAACACACGCACATTTCAGATCTGTATTTGCTTGTTTTATTTACGTGGTTTATTGTTTGGAAATCTTAAAAGATAAAGATAAATTCGAAGCTTATAAAAATACCCAACTTATTCTTTCTGAATTTCTGAAAGATAAAAGTTTTAATCCTGTTGAAATCGGATTATTTGATAGAATTTTGAAAAATGATATTTCAAAATACAATGAAAACGAAATTCATTCTTCGGGTTATGTGCTTCATAGTTTAGAAGCGAGTATCTGGTGTTTTCTAAATTCGAATTCTTATGAAGAAACTGTTTTAAAAGCAGTTAATTTAGGGCAAGATACAGATACAACCGGTGCAATTGCGGGAGGATTGGCAGGAATTTATTATGGAATCGAGAGTATTCCGCAAAAATGGATTGAGAATTTAGTAAGAACAAACGATATAAAAGATTTAGCAGAACGCTTATCAAATAAAATATAAATAACTTATATATGAACCCACTACTATTAACTGACGGTTACAAAGTTGACCACAGAAGACAATACCCAGACGGAACCACAATCGTATATTCTAACTGGACACCAAGAAAATCAAGAATTGAAACAGTTGATGAGGTAATCTTTTTTGGATTGCAATATTTCATTAAAAAATATATCATTCATGACTTCGAAGAGGATTTCTTCAAAAAGCCAAAAGAAGAGGTGATTAAAAAGTATTCTCGCAGAATCAATAATTATTTAGGCGAAAATTTAGTTGGAACTAAACATATAGAAGATTTACACGATTTAGGATATATTCCGATGGTGTTCAAAGCTTTGCCAGAAGGCGCAAGCGTTCCGTTGAGAGTTCCAATGTTTACGATGTACAATACAATTCCAGAATTTTTCTGGTTGACGAATTATTTCGAAACGTTACTTTCTGCAGTAGTTTGGCTGCCTTGTAACTCAGCAACCATTGCAAAAGAATACAGAAAAGTATTGGACAAATATGCGGCAGAAACTTCTTCTGTTCCAGAATTTGTAGACTGGCAGGCACATGATTTCTCAATGAGAGGAATGGGCGGAATAGAAGCAGCTCTAACTTCTGCAGCTGGACATTTATTAAGCTTTACAGGATCTGACACGATTCCTGCAATTGATTTCTTAGAAGAATATTACAATGCCAATTCAGATCTAGAATTGGTTGCAGGTTCAGTAGCCGCAACAGAACATTCTGTTATGTGTATGGGAACAACAGAAGGCGAGTACGAAACTTTCAAAAGATTAATTACAGAAGTTTATCCAAAAGGAATTGTTTCTATCGTTTCTGATACTTGGGATTTATGGAAAGTTCTAACGGATTATCTTCCAAGATTAAAAGAAGAAATTGTTTCAAGAGAAGGTAAAGTCGTAATTCGTCCTGACAGCGGTGATCCAGTTGATATAATCTGCGGAAATCCAAACGGAAAAACAGAACAAGAGAAAAAAGGTGTTATCGAATTGCTTTGGGATGTTTTTGGAGGAACTACAAATGCTAAAGGATTTAAAGAATTGGTTCCGCAAATCGGAGCTATTTACGGAGACAGTATTACAGTAGCAAGAGCAACTCAAATCTGCGAAAGATTAAAAGAAAAGGGATTTGCTTCTACGAATGTTGTTCTTGGAATTGGTTCTTTCACTTATCAATACAACACCAGAGATACGTTCGGATTTGCGATGAAAGCAACTTACGGAGAAGTAAACGGAGAAGGAAGAGCCATCTTCAAAGATCCGATTACAGATGACGGAACTAAAAAATCGGCTAAAGGATTAATGAAAATCGATTTAATCGATGGCAAGTATCATTTAACAGATAATGTTTCTTGGGAAGAAGAAAAACAAAGTGAATTGAAAGAAGTTTTTAGAGATGGAAAACTTTTGGTTGATCAATCGCTGAGTGAAATCAGAACGAGAGTAAAAAGTGAAGTAAGTATAGAAGCTTAATTATAAATAGAAAGCCTGAATTTTTAAATTCAGGCTTTTTTATTGCGCTCTGTTGTCATTTCGACCAAAGGGAGAAATCACACTCGTAAATCGACAAAGATGGGATGCCTTTTGCGGAGTTTCTTGTGTGATTTCTCCCTTTGGTCGAAATGACAAGATTATGTAAACTGTTCGGGAATTACTTCTTATAAAAATTATTATGATCAATATATTCCCAAACCTTTGGAGGTAATAAAGGCTGAATGTTTTTGCCTTCTTTAATACTGTTTCGAATAAAAGTCGAAGAAATCTCTACAATTGGCGCATCGATTACATGAATTTTGGGATGCGATTTTAGCTCAACATTTTCAGGTTCATCAGAAATTCTTGGGTATACATAAATATCATGATTTTCCAGTATCACTTCATAGTTTTTCCATTTATGAAGCGTTTTCAGATTGTCTTCGCCCATAATTAATGAAAATTCATGGGTTGGATATTTCTCTTGTAAATGAGCGAGCGTGATAACAGTATAACTCGGCTGAGGTAATTTAAATTCGATGTCAGACGGTTTTATCTTTGTGTAATCTTCTGTGGCCAGAAAAACCATTTGCAGACGCTGTTGGTCGTCTAATAAAGTCGATTTCTTTTTTAACGGATTGTGAGGCGTAACAACCATCCAAATCTGATCTAAATCTGCAAACTCGGCCATGTGATTCGCAATGATTAAATGACCAACATGTATAGGGTTGTATGTTCCGAAGTAAAGACCTATTTTCATTTTTTATAGTTTCACAGAGAGTCGCTAAGATAGCACAAAGATTCGCAAAGTTTAAAATAATACTTTTGCGAATCTCTGTGTTTTTTTGTTGTGTATCTCTGTGGAATAAAATTACTTGTTTATGAAATCTTTTACCAGTTGATGTGCTTCTTCAAGAGCAACTGATAAATCATAGTTTTTGATAATCACGTCGAACTGAGGCGCTGTTGCCAATTCTACAGAAGCTTTTGCGATACGCATATTGATTTTGTCTTCGCTTTCTGTAGAACGTTGTTTTAATCGACGTTTTAATTCGTCAACACTTGGAGGTTTAACAAAAACAGCCAAAGTTTCTTCTGGAAATTTGTGTTTAATACGAAGGCCACCAACCACGTCAATATCAAAAATGACATTTTTTCCTAAAGCCCAGATTCTTTCAATTTCCGATTTTAAAGTGCCGTAGAAGTTGTCGCGATATACTTCTTCCCATTCCAAGAAATCTTCAGCTTTAATGTGTTTTTTGAATTCTTCCAACGAAATAAAATAATAATCCTTTCCGTCTACTTCTTCACCACGTGGCGCACGTGACGCTGCCGAAATCGAAAATTCAAGATTTAAATCTTCCTGACCTAATAAATGTTTTACGATAGTTGTTTTTCCTGATCCAGACGGTGCCGAAAAAACAATTAATTTTCCTTTGTTCATTGTGTATGCTTTAGGCTTTAAGCAATATGCTCTAAGCTTGATATTTGTGTGGTATTTATGCTCTAAGCTTTAAAGCACATTCAAGACCTGTTCTTTAATCTTCTCCAATTCATCCTTCATCATCACAACCAATTTCTGCATTTGAGCATGATTGGATTTAGATCCCATTGTATTAATTTCGCGTCCCATTTCCTGAGTGATAAAGCCAAGTTTTCGTCCATTAGCTTCAGTTCCATTAAGGGTTTCTATAAAGTAATCTAAATGATTGCCTAAACGGACTTTTTCTTCAGTAATGTCTAATTTCTCTAAATAATAGATTAATTCCTGCTCAAAACGGTTTTCATCAACATTAACCTGTAATTCTGAAATTGCAGTCTGCAAACGATCTTTAATTGCTTGTACGCGTTCTGGATCAAGTGCCAAGGTATCATTCATGAATTGGCGAATGTTCCCAATTCTTAAATTGAATTCTTTTTCAAGAGATTCACCTTCGTCTTTACGGAAGTTTAAAATGTTTTGAAGTGCCTCATCAATAATAACCTGAATCTGCTCCCAGTCATTCTCATCAATTTCTTCGCGTTCTGTTTTTAATGTGTCAGGCATACGAACCGCCATTTTCATTAATTCAGTTTCATCAGCATTTGGATTTACTTCTTTTAACTGCGCAATATAATTTTTTACGACAGGTACATTTACTTTAGTTGAAGTTTGTTCTGCAGTACTTTCTACATAGATTGCAAAATCAATTTTTCCTCTTTCCAATTTAGTCGAAATAAGAGTTCGCAATCCAAGTTCCATCTCACGGTAAACCGATGGCATTCTTACATTTAAATCTAAACCTTTAGAGTTTAGAGATTTTACTTCAACGGTGATTTTTTTTGTAGGCAATTGCAAAGAAGCTTTGCCAAACCCTGTCATAGATTGTATCATATAATTGAGTATAAAGGCGCAAAGATAAATAAAAGTTTGATGTGTTACGTTGTAAATTGTGAATCAGTTTTATAGATCAAAATTTGCGGTTATTCTTACGTTAGTGCATTTATAACTTCGGCTACATTTTTTTGGCTGTTACCGATGTAAATTTTTCCGTCAATAATAAAAACCGGACGGCTTAAGAAAGTGTAATGCTCTAAAATGTATTTTTTAAAATCGGCTTCAGTCAAAGATTTTTCTTTTAACCCCATTGACTTATACAATTGAGCCTTTTTGCTAAATAACGCTTCATAACTTCCAGAAAGTTTATACATTTCTTCCAGTTGTTCTTCTGTAATGGGATCTTGTCTAATGTCTTGAAAAACTAGATTGTTTTCTGGAAGACTTTTAATGATTTTACGACAAGTATCACAGGATGCTAAGTAATATATTTTGTTCATTATTTATGAATTTGTTAGAATGCAAAGAAAATCCATTTGAAGCTTAAAAATGATTAATTTTAGAAAAAAAAATAAAATTATGAGTTCAGTTTTTGATGTGCAGAAAACTATTAGAGAAATTCTTTTGAAAATCTTAGACAGTCATTCGTTAGAGCAATTAAACAAAGTTCCAGATGGTTTTAGCAACAATATTATTTGGAATATAGGTCATTGTATTTCGTCGCAGCAGGTTTTGGTTTATAAATTATCGGGCCTTCCAACAATGGTTTCTGAAGATTTCATTAACAAATACAGAAAAGGAACCAAACCAGAAGGGGATGTTTCTCAAGCTGAAGTTGATGAGATTCGAACATTGCTTTCTACAACATTAGAAAAAACAAAAAATGATTTTGAGAGCGGACTTTTTGTTGATTACCACGAATATACTACTAGTATCGGTTTCACGCTTCGTCATGTTCAAGGAGCCTTAGATTTTAATAATTACCACGAAGGGCTTCATAGTGGAATTGCAATGGCCATAAGAAAATTGGTTTAAAAAAAGTCCCGCTTTAAGCGGGACTTTTTTTATTCAATTATGGTTTCAATGGTAACCTTCATAGCTCCGGCACCTTTATGTTTTGTAATGTCCATAAAAGCTCGTTTAGACAAATCGATTTCGCGGGTTTTTACAAAAGGTCCGCGATCTGTAATTTTTACGATAACGAATTTGCCATTGGCTTCATTGGTTACTTTAACTCTTGTTCCAAAAGGAAGTTTTTTGTGAGCTGCAGTATAGCTGTTGTTGTTAAATCTACTTCCATTAGCGGTTCTTTTTCCGTTAAAACGATCTGCGTAGTAGGAAGCATGAGCGTTTTTCTTGTATGGTCTCAGTTTTAAACCTTTGTCTGTAAAAACAGAATCCGGCAACGGAATAATAGCTGGTTTTACATTTTTAACAGTATCTTGAATGATTTTAGGTTCTGTTGTAGGTTTGGTTTGGCTTATGACATACGTAAAGCCGCTAATTAAGGTTAAAGCGATTGTGGCGAATAAAATGTTCTTTTTATTTCTCATGGGTTATTCTTTTTCAGACTTGGGGGGAGTTTGTACAAATAATATGCCGAGATAAAAAAAGCCCTGATTAAGGGCTTTTAATTGGTATTTTTTAGAACCAAAGGCTCCATGGAATTCTACTTAAAATAAGCAATAATCCTAATCCGTAAAAAATAGCAAAGGTTTTAAATTTAGCTTCGCTATTGATTAATTTTTTATGTTTAGACCATCCGATAGTAATCAAGATGATAGCAATAATATTAATTAGAGGGTGTTCTAATGATGTTAATCTTAATTCTGCATTTGACATTTGACCTAATACAGCAAAGCCTCTCGCAGAAACAAAATATAAGATTAAACCAATCAATAATTGAGTGTGTGTGCCAATTAAAGCAAATAAAGCGATTTTACGATCCTTACCAGTAAATTCTTTTTTTGAAGTTACTCCGATGATAGCGTTAACCACTGCAATTACTAAAAGAAGCAATGCTAAGTACGCCCAGCCAGAGTGAAATTTTTGTAGAAAATTATACATAAACTGTGTTTTTTGTTTAAAAACAAATATAACAAAAAAGGCTATAAAAAAACGGCATTAAACTTAAAAGTCAATGCCGTTTTTATTATTTATTTAGATTCTAAATTCTTAGAAATCGTAACGTAATGCGAAGTTCCAAGTTCTACCGAAACCAAAGTATACTTGGTTTGTAGTAGCAATACCTTTGTAAGTTGTAACAGTAGGAACATCAGCAGCAAATATATTTGTTTTTGCTTCAGCAATGTAAGTGTAATCAAAAAGGTTGTTTACATTTAATCTGAAACCTACTGAGTTGCTTTTGTTTCTACCTACTAACAGTTTGTATGATAAACCAGCATCAGCAGTACCGTAAGATGGTAATTGTAATGCACCTCTGTTATCTTCTTTAGTAAAGTTTCCTGGAGAGATAGCAGCATACAATTTGTCAACATAGTTGTAGTTTGCATCTACAGTAAAACGAGGTAAGATTTCATAAGTTGCTCCTAAAGCAGCAGTTGTTTGAGCAGCATCACCAACTCTTACACCGTCAAGGAATAATGTTGAACCAGTTCCGATTTGATTGTTAGCTGAATCGTAACGGTTACTTGTACTTGTTCCTTCATATTTCCAATCTCCAAGAGATAGCATACCTGTAATAGTAAGTTTGTCAAGAACTTTAGCAGTACCATCAATCTCAATACCTGAGTGGATTTCTGTAATTCCAGCGAAATCAAAGTAACCACCTGGGTTATCAGCAGCACCATCATTAGATCTTTGGTATCTGTCTTTCCAAGAAGTTCTGTATAAGTTTACGTTTGCAGTAAATTTACTTGTACGTAAACCATATCCAGCTTCAACAGCAAAGATTTTTTCGTTTGTTAAGTTACCAGCTACAATTGAACTGTTGTTTGGGTAAACTGCATTAAAGAATGGTTGTTTTGAGTAGTATCCTGAGTTAACAAAAACATTATGGTGCTCGTTGATGTTGTAGTTAACACCACCTTTTACGTTACCACCTAAGATGTTTTCGTAATCTGTACTTGCTAATGGAGTTCCAGCTGCATATTTGAAATAGTCAACTCTTTTGAATCCTTGTTGAGAAAGTGCACCTTGAACGAATGCAGTAAATTTATCAGAAGTATACTCTAATTGAGTAAATCCTCCATACCATCTTACGTCACCGTCATTGTTGAAGTTGATTTTTTCTTCTTTGTCAGTGCTTTTGAATACATTCCAAGCTGGGTATGTAGAATATGTTCCGTATAAAACTCTATTTGGGTTGTTTACATCAAAATTGTCAGCGAATGCATCTGCTCCTAGAAGGTTATTTACGTTTTGGTAGTGAAGACCTTTGTATCCTCTTACATCAACTCCTAAATCCCAAGTTAAATTTTCTGTGAATTTTTTGTTGAAGTTAACAATTGCACCATACCAGTTGTGAGAGTTAACAGATGAAATTTGAGAAATACCATTTGTAGTATTGTTTCCAGTAAGTGAAGTATTTTGGTATTGACCAGTCGTACCTGTTGTTGTACGAGTAGAAGCAGCTCCATTGATCATTACCGTTTCACCTGAGTTGTAAGCTACGATTTTATCATAATCCACTAAACCATCTGCTGTTCTAAATGCAGCGTTAGCATAATTTAATCCTTTAATAAATCCAGTTCCTCTAGATCCTCCTCCACGTCCGAAAGAAGCGTAAGCTACAGCAGATAATTTAGATGTTTCATTAATTTGGAAATCATAGTTTAATGAAGTAACAGGTTTGTGGTAGTAGTTTCTTACCATGTTGAAAGCCTGACCATCTTTGTATCCCCAATCAGAGTTATATCTAATGTTTGGATCAGATACTGAACCATATTGTTGATACTGTGCTATAGTGATGAATGTAGATCTTTGATCGTGCCATTGTGGAGCACCAGTAACTGTAAATTGGAAATCGTGTTTGTTGTTTTTTGTAGTATAACCAAGAGCTACATAGTAGTTATCTCCGTTAAATTGAGTTCCATCTACATATCCGTCACCTTGAGTGTGGCTGTATAATACAGAAGCAGAGAATCCGCTATCTAATTTTCCTGTGTTGTAAGCAACGTTAGATTTGAAGAAATTATCGTTACCAAAAGAAGTACCAACTGTACCACCTTGTTTTAAATCTGAAGCTTTAGTTACGTAGTTCATAGTACCTCCAACAGAAGCAATAGCTAATTTAGAAGAACCTAAACCTCTTTGTACTTGAATGAAAGAAGTAACGTCAGATAAACCTGCCCAGTTACTCCAGTAAACAGCACCATTTTCCATGTCGTTAACTGGCATACCGTTAACCATTACCGCAACGTTGTTTTGGCTAAATCCACGAATTGTGATTCTAGAATCTCCAAATCCTCCACCAGATTTAGTTACGTAAACAGATGGAGTGCTTTTTAACATTTCAGGAAGTTCTTGGTTTCCTAGTTTTGCCTGAATTTCAGAAGCTTTAATTGTTGATACTGCAACAGGAGTTTTTCTGTCTTTTGCAATATCTACTGTGCTACTTTTAACTACGATCTCGCTCAATTCGTTTGAGTTAGAAACCAAAGTGATAGTTCCTAAGTTTGTAGTTGCGCCGTTAGACACATTAAATTTCACAGTTTGGTTGTCATAACCTAAGAAAGAGATAACAATCTCTCCTGTGCTTGATGTTGAAGTAAGAGTAAATTTACCATCAAAATCTGTTGAAGTTGCTGTAGTAGATCCTTTGATCACTACATTTGCTCCTGGTAATCCACCTGTTCCGTCGGTAATTTTACCAGTAACTTTTCCTTGAGAAAATACGGTTGAAACTATCATAAAGAATAGTCCGGTCAGTAACCAATTTTTCATTTTCTTCATTTTGTTATTGAGTTTATTGTTTTTGGCAAAATTATAACAAATAACTCAGATAATGTTATCGAAATGTTAAGAAAAACAAGTTTTGCTTTTTGTGCTGCGCATTAAAATGAATTTTTCTCTTTTTATTAAAAAAAATATTGATTTGTTGAATTTATGTAATGCTTTTTTGTTAAAACTGTAATTATTTGGATGGTCAAGCAATGTTAAAAATGTAAATTAGCGGATTTTTCTGTCTTTTGTCGGAATTTTATACAAAAAACGTCCTAATTTTACTAGTAATTAGGACGTTTCAAAAGTTATAGAATACTTAAGACAATGTTTCTATTTGTTTTTTAAGAAATGATTTAACAAAAATGAAGTCGAACTGTCGTGATTTTTAACAGTCTTAGAATTAATCTCGTCTAAGATTGAGTTTGCTAATTGCTTGCCTAATTCAACTCCCCATTGATCAAAACTAAAGATGTTCCAGATCACACCTTGAACAAATATTTTGTGCTCATATAATGCGATTAAAGATCCTAAGCTTTTTGGAGTAAGTTTTTGAATTAGAATTGTATTGGTTGGTTTGTTTCCTGTAAAAACTTTAAACGGTAACAAATATGATGCTTTTTCAGCTGCAAGTCCTTGTTTGTCAAATTCTGCTTGAACTTGGGCTGGAGTTTTACCATTCATTAAAGCTTCTGTTTGAGCAAAGAAATTAGACATCAATTTATCGTGGTGATCTTCATTGCCATAAAGAGGTTTTACAAATCCAATAAAGTCTGTTGGAATTCTTTTTGTTCCTTGGTGAATTAATTGGAAGAAAGCGTGTTGTGAATTTGTTCCTGGCTCTCCCCAAATAATTGTTCCGGTTTGGTAATTAACAGGTTTGCCATCACGACCAACACTTTTTCCATTGCTTTCCATAAAAGCTTGCTGTAAATAAGGAGCAAGTTTGTGTAAATATTGTGTATATGGAATCAAAGCTTCGCTTTCAGCACCATAAAAATTATTGTACCAAACGCTTAATAAAGCCAAAATAACCGGAATGTTTTCGTCGAATTCTGCCGATTTGAAATGCTCGTCCATTTCATTTGCTCCAACTAATAATTGATTGTAATTGTCAAAACCAATTGCTAATGCGATGCTCAAACCAACTGCGCTCCAAAGAGAAAATCTTCCTCCAACCCAGTCCCACATTGGGAAAACGTTGTCCGGATTAATTCCGAATTCTGTTACATTTTTAATGTTTGTAGAAACCGCTGCAAAGTGTTTCGCAATATCTTCCTGAGTAGCCGATTTCAAAAACCATTCCTTAATAGTTTCTGAATTCGAAAGTGTTTCCTGAGTAGTAAAAGTTTTAGAAACAATCACGAAAAGTGTCGTTTCAGGATTTAGTTTTTTGATAACTTCATTTACGTGGTCACCGTCAACATTTGAAACGAAATGTGTGTTTAGGTGATTTTTATAAAATTGTAAAGCTTCAACCGCCATTACTGGACCAAGATCAGAACCTCCAATACCAATATTTACAACATCGGTAAAAGCTTTTCCAGTATATCCTTTTCTTTGCCCAGAGATTACTTCTTCTGTAAAGTTTTTGATTTTATTTTTTACTTCGTAAACTTCTGGAATTACATTTTCTCCATCAACCTTAATGACTGCCGATTCTGGAGCACGTAATGCCGTATGTAAAACAGCGCGATTTTCTGTCTGATTGATTAATTCTCCTCCAAAATATTGTGCGATTGCATCTTTCAGTCCGATCGAGTTTGCCAATTCTAATAAAAGAGAAACAGTTTCCTGACTAATATTGTTCTTTGAATAATCTACTAAAAAATCATTCCATTGTAAATTGAATTTTTCAGCACGGGCACTATCTTGTTGAAACAATTCTTGTATTGTGGTTTCGTGAATTGCGTTATAGTGGTTTTGTAGATTTTTCCACGCTTCAGTCCCAGTTGGGTTTGTTGTGTTTAAAGCCATTTTTTATCTATAATTGAGTTTGTTTTCTGAAACACAAAAATACTGAAATAACTTTTAAAAGGGGAACGGTTTGCGATTATATAACAATTAGTTACGAAAACGTTTTATGAATTATCACTTTTGATTTTTAGAAATTATAATGATAGCTCCATCGTTTTCCTTTTCGTTATAAATTATACGGCTGCTGTTTTTGTTTATAAAGTCTAAAGTAATGATGTCAAGTTTTTTAAGTGGCAATAAGATGGTGTCTTGTTTTTTATTGTATTTAAATGGAATTCCGTTTATTACGATCAGTGGCGATTCTCCGATCAAATCTTTTTCGAAGGCAGTGCTAACTAGTTGCTGTACAAAATATATGCTTTCTTCTTTTTCATTTAAAATAAAAACTTTTGGATTGGAGCATCCTACGGCTAATAATGATAAAAATATCAGAAAGGATTTTTGCATGAATAAATAAGAGTTTAAGAGATATTTTTTACCAGAATTTCCACCAAGGCTTTTTATTAATTTCTATAATTTTCTTCGAGACATCAACATCTATTCTTTTTGGAGATTCGGTTTTAATTTTAGAATCGTCAAAAAATAATTTTCCGCTTTCGTCCATTCCGAGAGGAGATTTTGTTCTTTCTTTCCATTCTTCGGTTTGCAATTCTAAAACGAAAGGTAAATCGATTTTTTCGCGAAAGCGTTTTTGAGCTTTTTCTATAATTTCTTCCTCTAAGTTTGAAGATGAATTTTTAAAAAGCGAAATTGAATTGTCTGGAATATTCAAAAGAAAAATTTGAGTTTTATCGCCAATTTTCTGAATATCCAAAACTTTAAAATAAGAAATAGAATCTAATAGAAAATGTCCAATTTTTGCTGAATCAGGATTAAATTTTGATAAATCTTTTACATGCGAACTGGCAATCAAATATCTAAGATTGCTCGAAAGTCCTCCGCCAATCGAACTCATATCAGTAAAACCTTTTTCTTGAATAATCTGTCCGACTTTATAATTTAAAATTATATTTTCAGGAAGATTTGTGTCTCTGTAAAATAATTTTAAACCAGAAAAAGTTTCATGATACATGGCTTTAAGGCGTTCATTTTTCATGGCTTTAAAACAAAAAGATTATAAAATGGGTTATTACAGATTCCCAATGCTATCCAATTCTCTTTTTAAAGGCTCAATCTGTTTCATGAAACGAGTTCTGTCGTTTCCTGTCAAAGATTCTCCAGTTGGAAGATTCAGTCTAAGAGCATCTACTTGTACTCCATTTTTCCAAAAACGGTAACAAACGTGAGGACCAGAAGCTAGACCTGTACTTCCTACCAAACCAATTGTCTGACCTT
Organism: Flavobacterium sp. LK-23; assembly: GCF_058135255.1. Classification (NCBI taxonomy): domain Bacteria; kingdom Pseudomonadati; phylum Bacteroidota; class Flavobacteriia; order Flavobacteriales; family Flavobacteriaceae; genus Flavobacterium; species Flavobacterium sp. LK-23. Next base: position 148,761 of record NZ_JBYUVT010000011.1, read on the forward strand.
GAGTAACGCGTTGTCCGCGGCGAACCAAGATTTTAGACATATGTAAATATTGGGTAGAATAGGTTCCGTTGTGTTTTACTTTTACAAAGTTTCCGTTTCCTGCAGTATATCCTGTAGCTTCAACAACTCCAGATGCGGTTGTAGAAATTGGTGTTCCTGTTGGAGCGGCGTAATCTGTTCCTTTATGCGCTTTCCAAGTGTGCTGTACCGGATGATATCTATTCATAGTGAATCTTGAAGTGATTCGGCTAAATTTAATTGGCGTTTTTAAGAAGAAGTTTTTAAGTGTTTTTCCTTCATCATCATAATATTCAACTTTACCAGAAGTGGTGTCTCTTGCAAAAGGGAAGGCGTAAATGATTTTGCCTTTATATTCAAAAAATGCAGCCTCAAGATCTTCAACGCCATCATACGTCTTTCCGTTGATAAATCTTTCAGTGAAAATTAATCCGTAACGATCTCCTTTTTTAAGTTTAAAAAAGTCAATAGACCAAGAAAATACTTTTGTGATTCTGCTGGCCAAAGCTGTTTCAACACTTTCGTTTCCTAAAGTTTCAGATAATGAACTTTTAAGAACGCCACCAATCATTTTTCTTTTTAGAGAAACAGGTTTTATTTTTTTATATGCTTTTGCAATGCTATCTCTTAAATCAATAACATAATAACTTAAGGCGTCTGGCTGATAAACAAAAACTTGAAGATTATTCGTTTTGTTTTTAGAACGAAGTAAAGTAAAGGGTTTGCCGTAACGAATACTTCTGACATTGAACGAATCTTTTACCTGTTCTACAATATCATGTACTTTTTTGTCTCCAATATTTTGACTTTGAAGTATAGAGCCAAAAGAATCTCCTTTTGAAATAGTATCATTAACAACATTAAAGTCTGCGTAATTAAAACCGAATTCTATTTTTTTGGTTGCTGGTTTAGTAATTTTTGTTTCTACTTTTTCTTCTGCTTTTTTACATGAAAAAATAGAAAACAAGACAATTAAAATTACGACTGCTTTTTTCAAACTTTTAATATTTTTTTGTGGTGAAATTAAACTTCGGTTTCATTTCCCCAATTGGACAATTCTTCTTCGGTCCACAATTTAGGAAAAAAGATGCGTCTTTGGTATTTTGGGTGCATATATTTTTGCCAATCACTTCCTCCAGTAGCTTCTCCGTTACCTTTTCCGCTTTCCAAAATGTATTTTCTAGCCGTATTAAGGTGTTGCATTACCCAAGTAATGTTTACCGTTTTGTCGTAATGGCGCATTGCTGCGATTAGTTCTGTATTTTGTTGGTCTTCAATAGGTAATTGGATGAATTTTTGCCAAAGATTTTTGGTTTTAAAAGAAGCCATTTGTCTTAAGAACTGCTCTTTGTACTTTTTCTCAAACTCATTTAGCAAATATGATTTTTCGCCAGTATGATAATCTTTTCCGGCAGCTTGCCAATAAAGATGTTCAAAGCTAGTTTCTAAATCGGTATTTTCGTCAAAGTTTGCTTTGTATCTGCGGTCTGTTAAATTGATCACATCAGTAGAAGCAAATTCGATCATTCTATATTGAGCGCTCTGGAATCCGCTGGCTGGAGTAAGCGTATTTCTAAATTTCATGTATTGATCTACTTCCATACCATTTTCCATAATACTGAAAGAGTTGGTAAGCATGTCAAAATATCTTGTGATTCTTGATAGTCTTTCGCTAAAAAAATCAACTTGAATATTTTCTGTTTCGGCAATCTGATCAATTTCCCACAGAATCATTTTAAAAATCAATTCGTTTACCTGATGATACATTATAAATACCATTTCGTCAGGAAGTGTGGTGCGTTGAATTTGCAGATTCAAAAGAGCATCGGTCTGAATATAATCCCAATATGTGATGGGTTTAGCCCAAAGCAATCCTTCTAATTGAACATTAGTTTTTTGATTTATGGCTTGAAATTTAAGATCAATTTCTTTTAAAAGTGCTTCAGAATTATCTGTAGGGTTCATTATTTTTTTACTTTAAGTGGACTTTTTAATCCTTTATAATCATCAAGATCTGCCTTAAGCGATCCGACGGCCAAATCTGCTTTAATTCTTATGGGAACTTTGTTTGCATCATCTGTTATCCAGAGTGTTAAGCTCTCTTTTTCTTTAAATACTCTACCTGTTTGTACCAATGGCTTAAAGACCATTGTAGAAACGGTTCCAAATTTAGTCGTAATATCTTGACGGCCTACAAATTTTAACTTAAATTTTGTGATTTCTTCATCAAAAAACATATCGATTGTAATGGCTTCGCCAGATTTAAGTTTATCGATATTGGGATGGTTTCTCAAAAAGTAAAATGCCGACACAATATCTTGTACATCTTCCGATACTAGAATCGTTTTTTCTGATTTTCTTTTATAGTCTTTTACTAAAACTCTATTTTCTGCTTGATTGAAAAAACCTTCTTGATTTTTGGTGTAGCCACCTTCGTCAATTTTTCTAACATAACGATAGGGTTTTCCTGTTTCTTTGTCGAAATAACTTTCGTATAAATCTTCTACTTTAAAGAAAAATTTAGACATTCCAGTTGTGTAACCTTTTCCAACAGAGTGATATACCTTTTTGTTGTTTATCGTGGCATCTTTAACTTCAAGAGTAGCATAGCCCGCATTTACAATTCCGTAATGTATTCTAAATTTGAAATATTCTCCAGTATCGAAGGCATCTTCTTTTTGAGGCGCAAATGAGAGTGTTGTTAGTGCTAATATAGTGAGGAAGAGCTTTTTCATAGTACATTCTTTACATTTTATTATAAAGATAGACAAATGCAAATTCTATTCCAAATGTACCAAAACAAAAAAACTCAGTCAAAAATGACTGAGTTTTTATGCTATTAACTAACCAAAAAACTATAAATTATGAAATTTATATCAATTCGGAAGGAAACCACCCCTTCCTGATTTGCGGTGCAAAGATAGATAGAAAGTTCAAAAATAAAATAGCAAAAGTCAAGTTTAACATAACATTTGCAAAAAAAGCATCGTTTTTTGGCGAATTATGTGGTTTTGTGCATCAAAATTAACATTTTATAGCGTTCCTCTCAATTCTTGCTCTCTTTCGATAGACTCAAAAAGGGCTTTAAAGTTACCCGCACCGAACCCTTTTGCCCCCATTCTTTGAATAATTTCGAAGAAAAGCGTCGGTCTGTCTTGAACTGGCTTTGTAAAAATCTGTAAAAGGTAACCATCTTCGTCGGCATCGACCATGATCGCTAATTTTTCGATTTCGCTCAAATCCTCTTTCATCATGTCCATATGAACACCCAATCTTTCAGGAATTGCTTCGTAATATGCGTGTGGAGGAGCCGATAAAAATTCAACACCACGTGCTCTAAGTTGTGAAACCGTTTTAATAATATCGTCTGTAGCAATGGCAATGTGTTGAATTCCAGGTCCTCCGTAAAAATCTAAATATTCTTCAATCTGCGATTTTTTCTTTCCTTCTGCAGGTTCGTTGATTGGAAATTTAATTCTTCCGTTTCCGTTAGACATTACTTTACTCATCAAAGCAGAATACTCTGTAGTAATTTGTTTGTCATCAAAAGATAGGAAGTTTACAAATCCCATTACTTCTTCGTAGAATTTTACCCAAGTATTCATTTCGTTCCAGCCTACATTTCCAACCATGTGGTCAATGTATTTTAATCCAGTTGATTCTGGGTTAAAGTCAGATTTCCATTCTTTATAACCTGGCAAGAAAACACCATTATAATTTTTTCTTTCTACAAAAATGTGAACTGTCTCTCCGTAAGTGTAAATTCCAGAACGAACCACTTGTCCAAATTCATCTTCTTCAACCGTTGGTTCCATAAAAGAACGGGCACCACGCTTCATGGTTTCTTCGTAAGATTTTGTAGCGTCTTCAACCCAAAGAGCAGCCACTTTTACACCATCACCATGTTTTTTCAAATGTTCGTTTATTGGAGAATCTGCTGTTAAAGGCGTAGTCAAAACAATTCTAATTTTATCTTGTTTCAAAACATAAGAGGCTCTGTCTTTTACTCCAGTTTCTAATCCAGCGTAAGCTAATGACTGATATCCGAATGCAGATTTATAATAATGAGCTGCTTGTTTGGCATTTCCCACATAAAATTCTACATAATCTGTTCCTAATAATGGAAGGAAATCTTGTGCTCCTTCAAATATTTTCTCTAATCCGTATTCTACTGATTTTACTTCTTTTGACATGATGTTTATTTGTTTAATCGGTTAATCGTTTAATTGATTTTTCCGAAATGTTGTGTTTAAAATTTGTTTTTTTTACCGCAAAGGCGCTAAGTAAATCGCAAGGTTCGCAAAGTTTTTTATAGCGATCTTTGCGTAAAATCCTTGCGAACTTTGCGGTTAGATCGAAAGTGAAATTTATTCAACCCAAGATTTATAGTACTGTCCATCATCAAGCCCCATAGCCTCTTCAGTAACCATTAATGGGCGGAACGTATCCACCATAACGGCTAATTCCTGAGTTTCTTTATGACCAATACTTCGTTCCATTGCGCCTGGCGCTGGTCCGTGCGGAATTCCTTTTGGGTGTAAAGTAATATGACCTTGCTCAATATTGTTGCGACTCATAAAATCGCCATCTACATAATATAGAACTTCGTCAGAATCTATATTGCTGTGATTGTATGGCGCCGGAATGGCTTTCGGATGATAATCATAAAGTCTTGGGCAGAATGAACAAACGACAAAAGTTGCCGTTTCAAAAGTTTGATGTACCGGAGGCGGTTGGTGAACACGCCCGGTTATAGGTTCGAAATTATGAATTGAAAATCCGTATGGGAAATTGTAGCCGTCCCAGCCTACAACGTCAAACGGATGTGTGGCATAAACCACTTCATGAATCATTCCTTCCTTTTTGATTTTAATTAAAAAATCGCCTTTTTCGTCATGAGTTTCCAATTCGCTAGGCAAAATAAAATCACGCTCACAAAATGGAGAATGTTCTAAATGCTGTCCAGATTGGTTTTTATAACGTTTTGGAGTATAAAAAGGAGAATAAGATTCTACATAAAATAATCGGTTGTCTTCTGTTTCGAAATCGATCTGATAAATAATACCGCGCGGAATAATTAAATAATCGCCATATTCAAACGGAATATTTCCTAACATGGTTCTTAACTTTCCTTTTCCTCTATGAATGAAAAGCATTTCATCGGCATCGGCATTTTTATAAAAATAATTACGAAGCGATTCTTTCGGCGCAGCCAAACCAATAATACAGTCTTTATTGACAAGCATTGCTTTTCGGCTGTCCAGAAAATCATTTTCGGGTTTTAATTCAAAACCTTTAAAAAGAAGCGATTTTATATTTTTTCCGATTGCAATTTTAGGTTCAACCGAATAAGAGTTTAAAATTTCTTTAACCTGAGTTGGTCTGTGTACGTGATAAGATAGCGACGAATGCCCGTGAAAACCTTCGGTTCCGAACAATTGTTCATAGTAAAAACCTCCGTTTGGTTTTTCAAATTGGGTGTGTCGCTTTTGCGGAAATTCTCCGAGTTTGTGATATAATGGCATGGCTTTTCAATTAGATAATTAGTAAATTAGATAATTCGAAAATTTGAATTGCAGAGTGAATAATCAGTTCAATTTTTCCAATTGACTAATTATCTCAATTCGATAGAAGCATTATTCTGGATTTCTCTTAATAAGAAATTGAAGATACTCTAATAAACCTGTCCAATTTGTTTTCATTATAACAAATGTCGTAATTTTTTCGGAGTAAAAATAAAAATTATATTATTTATAACTATAAAATAACTTAGTTTTTTTGATTTAATTTTTATGATGTAAAAAAATACACTGTTTTTATTGAAGTATTCTCGGTTATAATACTAAAATTGAAACCCGATGCTAAACCACGTAAAGCTTTTTGACATTTCTGGAGACCAAGATTGTTTTACTTCGATAGGTCCAATTATGGTTTCTAAACCATAACCAATGGCATATCCTGTATACTTTGGCATAGAAACCCAATCTACAGAAGAAAAAATATCATCTCCTAAGTTGGCAAAATTTGCTGATACATTGATGTGATTTTTTTTGAAGATTTCGTAATCAATATTAATATCAGTTTTAATATAACTGTTGCCGGCAATGCTTAGAAAATCGTATCCGTAGAAATAATTAAAATTGTTTATTTTGTTGTAGCCATAACCACCAAATATAAAATCAAAAAACGGAACACTGTCGCTGCCAATATTAAAACCAGCATCGGCTCCAAACTTTATAGTTGCTTTTCTAAATAGCGGTCTAACAACTGATATTTCGGCTTTCGCAATCGAGAAAGGTTTAAATTGCTTTGTATAATCTGATGATGCCATATAGGTTTGCAGATCTGTAGAAAAATATAATCCAGAACTTGGGTAATATTTTTCATCTAGCGAATCGTATTTTAAATAGGCAAAAGCACTAAAATAATTGCTTTTTTCAATTATGTTATCTTCGTTGGTAAGTGTTGGGGAGTTAATTTTTAGATACTTATATTCTAATCCACCGCCCATTAAAAATTTCTGGACAAAAATAGTCTGAAAATAAGCCTGATTGGTTATATCCATGAAGTCAACATTAATAAGGTTGAAATTTGGATTCTCTTTAAGAACGCCACTCAAACTAGTCGTTACATTTCGATTAAATTGATTTAGTCTCGAACGGAAGCCAAAACTGATGTTAAAACCATTTTCGACATAATAATTAAAATCATATCTAAAATTATCACCCAAAATGATATCCAAAGAAGTAACGTCGTTTTTTAAAAAGGTCTTTTTATGAGTTAGGTTTAATAAAACCGCACTTTTGTAAAGACCATCATAATGAAGTCCAAGTTTTAGATAAGTCTGCGTTGGATTTTCTCTTAAAACCAAATCCAAATCGTCCTTATCGCCATCTGGCTGAAGGCAATAGGAGATAGTGCTAAAGTTTTGTGTTGCATTTAAGTTGTTTATCCCAGCTTTAAGTCCATCATAAGTTATGGTGCTTCCTGGTTTAAAACGAAGTTTACCGCGAATATATTCTTTGGTGTAATTATCTAATTTATCAGTATTTATGTCTTGAATATGAAGTGTGTCTGTTTCAACTTTTAATTTTGGCTTTTTGTAAAAGTGGTTTTCATCACTCAAAGTTTTGATTTTTTCATAAACCGCAAAAGCGGCTTCTTCTCCTTTTCTAATGATTTCTTCTCCTCGGTCAAACGAAATAACTCCAAAATCACGAATATCGGGTCTGATGTAAACATCTGTGTCCTTTATCTTGCTTTTCATTTTTTCGATGGATTGCAGATTTGTAATCTGAACCAAGATTCGTGTGGCGTTTTTTAGATTTTTTCTTTTCAGCAAATCGTCTTGAACATCTACGCCAATAATAATATCAGCGCCGAGATTGCGAACTTCTTGTATGGGATAATTATTGACTACGCCACCATCAACCAACAAATTTCCGTCAATTTCAACTGGTGTAAATAGGGAAGGGAAAGCCGAACTCGCCATCATGGCCTGAACCAGATTTCCTTTATTTAGCAAAACTTCTTCACCTGTTTCAATGTTAGTTCCAATACATAAAAAAGGAGTTGGCAGTTTGTTGAAATCCCGAACGTGACGTACATTTCTAGTTAAACTGCTTAATAAATTATAATTGTACATTCCTTTTGAAAGTGCTTCTGGAATGCCGACTCTGAAGTTACTGAAAGGCAAGACAATCGCATATAACTCGTCATTCTTCTTGCCATAAAAATTCTTAGAAGAACGCGGTATATAATCGTTTATTAATTCGTCGAAGTTGGTTTGTTTGAAAATAGAATCGATTTGAGAAGCATTGTAACCAGAAGCATAAAGTCCGCCAATTACAGATCCCATACTGGTTCCGCCAATATAGTCAATTTTGATTCCGGCTTCTTCCAAAACTTTCAAAACTCCAATATGTGCAAAACCTTTGGCGCCGCCGCCACTTAAAACTAATCCTATTTTGGGTCTTTTAACACTATCTTTTTTTGTTTCCTGCGAAAATGATTTTGACGAAAACAAAAAGGTCAGCAATAAAACAAATGAGAATGCGTACGAAGAAGCTCCTTTGAAACAAATTTTTGAAATGTACAGTTGGAATGAACGCATAAAAACTTTAATTGGTTTTGTAAAAGTCGACAATTTTTTTGGCTTTAGAAACACCTATAACGTCTGAAATTTCTTTTTCTGTAGCCAATTTTAATCTTTTAACACTTTTAAAATGTTGGATTAATGTTGTCATAGTTTTTTCGCCAATTCCAGGAATGCTTTCAACAGAAGAATTAAGTGCCGATTTGCTTCGCTTGTCTCTGTGAAAAGTAATTCCAAATCGGTGCGCTTCGTTTCGTAACTGTTGAATCACTTTTAAGGTTTCTGATTTTTTGTCTAAATATAATGGAATCGAATCGCCTGGATAAAAAAGTTCTTCCAAACGTTTTGCAATTCCGATAATGGCAATTTTACCGCGTAAACCTAATTCATCAATACTTTTTAAAGCCGATGATAATTGTCCTTTTCCACCGTCAATGATTATTAGCTGAGGCAAAGGCTGATTTTCGTCTAATAATCTTTTGTAACGGCGATAAACAATTTCGGTCATCGAAGCAAAATCGTCGGGGCCTTCAACAGTTTTAACGTTAAAATGGCGATAATCTTTTTTGCTTGGTTTTCCGTCTTTAAAAACCACGCAGGCCGCAACAGGATTTGTTCCCTGAATGTTCGAGTTATCAAAACATTCTATATGTCTTGGTTCAACAGGAAGACGTAAATCTTTCTGCATCTGCGCCATAATTCTGTTCACATGACGATCTGGATCTACAATCTGTAATTGCTTTAATTGTTCGATTCGATAAAATTTAGCATTTCGAATTGACAAATCTAAAATCTGTTTTTTATCTCCAAGCTGAGGAACAGTTATTTTAATGTTTTCGCCCAAATCCATTTCAAAAGGAACAATGATTTCTTTTGATAATAGCTGAAAACGCTCGCGAAGTTCTATAATCGCCAATTCTAATAATTCTTCATCACTTTCATCCAGCTTTTTCTTCATTTCTAAAGTGTGCGAACGAATAATTGAACCATGAGAAATCTGAAGGAAGTTGACATAAGCCGCACTTTCGTCAGAAATAATAGAGAAAACATCAATATTGGTAATCTTCGGATTGATAATGGTAGATCTGGATTGATAATTCTCTAAAACTTCAATCTTTTCTTTTATTTTTTGCGCTTCTTCAAACTGTAAATTCTGCGCATAAGTGTTCATCAGTTTCTTGAAATCCTTTAAACTTTCTTTGAAATTTCCTTTCAAGATTTCGCGAATCGCATTAACCTGTCTTTGGTATTCCTCCAATGGCTCCAAACCTTCGCAAGGACCTTTGCAATTGCCAATATGATATTCCAGACAAACTTTAAATTTTCCTGAATTAATATTAGATGCGCTCAAGTCATAATTGCAAGTTCGCAGCGGATATAATTCTTTTATTAAATCTAAAATAGTATGTACTGTTTTGAAACTGGTGTAGGGACCAAAATATTCAGAGCCGTCCTTGACCATGTTTCGAGTTGAAAATATTCTCGAAAAAGGTTCTTTTTTGATGCAGATCCAAGGATACGTTTTGTCATCACGCAAAAGTACGTTGTATCGCGGCTGTAGGGTTTTAATTAAATTATTTTCTAATAAAAGCGCATCGGTTTCGGTTGGAACTACGATGTGTTTTATCGTTACGATTTTTTTTACCAGTACATTTGTCTTGGCAGTATCGTGAATTTTATTGAAATATGAAGAAACCCTTTTTTTTAAATTTTTAGCTTTGCCGACATATAAGATTTTCCCATCTTTATCATAATACTGATAGACGCCAGGATTGTCTGGTAAAGTTAAAATTTGAAGATCTAAGGCTGGTTTTTGCATTCTTTTTTATGTGTGAAGATACTCGAAAAGCTTTTTTCAAAAACCATTCCGATTTCCAAATGAAGCTTAACATTGAATTAGTTTCAAATTTACAAAATCAAAAGAATAATTTCTATATTTAGATTTTATAATTCTACATGAAAAATAGTACTCCATTGGTTATTTTTGGCGAATCGATTTTGCCGGGAGAACACAGAACGATAAACGTCGAAATTGCTCGGCTTCATACTACAACAAAACTTAATATTCCTGTTATTGTTCGTCGTTCCAAGAACGAAGGTCCGACTGTTTTATTTTCTGCCGGAATACACGGAGACGAAATTAACGGTGTCGAAATTGTTCGTCAGATTATCAGTAAAAAAATCAACAGACCTGCACGCGGTACTATAATCTGCATTCCGGTGATTAACATGTATGGTTTTGTGAATAAATCTCGCGAGTTTCCGGATGGGCGCGACTTGAATCGTGTTTTTCCAGGAAGCAAAAAAGGTTCGCTTGCCAGCCGATTTGCTTATCATATTGTCGAAGAAATTTTGCCAATCTTAGATTATGCAGTCGATTTTCATGCGGGCGGAGCAAGCCGATTTAACGCGCCACAAATTAGAATCACAGAAAACAATCCTGAACTGAAAGTTTTGGCCGATATTTTTAATGCGCCATTTACACTTTATTCTAAAAATATAAATGGTTCTTTTAGAAAAACCTCTGAAAGTGCCAATGTAAAAATGCTTCTTTTTGAAGGAGGAAAATCTTTAGATATCAATAATGAAATTGCAAATCAAGGTGTTTTGGGAACAAAACGTTTGCTCCATTATTTAGGAATGTTAGATTCTAAACAAATTATGGAACCCGCCTTAACACCTTCAATTTATATTAAACAATCGGTTTGGCTTCGAGCAAAATGTTCGGGTTTGCTTCATGATTTTAACTTGATCGGAAAATTTGTAACCAAAGGTACTATTTTGGCGATTATTACAGACCCGTTCGGGAAGTTTGAACAAAAAATCAAAGCGCCGCACGATGGTTATGTAATCAATGCCAATCATTCGCCAATTGTTTATGAAGGCGATGCTATTTATCATTTATCTAAAACTCCAGACAATGCCGACGAGTAAAAAAGAACTCCGAATAGAATATAAAAATTTCCGTAAAGCACTTTCTTTTGATGAAGTAGAAGAGAAGAGTTTGGCAATTGCAAACCAATTGATTCAAATGCCGATTTGGGATAAAATTTATTATCATGTTTTTCTTCCAATTGAAGAGCATAAAGAAGTTAATACGGAATTTGTTCTGCATTTGCTTTCTGGAAAAGACAAAGAAATCCTGATTTCTAAAAGTGATTTCGAAACCAGAAAAATGACTCATTTTCTTTTAACGGATAATACTAAAATCAAAAAGAACGAATACAACATTCCGGAACCTGTTGATGGAATTGAAGTTCCATCTTCTAAAGTTGAAGTTGTTTTTGTACCACTTTTAGCTTTTGATGTTTTTGGAAACAGAATTGGTTACGGAAAAGGTTTTTATGATAAATTCCTTGCCGAATGCAAACCCGAAACCTTAAAAATTGGACTTTCATTTTTTGAAGCTGTAAACCAGATTGATGATGTTTTTGAATCGGATATCAAGTTGGACTATTGCGTAACGCCAGAGAAGATTTATCAGTTTTAATTTAATTGCAAAAAAAATAATGCCACAGATTAAAGGATTATAAAAGATTAATCCATTTAATCATTTTAATCTGTGGCAAAAAAACACACATTTAATTTTTTATACCCCATTTTATTGT